>CAYOTY010000161.1:0-1795 GCA_964406995.1 uncultured Microbacterium sp.
GGCGAATGCGGCTGCGCTCCGGGACACCTCCCCGGAGGAACCTGTCCGCGAAGCCGATCTGGAAGCCCTCGACGACGCTGGGCTGATCCACTATCGAGACGGCGAGATCGGCATGATCGCTCCGGCGGAATCTGTTGCCCGTGCGCTCCTTGCCCTTTTCGAACGTCAAGAAGCCGCCTTGTCGGACGCCCGCGCGATCCTCTCCCGGCTTCCCGAACTCGAACGCGCCTGGACCGAGGGCACCACTCGGCTCACGCGCGGTATCGAGGGGCAGGTCATCGTCGGCGCGATGGAGGCGACCAACTACTGGGTGAAGATCCTCGCCGAAGACCCGCCCGAGAACGCAGGCTCGGCCTTCCCCTCGTTCGAGAGCATGCGATCGTTCCTCACGCCGGTGCTGCAGCACTTCGCGAGCCTGATCGAGAGCGGCGCGCTCTCGGAGATGCCGAAGCTTCCGTTCCGTTTCCTCCTGAACTCTCGAGAGCTCGACGACCCCGATTACCGCGCCCTGCTCGACCAGCTCATGGCCGGCGGGGCGGAGGTGCGACTCGTTCCTGTGGTGCCACTCTTCCTGTTCGTGGATCACGGCAAGCGCGCCGCGATCCCCATGACCCGCGAGAGTAGCGCACCAGGCGGAGGCATTTTCTTCGAGAACTCCGCAACGGTGGAGTCCTTCTCCGTGCTCTTCGAGAGCTGGTGGGCCGAGGCCAGGCCCTACCCCTTCGCCACGGACAGTTGGGAGAGCGTGCTTGCGCTCATGGCCGAGGGACTCACCGACAAGCAGATCGCCTCGGCCCTCGGCATCGGTCTGCGCACGGTGCACCGCCGCATCGCCGATGCCTCCGACGAGCTCGGCGCACAAGGCCGCTTCGACCTCGGCATGGCCTGGGCTCGCCGCATGCCCTGACCATCCGCAGTTGGCAAACATCTGCCATGGCATTGCGCGGCCATGCATAAACTAACTCGATTTATTTATCCTGAGGTCGGAACCTCGGTTCCCCGCATCGCAAACCCGTGATGCGCGAAGGCCCATGGAGCCAGGACCGCCATGAATCAGGACAACGACACCCGTCCCTTCCCCACGAGCCCCGCACGCGAGGCCGGGTCGGCGCAGACCGGGGACACCTCCCGGTCGAGGCGTCGCCTCGTGATCGGCGTCGCAATCGGCGCACTGCTCATTCTCGTATCCGTGTCCACCACCCTGTTCCTGACCCGCCCCCAGAGCGACCAGACCGATGTCACACCGGCCGCGGCGCCCCCCAGCGGCCCCGCATCGGGCACGACCCCCAGCGCCGAGCCGAGCAGCGAGCCGGAGCCGTCCGCCGAGAGCAGCGCACCACCGGTTCAAGCGCCGTCCGACCCCACCGTGAACGACCGGGACGCCCTCGCCTTCACGGGGTTCCAGCCCTCGGGTGCCGCGGTGGTCTGCAACGACGAGGCGGAGGTGTACCCGATCACCTTCAGCTGGCAGAGCCAGAACGCCGTGGCCGCCTGGTTCGGGGTCGACACCCCCAACGCAAAGGCCGCTCCGCTGCAGGAGGTTACCCCGAACGGATCGATCACCTGGGACTTCTTCTGCAGCAACACCTCGACGACCTACACAGTGACCCTCTCCGACGCGAACGGCGCCCTGGTGCACCGCTCCGTCGTGGTCGAGCGCAGCTGATCGGAGCGGACCGTGTTCTCCGCCACTGCCTCCGATGGGCGCTCTCGCGGGTCGTTCGCGAGACTTGCCGTGCTGGCGCTCGCTGCTCTCGCCGGTGTCGTCGGGATGCTGGTCACTGCTGCGCCTGCG
>CAYOTY010000161.1:1805-5210 GCA_964406995.1 uncultured Microbacterium sp.
TGCGGCATCCGCGAAGGCGGGCGGAGTCGATGACTTCGAGTTCGCCTCATTCCACGCCGTCTATCAGCTGGGCCGCGACGAGACGGGACACTCGACGCTGCATGCCCGGGAGACGCTCGTGGCGAGCTTCCCTCAGCACGACCAGAATCGCGGCATCGTGCGCGCGATCCCGAACCGCTACCGGGACATCGACACCCAGCTCGATCTCCTCTCCGTCACCGACGAAGCGGGAATGGCGCGGAGCTTCACGGTCGAGACCGACGGCGACTTCGATGTCGTGACCATCGCGGTGCCCGAAGGGCAGTACGTTCATGGCGCTCAGACCTACGTCATCGAATACACACAGCGCGACGTCACGGCGTTCTTCGAGAACACCGGCCGGGACGAGTTCTACTGGGACATCAACGGAACCGGCTGGCGGCAGCCCTTCCGCCAAGTGGTGGCCGAACTGCAGGTGGCACCGGAGCTCGTGGACGCGCTCGCCGACGACTTCGCCTGCTACCAAGGTGCCGAGGGGGCAAACGAGCCGTGCACGATCCTGCGCACCGGCGAGGCAAGCTACTCCGCTTCCGCCGACCGTGAGCTGGAGCCGCGAGAGACCATGACGATCGCCGTCGGCTTCGCGCCCGGCACCTTCGCGGAGGCGGAGCCCGGTTTCATCCAGCGCAACGCGCTGTGGCTGACCGCGTTGCCGCTCGCGGTCGCCGCGCTCCTCGCGGCTACAATCCTGATCCTCGTCCGCAGTGTGTGGCTGGACGCCCCGAGCCGCCGAGCCGTGATCGCTCAGTACGAGCCCCCGCCGGGACTCGACATGTTTCTTGCCGCTGAGATGGTCGGCGCGCAGCCACGTGCGGCGGTGGCGAGCCTGCTCGACCTCGCCGTGCGGGGCAACTCTCGGCTGCTGCACCATGATGTCCCGCTCGCCGGGTCCCCGCGGCTCGCAACCGGTACCGTCCTGACCGCCCCCGGAGCCGACCCGTACACCGTGCCGGTCTTCGGCGTGCAGGCGATCTCCGACGACGGCCTCACCACGGCGGAGCGGGGCTTCGCGGCGATGATCTTCCCACCCAAGCTCGCCCCCGACGCCGTGCGATGGTTCGACCGACCGGACAGCGCGCTCGCCGAGCGCATCGTCGCGTGGCGCGACGAGACCTCCCGGCGGGCGATGACGCTCGGGCTTCGCCGACGGCCCACAACGGCGAGCTATGTTCCGGTGCTCCTGCTCGCGATCCTCACCGCGCTCGCGCAGGCCGCCGGCCTCCTCGCCCTCATCGAGCGGGTCGAACGCGATCCGATGCTCGTCGCGCCCGCGCTGCTGGGCTTTGCGGGGACGACCGCGGTCGTCTTCCTCCTGATCCTCGCCTTCCGTCGCAGACCCCTCACTCCCGAGGGGCGGGAAGCGCTCGACCATCTGCGCGGGCTGCAGCTGTTCCTCCGTCTGGCCGATGCCGACCGCATCCGGATGCTGCAGAGCCCTCAAGGCGCAGAGCGATACATCGCAGGGAACGGCGCCGTCGCGGCATCGGGTCTCATCGGCGCGGAACCGCGCGTACAGATCATCCGGGTCTACGAGCGACTGCTGCCCTACGCCGTCCTGTTCGGGTACGAGCGCGCCTGGCTCGCCACCCTCGCGCATCACTACCAGCAAGCCCGACCGGAGTGGATGATCTTCGGTCGCCACGACGTTCACTTGCCGATCTTCCTCGACTCGCTCAGCGGTCTCGTCTCCTCCCTCGCGACGAGCTACTCGGGCAGCGATCACTCCTCCAGCTCCGGTGGCTCCGATGACGGTGGTTCCGCAGGGGGAGGCGGCGGCGGGGGAGGAGGCGGCGGCGTGTAGACGGCGTCGCAGCCGCCGACATCCTCGGTTTCCCATCTCCTGAACTTCTTCCACGAAAGGTCTCTCATGCTCGGAGTCATCTTCGGCGCAGCCAGCGCCGTCTTCTTCGGAGCCGGCGACTTCGTCGGCGGCTTCGCCTCCAAACGCATCATCGCGATGCTCGTCACCGGCCTCGCCGCCCTCGCCGGCGTCATCGCCCTCACCATCGCAGCCCCCTTCGACGGCGGCATCTGGCACGCGGAGACCTGGATCGGCGGCATCACCACAGGTGTCACATCGTGCCTCGGGATCTGGCTGCTCTACTCCGCCTACTCCGTCGGCCCGATGACGACCCTCGCCCCGGTCGTCGCCATCGTCTCCACCGTCGTGCCGATGGCCGCGGGCCTCCTCAGCGGCGAGACCTTCAGCCCGCTCGGCTGGGCTGCCGTCATCGTCGGTCTCATCGCGATCGGCCTCGTCGCCGCAGCACCGGACTCGCGCGCCTCCAAGGCCCGCCCGATCGACCTGGTCAAGTCGGCCCTCGCCGGGGCGTTCCTCGGAGTGTTCTACATCTACCTCGATGGCGGCTTCGGCAACGTCTACGTGGACGAGGCCGGCCTCACGCCTCTCATGGCCAACCGCATCACCTGCGTCGTCATCGCATTCCTCGTCGTTGCGGTGCTCGCGGCGCGACGACGCCCGATCGTCATCGACGACCGTCCGATCGACCCGCGCTCGGGGATCCCGGTGACCGTGGGCGCGTCGTCCCGAGGAGCCGCGATCGTGGAGGGCGGCTCGCCACACACGGCGGGGACCGTCAGCGAGCCCGGCCTCGCGAGCCGGCCGACGCTCAGCGCCAGGGCGAAGCGAACGGTCCTGCTGTCCGCGATCGGTCTCGCGATGCTCAGCGGCAGCTTCGACGCCACCGCCAACGCCCTGTTCACCTTCGGTCTCGCCGTCGGTGACCTCGCCGTGCTCTCCGTCGTGAGCGGCTTCTACCCGGCCGTCACCATCGGCCTCGCGTTCTTCCTCCTGCGGGAACGCCCGAACCGCCTCCAGGGCGTCGGGATCGTGCTCTCCCTCGCGGCGCTCGTCGGGATGTCGCTGGCATGACCGACACATCCCGCACCTCGGCTTCCGAACGGAGACCTGCTCTGCCGCGACGACGACTTCCGCGAGGCATCGGTGCCGGTGGCGCACTTGTGCTCGTGCCCCTCATCCTCCTCGCCCAGCCCGCGTACGCGGCGGAGTGCCTTCCGCGCGAGGGCACCTTCCTCCCCGGAGCGTGGAGCGGCTACGGGTTCAGGGACATCACCGCGCCCCTCGACGGGCAATTCATGGACGCGTCCGAGGAGGTCGCCTTCGAGTTCACTGTGGATGAGGGCGGCGCCGTCGTCGACGGTACGATCGCGGTCTCTGGCGGCGGCTCGATGGCATCGTCCGAGGTGATCGGCTCCTCCGACGCCGCATGGCAGCTCGAGGGGGACATCGGCGGATCCGCATCCCTGCTGCGGGTGAGCGGCACGCTCACCTGGGCGATCGACGGTGTGGTCGATGTCGGCGGCTCCGGCGGCCCGGTCGGCTTC
>CAYOTY010000162.1:0-5070 GCA_964406995.1 uncultured Microbacterium sp.
CTCGGCGATCGCCGGTGGTCCGGTCGGCTTCCAGATCGAGGGCAACCAGCAGACGACCTACGAGCGGATGAAGGGCAAGGTCGACGAAGAGCTCAAGCGCCACTTCAAGCCCGAGTTCCTCAACCGCGTCGACGACATCATCGTCTTCCCCCAGCTGTCCAAGGACGAGCTGCGTCAGATCGTGGGGCTGTTCACCAAGCAGCTCGCCGAGCGACTGCTCGACCGCGACATGACGGTGGAGCTGACGGATGCCGCCGCCGACCGCCTCATCGAGATCGGCTTCGACCCGACGCTGGGCGCCCGGCCGCTGCGCCGCGCCATGCAGCGAGAGATCGAGGACCAGCTCTCCGAGCGCATCCTGCACGGCCAGCTCAACGCCGGCGACCACGTGGTCGTCGATGTCGAAGAGGGCGCGTTCGCCTTCCAGACCGCCCCGCGCGGGGAGAAGGTCTCGGTGAGCATCAACACCGGTGGCGGCATCTCCTCGACGCCCGACCTCGCAGTGGCATCCGGGGAGTAGTCCTTCTCCGAGAGAGGCGATCCGCCGCGGACACCACGGTGCCCTGCGCGGCGGATCGCCTCTCGCGGACGTGCAGGCAGCGGCCCGCGATGAGGTTTCGTCTCGCCCTGCGGGCTCGCAGGGCCTAGACCCGGTCTCGCTCCAACGCCGCTACACGGCATTGATCCGAGTCGCGTCTAAGCTGGGCAGATGAGCGACTCCTCGGGCGATGCGGTCGTCGTGCGTTCGGCGACGACGGCGGACATCCAGGGCATCCAGGCGATACTGGAGCCGCTGGTCGAGCGGCGCATCCTGCTCGGCAAGGACCTCGCCGTCCTCTACGGCGCCGTGCAGGAGTTCGTCGTCGCCGAGCAGGAGGGGCAGCTCATCGGATGCGGCGCGCTCCACGTGATGTGGGAGGACATCGCCGAGATCCGCACGCTCATCGTGCGCGACGAATGGCTGCACCGCGGCATCGGCCGTGCGATCGTCGAGGATCTGGAGGCGCGGGCACGCGTGCTGGGCGTACGGCGGCTGTTCTGCCTGACATTCGAGGTGGAGTTCTTCACCCGTCGCGGCTTCGCGCCCATCGGCGAGCAGGTCGTCGACCCCGACGTGTACTCGCAGCTGCTGCGCAGCCCTGATGAGGGTGTCGCCGAGTTTCTCGACCTCGCCCACGTCAAGCCCAACACGCTGGGCAACACCCGCATGCTCAAGCAGCTCTGAGGCGCGGATCTGCGCCGGTCCGGGGCGTAAGCCGCGTGTTCGGCCCGGGCCCGCTTAGCCTGGAGCCATGAGCCGCCGCCATTCGCCCGCCGTGTATCGCCGACGGCGTCTGGCCGTCTTCGGCGGTCTCCTCCTGGTGCTGGCCGGCATCGGAGTGGGCATCTGGCTGCTGATCGCGCAGCCCTGGCAGGCGCAGGGGAGCGAGCCGCCCGAGAAGACCCCGGTTGTCACGGATACGGCATCCGACCCCGGATCCGAGCCTGAAGGCGATGAGGGCGATGAGGGTTCGGAGGACGCCGAAGGGGAGACCGGGGATGATGCCGGATCCGACCCCGAGGCCGGCGCGGAGCCCGAGATCGGAGTCTGCACCGGGCGCGAGGTCACGGTTGAACCGGTCACGGATGCCACCAGCTATCGTTCGGGGGTGAACCCGCAACTGTCGATCAGTCTCACCAACAGCAGCGCCCACGACTGCACGATGAACGTCGGTTCGTCGACCCAGGTGTTCACGATCCGCAGCGGCAACGACATCTGGTGGCGCTCCACCGACTGCCAGGAGGAGCCGAGCGACATGATCGTCACGCTCGAAGCCGGTCAGACGGTCACCAGCGCCGCGCCCGTCGAGTGGAACCGTACGCGCTCCGCGGTGAACAGATGCGGCGACAGCGACCGCCAGCGTGCTCCCGGCCGTGGCGCCTCGTACCATCTGAGCGTCGAGATCGGCGGCGTCTCCTCCAGCGGGACGAAGCAGATCTTCCTGCACTGAGGTCGCGCGAAACGCCGTGGGCAGAGTGGGGGGTTTGATTTTTCACGGCGACTCGCTACGCTGAGGTCAACTCCATAAGGCGGGACGAGCGGCTTTCCCCAGAGGCCAGATACGGTGCCAGACGCACCGTTCGTACCGTCGCAAGGGGGGACACTGGCCCTCTCGAATGATCCATGTTTCGCGGATGACTCGAGAGGGTTCAGTCTGTGCGGGACGCCTCGCCGGCCACGGCCCATAGGCTGGAGGCATGGCTGCGAAGAAGAAGTCCGGCGCACGCAGACCCGCGCCGGGGGATTTCCGTTCCGAGGCGCTGGCGACCGCGCTGGAGCGCCAGGACATGGCGGCCGTCGCGCTGGCTCTGCGGCACGGCAACACCGTGGTGCCGCTGATCAAGCCCGGCCCGCGCGACAACCCGCTCGACGGCGGAGAGGTCTGGACCTATCGCGACCCCGAGACCGGCCAGGTGGCGCTGCTGCTGTTCAGTGATGCGCGCAACAAGCCCGCCAACCTTCCGCCGGGAGTGGGGATCTACTCTCCCGTGTGGCTGCGTGCCTTCCTCACCCAGTACCGGGAGACGATCACGACGGTGTTCCTCGACATCGCAGGCCCGCATCCGATGCAGGCCTCGCCCGAGGAACTGCTGAGCGCCCTCGACGCCTGAGTCTCAGAACGGCGCCTGCTCGGTGGTGCGCAGCTGGTCGAGCGCCTGGCGCAGGGTCGCGGCGCGGTCGTCGACGACCTGCTCATAGCCGAGGCGGGCCGCCTCGCTCCGGCGCTGCGCGGCCTGCACGACCGGGCGGATCTCCCCGGCCAGGCTCAGCTCGCCTACGGCGGCGAGGGTGCGCGGCACGCGGAACCTCCCGATGGATCCGGCCACCGCGACCGCGACGGCCAGGTCTGCCGCGGGCTCGATGAAGCGTACGCCGCCGACCGTGGAGACGTACACGTCCAGATCGCTCGTCTTGATGCCCGCGCGGCGCTCGAGGATCGCCAGCACCATCGCCACCCGCGAGGAGTCGAGGCCGTTCACCACCCGGCGCGGGTTGGGCGCCGCCGTGGAGACCGTCAGCGCCTGCACTTCGACCGGCAGCGCGCGCCGCCCCTCCATAGCGATCGCCACGCAGGTGCCGGGCTCGGGCGTGCCCCGGGAGAGGAACAGGCCGCTGGGGTCGGGCACCTCGGCGATGCCCTCGCCGGTCATCTCGAAGCAGCCGACCTCGTCGGTCGGGCCGAAGCGGTTCTTCAGCGCGCGGACGAAGCGCAGGGCCGTCTGGCGGTCGCCCTCGAAGTGGCAGACGACGTCGACGAGGTGCTCCAGCATCCGGGGGCCGGCGACCTGGCCGTCCTTGGTGACGTGCCCCACGATGATGATCGGCAGGCCGCGCTCCTTAGCGATGCGGATGAGGGTGGATGCCACCTCGCGCACCTGGCTGGGCTGCCCGGCCGCGCCGTCGGTGAGGGAGGAGGCCACGGTCTGCACGGAGTCGACGACCACCAGGGCGGGCCGCACCTGATCGATGTGCCCGAGGATCGTGGCGAGATCGGTCTCGCTGGCCAGATACAGCTCGTCGTGGAGGGCGCCGGTGCGCTCGGCGCGCAGTCGCACCTGCGCCATCGACTCCTCCGCGCTCGCGTACAGCACCCGCTGACCGGCGCGGGCGCTCTGGGCGGCGACCTCCAGCAGCAGGGTCGACTTGCCGACGCCAGGCTCGCCCGAGAGAAGCACGGCGGCCCCGGGCACGATGCCGCCGCCGAGCACGCGGTCGAACTCGCCGACGCCGCTCGTGCGCCGCGGCGCCTCGGCCGTGCTGATCTCGGTGATCGGCCTCGCCGCCCGCTCCGCACCGGGCGCCACGGCCGCGACCTGCCGCACGATCCCCGTCGGCGCGCCCTGCTCGACCACCGTGCCCCACTGCTGGCACTCGCCGCAGCGGCCCACCCACTTCGCCGCCTGCCACCCGCACTCGGTGCAGACGAACGCCGGTGCCACAGCTCTCTTCGCGACCATGCTCCCAGGCTATCCGCGGCATCCGACACCGAGCATCCGGAAGCCCGCGCGGGTCGCGGGGTATTATTCACGGCCCGGGGGAGGTGCCTCCGGTGAGGCGCCCGGGAATAATGGAGGCATGGCCAAAGGCGGGCCCGTCTGCGGGCCGATCTCCAGCTACTCCCGGGTGAAGATCCTCCACCTGGTGCAGACGCGAGCCGAGCGCACCATCGGCGAACTCTGCGAGGCCACCGGCCTTCACCAGAACACCGTCCGCGAGCATCTGCAGCGCCTCATCGAGGGCGGCTACGTCATCGCCCAGGCCGAGCACCGCACGACGCGAGGGCGCCCGCGCACCCTGTACAGCGCCGCGACCGGAACCCCGGATGCGTCCAGCCCTGTCCTGCGCGACAAGGTCAGCGCCGCGGCGCGCCGCGGAGACCTGATGCGCCGGATGATGCCCGCCGCCGCATCCGAGCTCGACGAGCAGGCCACCCATCAGCTGGACGCCCTGGTCGAGCACCTGGAGGAGAGCGGCTTCGAGCCTCTCGTCGACGACGCCGAACTCACCGTCGAGCTCACCCCCTGCCCGCACGCCGCGGGGCACCCCGAGGATCGGCCGGTGCTCTGCGCCGTGCACCTGGGCCTCATGCAGGGCGTGCTCACCGAGGCCGGCGGCCCGCTGTCGGCGGCGTGCGTGCGTACGCCCCGATCCCCCGAGGAGTGCACGGTGCAGCTGCGTTTCGTGCCGCCGCCCGCCGCCTGACACGCACCAATCGGCCGGCCACCCGCTGGCCACGCGCCCAGAAAGAGAGTCCTGCAGCATGGAATGGCTTGATCCGCTGGCCCTTGCCCGCTGGCAGTTCGGTCTCACCACTGTCTACCACTACCTCTTCGTCCCGCTGACGATCGGCATGGCTCTGGCCGCGGCGATCTTCCAGACCGTCTGGGTGCGCACGGGGAAGATCGAGTACCTGCACCTGACCCGGTTCTTCGGGAAGATCTTCCTCATCAACTTCGCGATGGGCGTGGTCACCGGCATCGTGCAGGAGTTCCAGTTCGGCATGAACTGGTCGGACTACTCCCGCTTCG
>CAYOTY010000163.1:0-4974 GCA_964406995.1 uncultured Microbacterium sp.
GCGACCTGTGGCTGCTCGGCCGCGTCGACGACGTGATGAACGTCTCCGGTCACCGCCTGTCCACCGCCGAGATCGAATCGTCGCTCGTCGCGCACGAGGCCACCGCCGAGGCCGCGGTCGTCGGAGCCTCCGACGAGACGACAGGTCAGGCCGTCGTGGCGTTCGTGATCATCAAGGAGAGCTACCTGGCCGAGCACTCCCCCGCGGGTCTGGCCGAGCAGCTGCGACTGTGGGTCGGGCAGCAGATCGGCGCGATCGCACGGCCCCGCGACGTGTACATCGTCGGGGAGCTCCCCAAGACCCGCTCGGGCAAGATCATGCGGCGGCTTCTCCGCGACGTCGCCGAGGGCCGCGAGGTCGGCGACACGACGACGCTCGCCGACACCGCCGTCATGTCGGTCATCTCCGCGCAGGTGAAGTAGGGCGCGGCACCCGGTTCACTGCGCTCACTGAGCACCGGATCGTCCAGTGGGTATCGGAACCGCGCGGTTCCGATACCCACTGGACGGCCGGATACTCACTCGGCGAGGAGGAAGGTGACCTCGACCTCGACGGGGGTGTCCAGCGGCAGCACCGGCACGCCCACGGCGGCGCGAGCGTGCAGCCCGGCCTCGCCGAACACCTCTCCGAGCAGCTCGCTGGCGCCATTGGCGACGCCGGGCTGACCGGTGAAGGAAGGGTCGGATGCCACGAAAGCCCCCACGCGCACGACGCCGGCGAGGCGATCGACACCGCCAGCGGCATCCGCCGCCGCCGCCAGGGCGTTCAGCGCGCACTGGCGCGCGTAGCCCTTCGCATCCTCGGGATCGACGCCCGCGCCGACCTTGCCGGTGGCCGGCAGCACACCCTCGACGAACGGCAGCTGGCCGGAGGTGATCACGGTGCCCGCATGCACGACGGCGGGCACGTAGGCGGCGACCGGCGCCGCCACGGCGGGAAGGGTGATCCCGAGTTCATTCAGACGTTCCGACACGCTCATGCTGAGCCCTCCTCGAACTGGCGTGCCGCCTGGGCGGCCGCGGCGAGACCGGTGTTCTCACCGGCCGAATCCACCCCGACGGGGCGCTTGAAATAGGCGACGAGGCCCCCTTCGGGGCCGGTGACGACCTGGACGAGCTCCCAGCCCTGCTTCCCCCAGTTGTTCAGGATCGCCGCCGTGTTGTGGATCAGCAGCGGAGTGGTCAGATACTCCCAGGTGGTCATGGTGCTCCTCGGTGCGAACCGGTCGTCAGGACTCGCCCGCACGCAGGCGCGCGCGAGTCAGTTGTCTCTCAGGGATCTCCCTTACGATCTAGCGTATGCCCCAAACGAATCGAACGGTCAGCGGCGTGCTCGGCGGCCTGCTGGGCCTGGTCGCTTTGAGCACTGTCGCCGGCGTCCTGATCACCGCCACGGTGACGCCCGCGATCGCGGTCACCGGTGCCGCGGCGAAGCAGACCATCGAGCTCTTCTACGACCTGCCCGACTATCTCGAGGTCGGCGCTCCGATGGAGTCCAACGACTACTACGTTCGGGGTGCCGACGGCGAGTACACGAAGATGGCGACGTTCTTCGACCAGAATCGCGAGCCGCTGACCTTCGATCAGCTCCCCCCCGTGGTCATCGACGCCATCCTCTCCAGCGAGGACAAGCTCTTCTACGAGCACAGCGGCATCAACCTCGGCGCCACCGCCAAGGCCTTCCTCGACAACATCCGCGGCACCTCCTCCCGCGGCGCCTCCACGATCAGTCAGCAGTTCGTGAAGAACGTGCAGATCCAGCAGTGCGAGCAGGAGCTCGACCCCAAGATGGAGGGCTACAGCGACGCCCTCCAGCAGTGCTGGCTCGACGCCACCACCGCCGACGGCAATGCCGGCATCCAGCGCAAGATGCAGGAGATGCGCTACGCGCTGCAGATCGAGAAGGAGTACTCGAAGAACGACATCCTCCTCGGCTACCTGAACATCGCCAACTTCGGCGGTCTCGTGTACGGCATCGAGGCGGCCGCCAAGCGCTACTTCGGCGTCAGCTCCAAGGACCTCAGCATCGCCCAGGCCGCGACGCTCGCGGGCATCGTCCAGGAGCCCAACCGGTTCCGCATCGACGGCGCGGCCATCGGTGAGAGCAACAAGGCGGAAGACGGCTTCCCGCGCACGAAGCAGCGCCGCGACTACGTGATCCGGCGCATGCACGAAGACGGCAAGATCACCCAGGAGCAGCGCGACGAGGCTCTCGCGACGCCGATCGAGCCGGTCATCACCAACGTCACCACCGGCTGCGTGGCCGCAGGAAAGAACGCCTACTTCTGTCAGTTCGTCAAGAGCATCGTCGAGAACGACCCCGCGCTCGGCGAGACGCCCGAGGAGCGCCGCAAGACGCTGCGCCTCGGTGGCCTCGACATCTACACCACCCTCGACCCGACCGTGCAGCAGGCCGGCGTCGAGGCGATGGAGCAGTGGGCGCCGACATCCTATGACGGCATCGACTTCGGTGCCGCCGCCGTCACGCTCGAGGCCGACACGGGGCGCGTGCTGGCGATGGTGCAGAACACGAACTTCACCGAGCGTGCGGATCAGCAGAACGAACCCGGGTACACGGGCCTCGTCTACGCCTCCGATCGCGCCCGCGGAGGCTCGATCGGCTTCCAGGTCGGCTCGACCTACAAGCTCTTCACGCTGATCGACTGGCTGGAGAAGGGGCACTCGGTCAACGAGGTGCTCAACGGCACACGGCGCGTGTTCCCCTCGTGGTCGTGCCACGGGCAGCGGAACTCCAACTCCACGCTCATCAAGAACTACGACGACGCCCGCGGCAGCGTCAACACGGTCAAGCGCTTCACCGAGACCTCGCTGAACACCGGGTACCTCGCGATGGCGACGCAGCTCGACGTCTGCGAGATCAACGACGTGGCCGATCGGATGGGCGTCACCCTCGGCACCGGCGTGAGCCTGAACGAGCGCCAGGGCGGGGCTGCACTATATGACGTGCTCGGCTCCGGAAATATCGCCCCTCTCGCCATCGCCAGTGCCTACGCCACCGTCGCCAACAAGGGCATCTACTGCACCCCGCGCGCCGTCGACCGCATCGTCGACCGCAACGGCGAGGAACTGCCGCTTCCGGAGTCCTCGTGCACCCAGGTGATCTCTCCGGAGGTCGCCGCCACCGCCGCCGACACGCTGCGCGGCGTGATGGCGCAGGGCGGCACCGGCAGCGCCTCGCGCACCGGTGACCGAGTGCCGCTGTTCGGCAAGACCGGCACGCACGAGGGCAAGCAGACCATGATGGTCACCTCCTCGACCAAGACCACCACCGCGGTGTGGGTCGGCCAGACGGACAACGCCGTTCCGATGAACCGGATGTGGTTCAAGGGCGTGCGGCTGACCGACCTGCGCCACCGCATCTCTCCGATGATCCAGAGGGCCGCCAACTCCGTCTACGGCGGCGATCGCTTCCCGGCGCCCGACCGTCACCTCACCCGCGTCGTCTACACCGATCTGCCCGATGTCGTCGGCATGTCCATCGACGAGGCGACCAAGACCCTCGAGGATCTGGGCTTCACCGTCGCGGTCGGCGATCCGGTCGATTCTGACCGCGCACCGGGCACCGTCGGCGCCCAGGATCCGGCCGCAGGCAAGGTCGGCGGCGGTATCCTCGTCACGCTCTTCCCGAGCAACGGCCAGGCCGCGTCCATTCCGAACGTCGCCGGAATGAGCCCCTCACAGGCGGTGAACGAGCTGCGCGCCCGCGGCTACTCGAATGCGACGCTGGGTCAATGCACGAGCGACGACGACATGTCGCCGGGCTCTCCGGGCGAGGCGACCGGGACATCGCCCGGCGCCGGCGAGGTGGTCAACAAGAACGCTCAGGTCCGCGTGCATTACCGCGCGCCCTCGTGCTGACGAAGAAGAGCCGGAACCCGGCCCTCGTCGCGCTCGGCGCGGCGGGGGCCCTGGGTGCGGCTGCGGCGGTGTGGGGCATCGGCATCGAACGGCATCTCTACACGGTGCGCGAGGTGAGCGCGCCGGCGCTCCCGCCGGGCTCGGAGCCGCTGCGCGTGCTGCACATCTCCGATGCGCACATGGCGCCATGGCAACGCCGACGCCAGGACTGGATGGCCTCGCTCGCGGACCTCTCCCCCGACCTGGTGGTCAACACCGGCGACAACATCGGTCATGCCGAAGGACTCACCGGCATCCGTCGCGCTCTCTCCGGCTTCGCCGGCATCCCGGGCGTCTTCGTGCACGGCTCGAACGATCTGTTCGCACCGAGCCCGCGCAATCCTCTCCGCTATCTCCGCGGTCCGTCGCGGGTCTCCGGCCGCCCCGCCGCGCCGCTGGACTCGGAGGCGATGGATCGCTTCTTCACCGATGAGCTGGGATGGGCGGACCTGAACAACGACGCGGCGTCGCTGACCGTGGCGGGGCGTTCCCTGACGCTGTTCGGCGTGAGCGACGCGCACCGCGACTGGGACGACCTGGATGCGCTGCCGGCACGGCTTGCGGAGGCGGGATCGGATGCCGCCCCGCGCCTCGGCGTCACGCACGCCCCCTACCGGCGGGTGCTGGATGCCTTCACCGATCTCGGTGCGGATGCGATCTTCGCGGGGCACACGCACGGCGGACAGGTGTGCCTTCCCGGCTTCGGGACGCTCGTGGCCAACTGCGACATCCCCCTGAAGCAGGCGAAGGGACTCAGCCGCTGGAGTCACGCGGGGCGCAGCGTTCCGCTGAACGTCAGCGCGGGTATCGGGCACTCCATCTACGCCCCGGTGCGCTTCGCATGCCGGCCGGAGGCGACCCTGCTCACCCTGACCGCCCGATTCGGCTGATCGCCGCTCAGGGATGTAGACTCGGAGGGTTGCCACGGGGTGTGGCGCAGCTTGGTAGCGCGCGTCGTTCGGGACGACGAGGTCGCAGGTTCAAATCCTGTCACCCCGACATTTGTGATGTCTCAGGACATCGCGGACAGCTGAACCCACGGAGACGTGGGTTCAGC
>CAYOTY010000164.1:0-2356 GCA_964406995.1 uncultured Microbacterium sp.
CGCGCAGCCTTGGGGGTCAGGGGGATCCCGAGTGCACGGGAGAGGCGGACCTTGCGGCGGTCCTGGGACTTCGTAGCCACGAAGTGTTCCTTTCTGGACGCGGACGTGTCTTTCACGACTCGCGGACGTATCGCCTTCGCTCTGCTCGACACGCGCACGCCGGGGCATGTGAAGAGTAGGGAGTGAGAGAAGGGATGCTCGAAAACCCGGTTTCGAGCCGCTCAAGTCTATCAGAATGCGTTACGGTGCTCAGTCACGACCGAGTGCCCGGCGGATGCGCTCCAGTCGGGCGGCGACATCGCGCTCGGCGCCCAGCGGCTTGGGCTCGTAGTACCGCCTGCCGTGCAGCTCGTCCGGCAGGTACTGCTGCGCCACCACGCCGACCTCGCTGTCGTGCGGGTAGACGTAGCCCTTGCCGTGGCCGAGGCGCTTCGCCCCGGGGTAGTGCGCATCGCGCAGATGGGCGGGAACCCGGCCGAAGCCACCCGCACGCACGTCCGCGATCGCCGCGTTCAAGGCCGTGTACGCGGCGTTGGACTTCGCGGTCGTCGCCAGGTACACCGTCGCCTCGGCGAGAGGGATCCGGCCCTCGGGCATGCCGATGAACGCGACGGCATCCGCCGCGGCGACCGCGATGACGAGCGCCTGCGGGTCGGCGAGACCGATGTCCTCCGACGCAGAGATGACGAGCCTCCGCGCGATGAACCTCGGATCCTCCCCCGCCTCGACCATGCGGGCGAGATAATGCAGCGCGGCATCCGGATCGGAACCGCGGATCGACTTGATGAAGGCGCTGATGACGTCGTAGTGCTCGTCTCCCTGCCGGTCGTAGCGCAGGAGCGCACGATCGACGGCCTGGGAGACGTCTTCTACGGTGACCTCGGGCCGATCCCCGTCGGACACCGCCGATCGGGCGACCGCAGCGGCCGCCTCCAGACCGGTGAGCGCACGGCGCGCGTCACCCGAAGCGAGCCGGATGAGAGCGGCCCGCGCCTCTTCGTCCAGCGTCACCGCGTCGTTCAGCCCGCGGGCGTCGGAGACGGCGCGGTCGACGAGAAGGCCGATGTCGTCGTCGGTGAGCGGCTGCAGCGTCAGCAGAAGCGAGCGAGAGAGCAGGGGCGAGATGACCGAGAACGAGGGGTTCTCGGTGGTGGCGGCGATGAGGATCACCCAGCCGTTCTCCACGCCCGGCAGCAGCGCGCCCTGCTGCGCCTTGGTGATGCGGTGGATCTCGTCGAGGAAGAGGATCGTGGTCTGGCCGTAGAGGTCTCGCTGGTTGACCGCCTCGGTCATCACCTCCCGGACGTCCTTCACTCCCGCGGTGATCGCCGACAGCTCGACGAACCGGCGCCCGGATGAGCGCGCGATCGCCTGCGCGAGAGTGGTCTTGCCTGTGCCGGGAGGACCCCACAGGATGATCGACACCGCACCGGGTGCACTCGCCTCGGGATCGGCCAGTGCGACGATCGGCGAACCGGGCCTGAGCAGATGCCGCTGGCCGGCGACCTCGTCGAGGGAGACGGGACGCATCCGCACGGGGAGCGGTGTCTGCCCGGACAGCAGCGAGGATGCGGAAGCCATGCTCCCAGGCTAGTGCGCACGACCGACACTCCGGCGGCTCAGCACATCGCATCGGCACCGGTAGGCTCGCATTGTC
The DNA here is from genome assembly GCA_964406995.1 of uncultured Microbacterium sp. GTDB lineage: Bacteria > Actinomycetota > Actinomycetes > Actinomycetales > Microbacteriaceae > Microbacterium. Next base: position 1,658 of record CAYOTY010000164.1, read on the forward strand.
CGCCATGTCCGTGGCGCGCACGCAGGAAGGACGCACGATGGCACGACGCGGCTCCAAGACGGCTGCACAGCAGGCTCGCACGCAACAGGAGCGTGCCCGGGTCTATCGGGCGCGGGCGCAGTGGAACGCCGACCGCAAGACGCGGCGAGTCCGCGACAACGTCGTCGCCAGCCTCGCCGGTGCGCTCATCGTCATCGGATGCTTCGTCAGCCAGGCCGTGCACGCCTCGGTGGAGGTTCCGGAGCCCGAGCCGGTTCCCGTTCCTTCGGTCGATCCGGTGCCGAGTCCCGAGGTCGAGACGGAGCCGGATACCGACGACGAGGACCTGGATGCGGACGAGGACTCCGCGGACGACCCGCAGGAGGACCCCACGGACGAGGAGACTCCCGCACCCTGAGCGGAGCGTAGGCATTCGCTGCAGGCCCCGCACGTATTAGGCTGGGCATCGTCCCTTCCCCCTTCCCGCGGGCCCGATCCGCGCAAGGAGCACACCGTGTCTGCCCAAGAGCCCACGAAGCCCACCCCGCCCGTCCCGACGCCCTCCGCCGTGCCGGCTCCGCCGCGCGTTCCGGTGCGCCCCGCGGTCCCCGTCGCCCCGCCCGTCTCCCCCGTCGCCTCGGCGGACTCCGCCGACTGGGGACGCGTCGCCGAGGACGGCACCGCCACTGCTCGCCCTCGCGAACCTCGACGGTGCCGTCC
>CAYOTY010000164.1:2366-4953 GCA_964406995.1 uncultured Microbacterium sp.
CTCGGCGACGCGTCCCCAGTCGGCGGAGTCCGCCGAGGACGGCACCGTCGAGGTTCGCGAGGGCGAGCAGTGGCGGGTCGTCGGACAGTACCCCGACGGCACCCCCGATGAGGCGCTGGCCTACTTCGTGCGCAAGTTCGACGACCTCGCCTTCCGCGTGCTCACTCTCGAACAGCGCCATCAGGGCGGCGGCGCCAGTGCCACCGAGCTCGCCGCGCAGGCCGATCAGCTCATCGCAGAGATCGCCGACGCCGCTGCCGTCGGTGACCTCGCCTCCCTGCAGGGGCGCCTGGCCGCCCTCAACGCCGAGCTCGCCGAGGCCAAGGAGCGGGAGGCCGAACGGGCGAAGGAGGCGCTGGAGGCCGCTGTCGCCGAGCGGACCGCGCTCGTCGAGCGCATGGAGGCCCTTGCCGCCCAGGATCTGACGAAGGTGCACTGGAAGCAGCTGACCGCCGAGGTGACCGAGCTGTTCGAGTCGTGGCAGAGCCACCAGCAGAACGGTCCGCGTCTGTCCAAGGGCGTCTCCCAACAGCTGTGGAAGCGCTTCCGCGACGCTCGTGCCGTCATCGACAAGCAGCGCCGCGCCTTCTACGCGGAGCTCGACGAGACCCACAAGACCGCGCGCGATCACAAGACGCGTCTCGTGGAGCGCGCGGAGGCCCTTGCGCCCCGCGGCGTCGACGGCATCCCCGCCTACCGAGACCTCCTGAACGAGTGGAAGGCCGCCGGCCGCGCAGGTCGCAAGGTCGATGATGCCCTCTGGGTGAAGTTCAAGGCCGCCGGCGACGCCCTCTACGCCGCCCGGGCCGAGCAGGCCGCGGCCGACGAGGCCGAGTCGGCCCCCAGGATCGAGGCGCGCGAGGCGCTGCTGGAGCAGGCGGCGGCAGTCGCCGACGAGAAGGACCTCAAGCGCGCCCGCGCTCTGCTGACGAGGATCCAGCGCCAGTGGGACGAGGCCGGGCGCATCTTCCCGCGCGAGAAGGAGCGTGCGCTGGACGACCGTCTGCGCGTCGTCGAACAGGCGCTGAAGGCGCGCGAAGAGGTCGACTGGAAGCGGAACAACCCCGAGACCAAGGCCCGTGCCAATGCGATGAGCAGCCAGCTCGAAGAGGCCATCGCAAAGCTGGAGACCGAGCTTGCGGCCGCGGAGAAGGCCGGTGACAAGAGGGCGATCGCCGAGGCGACCGAGGCTCTGGAGGCCCGGCGCGCCTGGCTCGACGCCCTCGGCGGCTGAGGTTGTCCACAGGCCGCGCCGACCCGATGCGCACGGCGGAGTGATCTGCGCCACACTGGCGCCTATGCATCCCGCTCTGTTCTACTTCCCCGGCGACAAGCTGTCGCTGGCCGAGCTGTGCTCCGCGCGCCTCGACGGCCATGTGGTCGAGATCGATGAGGCCTACATGCCCGCCGACACGGTCGAAGGGCCTTCGGCGCGTGCGACGGCGATCGCGCCGCTGGTGCCGGAGGGCACGGCCGCGATCGGTCCCTCTGCGGCATGGGTGCATGGCGCCGGCGACACTCCTCCGACCCTCCACCACATCCAGCGGGCCGAAGAGCGTCGTCGGCGCATCGTCACCGGACTGCGCACCGAGTACCACGACGTCCCCCTTTCTCCGGGCCGCGCGATCCGGATCGGCCCGACGCTCGTGACGGATCCGCTGCACACGATGGTCGACCTGGCACGCATGTGCCACAGGCACCCCGGCTTCGCTCGGTGGGCGCGTGCGCTTGCGCTCATCGCCCCGGACCTCGCGCCCCTCGCCCATGACGAGCTGCGTCGACGACCCCGGGTTCCGGGGAAGCTCCGAGGTCTGGAGCTTCTCCGCGAGCTCAGCGACGACGCTAGGACGAGGTGACGCGGTACACGTCGTAGACGGCATCGATCCGGCGCACGGCATTCAGGATGCGGTCCAGGTGCACGGCGTCTCCCATCTCGAAGACGAAGCGACTGATAGCCAGGCGGTCGCTCGTGGTCGAGACGGAGGCCGAGAGGATGTTGACGTGGTGCTCGCTGAGCACCCGAGTGACGTCGGAGAGCAGGCCCGAGCGGTCGAGCGCCTCCACCTGCACGTGCACGCGGAAGACCGTCTTCGAGGTCGGTGCCCACTCGACCTCGATGAACCGCTCCTGCTCGCCGGCCATCGCGCGCACATTGACGCAGTCGGAACGATGCACGGAGACGCCGCTCCCCCGGGTCACGAAGCCGACGATCTCATCGCCCGGGACCGGTGTGCAGCACTTCGCGAGCTTGACGAGGATATCGGCTTCGCCGCGCACCAGCACGCCGGAGTCTCCGGCTCGCGGTTGACGGGCGACACCGAGCTGCGGGAGCTCGATGGCGCCGGTGCTGGTGTCGTCGGACGCCGCCACGAGCGCGGTGACCTTCTCGATCACCGACTGCGTCGAGACATGCCCTTCCCCGACGGCCGCGTAGAGCGCCGAGACGTCCTCGTAGTGGAGCTGGCGGGCGAGCTCCGCGAAGGAGTCCTGGCTCATCAGACGCTGCAGCGGCAGGTTCTGCCTGCGCATCGCGCGCGCGATGGCCTCCTTGCCCTGCTCGATCGCCTCCTCGCGCCGCTCCTTGGTG
>CAYOTY010000165.1:0-4900 GCA_964406995.1 uncultured Microbacterium sp.
CACCGACCTGCTTGAGCCAGCGGGTGACCGTACCCTCGGTGACGCTCTCGCCGAGAGCGGGGAGGACCACGGATGTGCTCATGTCTGAGTCTCCTTCAGGAAGTTTGTGACGTCTTCAGCTTAGTGAGTGCGGGACCCTGGTGCACTCACAGTGCATGCAGGGGTTTGCCCGCGAGGGCGAGGAAGGCCTCGCCCAGTGCCTCGCTCTGGGTGGGGTGGGCATGGATCAGCGGCGCGATGTCCTCGGGATGGGCCTCCCAGCTCACCGCGAGCTGTCCTTCGGTGATGAGCTCGCCGACGCGGTCTCCGAGGAGGTGCACGCCGAGCACCGGGCCGTCCTTCCGGCGCACGACCTTCACGAGACCGCCCGTGCCGATGATCTCGCTCTTGCCGTTGCCGGCGAGGTTGTAGTCGTAGGCGATGATCGCGTCGGCGCCGTGCTCGGCGATCGCCTGCTCCTCGGTGACGCCGACGGAGGCGACCTCGGGGCTGGAATAGGTGACCCGGGGAATCTGGTTCTCGGGCACGTTCACGGGGGAGAGCCCCGCGATCCGCTCGGCGACGGCGATGCCCTGGAGGAACCCGCGATGGGCGAGCTGGAGCCCCGGGGTGATGTCGCCCACTGCCCAGACGTGCTCGACGCTCGTGCGCAGCTGCGCATCGACGGTCACGAAGCCGCGGTCGAGCGAGACTCCGGCCTCCTCGAAGCCGAGCCCGGCCGTGGCCGGGCCGCGGCCGACCGCCACGAGCAGGTAGTCGCCGGTGAACTCGGTGCCGTCGGCGAGGGTGACGGTGACGCCGTCCTCGTCCTGCGCGGCCGTGCTCAGGGGCTTGCCCAGCGAGTAGGCGATCCCGCGCCGGCGGAAGGCGCGCTCGAGCCCCTTGCTCAATGCGATGTCCTCGTTCGGCACCAGGTGAGGGAGCGCCTCGATGATGGTGACCTCGGCGCCGAAGGAGCGCCAGACGCTGGCGAACTCCACGCCGATCACGCCGCCTCCGAGGATCAGCACGCGCTCGGGGACGACCTCGAGCGCGAGCGCCTCCTCGCTGGAGAGGAATCGCCCGCCGATCTCCACTCCCGGGATGGTGCGGCTGTACGAGCCGGTCGCCAGGACGACGTCCTTGCCGACATAGACGTCGTCGCCGACGACGATACGGCGCTCCGCGTCCAGCAGCCCCTCGCCGGCGACGGTGGTGATGCCGCGCGCCTTGATGAGACCCTCGAGCCCTTTGAACTTCTTCGCGACGATGCCCTCGCGGTAGTCGCGGACGCCGGTCGACTCGATGCCCTCGAGCGACGCGGTCACGCCGAAGGATGCGGCCGTGCGCACGTTCTCCGCGATCTCGGCCGCGTGCAGCAGCGCCTTGGTGGGGATGCAGCCGCGGTGCAGGCACGTGCCGCCCACCTTGTCCTTCTCGACGAGGGCCACGCTCTTGCCGAGCTCGGCGGCGCGCAGCGCGGCCGCATAGCCGCCGCTGCCCCCGCCGAGGATGACCAGATCGAACTCGTGGACTGCCATCATGCCTCCTTGCTCGATGCCTCTGCGAACGCGATGATCGAACGCACCGTCGCGCCGGTCGCGCCCTTGTCGGTGAATCCGTAGGGAGCGCCCTTGTGGTTGCCGACGCCGGCGATGTCCAGGTGCACCCAGGGGATGCGCGGCGCGTCGTCGCCGTCGCCGGTGCGGCCGACGAAGTGCCGAAGGAAAAGCCCTGCGAACAGCGAGCCGCCAGCCGGATCGCCCACCTTCGCGTTGACGAGGTCGGCGATGGGCGATTCCAGCTCGTCGACCATGTGCTCGGGCAGCGGCAGCTGCCAGGCGGGCTCATCGACCGACCGGGCGGCGGCGAGGAATTCGGACACCGTGTCGTCATCGCCCATCACGCCGACGTGGCGGGTGCCGAGGGCCACGGAGATCGCACCCGTCAGAGTCGCCACGTCGATGATCACGTCGGGTTTCTCACGGCTCGCAGCGGCGAGGCCGTCGCCCAGCACCAGGCGGCCCTCGGCATCCGTGTTCAGGACCTCGACGGTGGTGCCGTCGAGCAGGCGCAGCACGTCGCCCGGGCGCGTCGCCCTGCCGGAGGGCATGTTGTCGGCGATGCAGAGCCAGGCGGTCACGCGCACGGGCAGGCCCAGCTGAGCGATCGCCCGGAAGGACGCGAGACTGGTCGCCGCGCCGCACATGTCGTACTTCATGCCGACCATGCTGTTCGCCGGCTTGAGGGAGAGACCGCCGGTGTCGAAGGTGATCCCCTTGCCGACCAGGGCGATATGGCGCGAGGCCTCGGCAGGGGAGTAGTCCAGACGGACCAGTCGCGGCGGGCGGTCCGAGCCCTGTCCGACGCCGAGGATTCCGCCGTAGCCCTCGTCGGCGAGCGCTTTCTCGTCGAGGACGGCGACGGAGACGCTCTCGAGCCCTGCGACGCTCTCCTCGGCGCGGGCGGCGAGGTCTGCGGGGCTCAGCCACTCGGCGGGCGTGGTCACCAGATCCTTGACCAGCGCGACAGCCTCGCCGAGCGTCTGGGCGTGCGCGATCTCCGCGGCGGCGAGATCGTCGGTGTGCAGGAGCACGGCCGTCGCCCGTGAGCGACCTGGTGCGCTGCGGTATCCGTCGAAGCGGTATCCGCCCAGCGCTGCGCCTTCCGCGGCCGCGCCGGCGAACTCCTCGAGCCCGGCGGACAGCTGCACGGAGACGGTCTCGAACCCCGTCAGGGTGCGGAGGCCGGCACCCACCGCCTCCCGCACCCGCGCCGAGGAGGGCTGTGCGCCGACACCGACGACCGCGAGGGGCACCGGGACGACCTCGGGCGCATGCACGCGGGAGAACGAGCCCGCGGCGCCGGTGAAGCCGATCGACTTCAGGGCATCGGCCAGCCCGGCGTACGGGGAGAGCGCTTCGGCGTGGGATTCGAGGTCGGGCAGCACCAGGAGCGCGGCATCCGCCGTGGTCTCGGAGAACGGATGGTCGGCGAGGGACAACGCGGGTAGCGACATGCTCTCCATCCTAGGTTTCCCGGATGCGTCGCGGGCGGATGAGCGGCCGGGGTGTTCGCTGAGAGCGAGGGGTCGCGGCGCCCCATGACCCTGGTGGCTCGTAGCATGGAGTCATGCCCACCTCCGAGGAACTCTTCGAGCGCATCGCGAATGCGCCGGCGGTACCTGCCGGGTTGCCGCTGATCATCCTGCTCACGGGCTTCACGGATGCGGGATCGGCCGTCTCGCAGCTCATCGACCACTTCGAGGAGACGAGCGATCCCCAGCCGCTGGTCGTGTTCGACAACGACCGGCTGCTGGACTACCGGGCGCGTCGGCCGATCGTGCAGTTCGATCAGGACCACCTCACCGCCTTCACTCCGGCCCGGCTCCAGCTCGCCCTGGCCCATGATGCGCTCGGACAGCCCTTCCTGCTGCTGTCGGGGTACGAGCCGGACTTCGCCTGGAACGCGTTCGTCCGGGCGGTCCTGGACCTCGCGGACGCCTTCGAGGTCTCCGGGATGAGCTGGGTGCACGCCATCGCCATGCCCGTTCCGCACACCCGCCCTCTCGGGACGACCGTCAGCGGCAACCGGGCGGAGCTGGTCGCCGCGCACTCCGTGTGGAAGCCGCGCACGCAGGTGCCCTCGACGGCGGGTCACCTGCTGGAGCTGCGCTTCGGCGAGCGCAGCGAGCGCGTCGTCGGCTTCGTGCTGCTCGTTCCCCACTACCTGGCCGAGACCGCGTATCCCGGTGCCGCACTCGTCGCCGCGCAACGACTCATGGACGCCACCGGGCTGGTGCTGGGCGTCGATGAGCTTCTCGGGAACAACGACGAGTACCTCTCGCGCGTGCAGGAGCAGGTGGACGGCAGCGAGGAGCTGACGCAGATGATCCGAGGGCTCGAGGAGCGATACGACGCCTACATGGCCGGCTATCAGTCGGCCGATGCGGAGAACGGCTTCGGCGACGAGGCCCGGCTCACCGAACGCAACCTTCCCAGCGCCGATGAGCTGGCCGCGGAGCTCGAGCGCTATCTGGCCACACGGTTTCCCGGCGAGGACGAGGGCAAGCCTGGGCGCTCCTGAGCGAATCCGCTCCCGTATCCGGGTGCCTCCTGGCGTATCGTGTGTGATAATGGTTCTTTGACCCGTTGTCAACCATCACGTCAGGTGTGAGGGCTTGACAAGGGTCTTACTAGTGTCCGAAATCTCCGGGGCTCAGGTCCCGCGAAAGGCGAAACGTGACTGCTGCCACGACCAAGAAAGCACGGACGACCTCCACGAAGACCACCGCTGCGGACGAGGCCGAGAGCAAGACCGCCTCCGCCCAGGCGAAGGAGAAGACGGCTGCGCCGGCGAAGAAGGCGCCGGCCAAGAAGGCCTCCGCTCCGCGTCGTAAGAAGGCCGAGGAAGAGGTGCCGGAGGAGACCGCCGCCGAGACCGAGGCCGAGGAGAGCGACGAAGAGGACGCCAAGCCGGCCTTCACCGAGCCGCTGCCCACCGGGGCGATCGTGCTCTCGTCGAAGGACGAGGACGACGTGCCCGTCTATTCGACGCAGATCACGGGTGCCACGGCCGACCCGGTCAAGGACTACCTGAAGCAGATCGGCAAGGTGGTGCTGCTCAACGCCGCCGAAGAGGTCGAGCTCGCGATGCGCATCGAGGCGGGCCTGTTCGCCGAGGAGAAGCTCGCGAACATGACCGAGAAGGAGAAGACCAGCGAACTGGGCCTGGACCTGCAGTGGGTCGCTCGTGACGGTCAGCGTGCAAAGTCGCACCTGCTGGGCGCGAACCTGCGTCTGGTCGTCTCGCTCGCCAAGCGCTACACGGGCCGCGGCATGCAGTTCCTGGACCTGATCCAGGAGGGAACCTCGGCCTCATCCGTGCCGTCGAGAAGTTCGACTACACCAAGGGCTTCAAG
>CAYOTY010000166.1:0-4777 GCA_964406995.1 uncultured Microbacterium sp.
CCTCCTCGCGCTGGTAGAAGTGGCCGAGGATGACGAGGCGCTCGCCGAGGGTCTCCTTCGCCGCGCGGATACGGGTGTGCAGCTCCTCCTCGGAGGCCTCGCGGTACGCCTCCGGCAGCGCGCCCTGGCGCGGGGCGCCCGTGGGGATCACGTCGCCCATCGACGAACCCGGTCCGTACCCGGGACGGGTGTCGAAGGTCCAGGGGCCTTCGGCCAGATCGGTGCTGCAGGTGGCATCGGTCGACGCCCCCGCGACGATCGCCCGGATCGCATGATCGACCGAGGGGTCGGTGAGGGTCTGGATCGTCATGGCGTCCTCGTTTCTGCGGGGGAGAGGGGGCCGTGGTCGGCCAGTTCGACGTCGGTGTTGTAGCGGTAGAGCCGTGCCGGGCGGTGGCTGCCCGTGCGGAAGCGCTCTGTCGGGATGAGGGTGCCCGAGGCCGAGGCCTCGCGCCGGAAGTTGGCGGGGTCGAGCCGGCGCCCCAGGATGGCCTCATAGGCTTCCCGCAGCTCGGCGAGGGTGAACTCCTCGGGCAGGAAGCCGTGCGCGACCCGGCTGTAGCCGACCTTGTTGCGCAGGCGCCAGAGGGCGTAGTCGACGATGGTGTTGTGGTCGAAGGCGAGCGAGGGGAGAGCGGAGGCGTCGAACCACTGCACGTTCTCGGGCGCTCCGCCTGAGGCCTGGTGGGCGGAGAGCTGGGCATCGACCTGGTCTGCGCGCAGCAGCGCCCAGTTCACGATCGAGACCACGCGGGTGGGGGAGCGATCGACGTCGCCGAAGGCGTAGAGCTGCTCCAGGTAGCTGGGGGCGAGTCCCGTCGTCTCGGCCAGAGTGCGCGCGGAGGCGTCTTCGAGGCTCTCTGCGGCGGTGAGCCAGCCGCCGGGAAGCGACCACTGGTCCTTGAAGGGCTCGCGGGTGCGCCGGACGAGCGGCAGGGCCACACCGGTCTCCTCTCCGACGCGGCGAAGCGTGAAGATGACCGTGGAGACGGCGACGCGGATCGGTGTTCTTGTCATAGTGACTCTATCTCTCGCATCCGATCTTAGAGTCATGGGGACTCGAAGTGCAAGTCGGCGATACCCCTAGAACCGTCGGCGCCTCATCAGTAGGGTGTGGGGTCAGACGGAGCGTTCGCCCAACGGAGGGAAACCCCATGTCCGACCAGACGCTGCAGCTCATCGCCATTGGGATCTACTTCGCCGCGATGATCGCGATCGGCCTCTACGCCTACCGCAGGACCGACACCCACGAGGACTACATGCTCGCCGGGCGCGGGCTGAAACCGTGGGTCGCCGCCCTCAGCGCCGGCGCCTCCGACATGTCGGGGTGGATCATGATGGGTCTTCCCGGAGCCCTCTACCTCACCGGGCTCGTCGAGGCCTGGATCGCGATCGGCCTGACGATCGGCGCCTACCTGAACTGGAAGGTCGTCGCGCCGCGCCTGCGCGCCTACACCGAGCGCTCGCGCAACTCGATCACGATCCCGAGCTTCTTCGAGAACCGGCTGCGCGACAAGACCCGCATCCTGCGGATCGTGTCAGGCCTGATCATCCTGATCTTCTTCACCTTCTACGTCGCCTCGATGATGGTGGCCGGCGGCGTCTTCTTCCAGGAGTCGTTCGGCTCCACCTACCTCTTCGGCATGCTGCTGGTGGCCGGCGTCACCCTCGCCTACACGCTCTTCGGCGGCTTCCTCGGCGCTTCGCTGACCGACGTCGTACAGGGCACGATGATGATGCTCGCGCTGCTCATCCTTCCCGTGATGGGGATCGTCGCGGTGGGAGGCATCGGCGAGACCATCGACGAGATCAACCGCGTCGGCCCCGACCACCTCTCGCTGCTGGGAGCCGGGGGCATGTCCGGCGCCACAATGCTCATGATCGTCTCCGCCCTCGGCTGGGGCCTGGGCTACTTCGGACAGCCCCACATCATCGTGCGCTTCATGGCGATGAAGGATCCGGCCTCGGCGAAGGCGGCCCGGCGCATCGGGATCAGCTGGATGGTGCTGTCGCTGGGTGGTGCCGTCATCGGCGGTCTCGTGGGCCTGGCCTACTTCTCGAAGCAGGGCATCACGCTGGCCGACTCCGAGACCGTCATGCTCGCCATGGCCCAGGCGCTCTTCCACCCTCTGGTGGCGGGCATGGTCCTCGCCGCCGTGCTGGCGGCGATCATGAGCACGGTCTCCAGCCAGCTCATCGTGTGCTCCTCGGCGCTGGTGGAGGATCTGCTCAAGGTCGTCCTGCGCAAGGAACTGTCCAAGGGCACGATGGTGATGCTCGGACGCCTCTGCGTGCTCATCGTCGCCGTCGTCGCCGTTCTGATCGCTCTGAACCCTCGAGGGACGATCCTCGAGCTCGTCGGATTCGCCTGGGCGGGCTTCGGCGCCGCCTTCGGCCCGATCATCCTCCTCTCGCTGTTCTGGCGGCGCCTCACGAACTGGGGTGCGCTGGCGGGGATGGTCGTGGGCGCGGTGACGGTGTTCGTCTGGGCGGAGCTGGACACAGGGCTGTACGAGATCATCCCCGGGTTCCTGGCCTGCACGGTCGTGGCGATCGGCGTGAGCCTGTTCACCTACACTCACGACGACGACGTGCAGGAGGAGTTCACCGACACCGTGGCGATGACCCGGCCGGTGAAGACCGTGCGCTGAGACCGTCGCGGATTCCTCGCCGGCGCACGGTATGCTGGGCGTGCAACTGAAGACAGGCCGCATGACGTGTGCGGGAGAGCCCCGGTGAAGCAGGCCGGGCACCGAAGGAGCAAGCCTCCCCGCCAATCTCTCAGGTCCTTGTACCGCCCACGTCCGGCCGCTCTGGAAAACGAGGCCCCGCTCCGCGCGAGGCCTCGTGCCGACGGTGAAAGCCCCCTGTGCTCGACGACAGGATGGCGAAACTCTCAGGCCAATGACAGAGGGGGAGTTCACGGATGCCGCCCGCCTGCGCATCCGCCCGCACACTCACGGGAGAACTCATGACCGACCTTCGCACCACACCCCTCCACGAGCGCCATGCGGCCCTCGGCGCCTCCTTCACCGACTTCGGCGGCTGGTCGATGCCGGTGCGCTACACCTCCGACCTCGTCGAGCACCACGCGGTCCGCGAGGCGGCGGGGATCTTCGACATCTCTCACATGGCCGAGCTCCTCATCGAGGGAGCGGATGCCGCGGACTTCCTCGACTACGCTCTCGCCGGACGGCTTTCGACGATGGCCGTCGGCAAGGCGAAGTACTCGCTGATCCTCACGGAGTCCGGCGGCATCGTCGACGACGTCATCGTCTATCGGCTGGCCGAGGCCCGGTTCCTGATCATCGCGAACGCGGGCAACCGCGAGGCCGCCTCCGCCGCGCTCTCCTCGCGCACCGGCGGCTTCGATGTCACGGCCCGCGACGTCTCCGACGACTACGCGCTCCTGGCGGTGCAGGGGCCTGCCGCCGAGGCGATCCTCTCCGAGACCGCGGTCATCGAGGAGGTCAGCGTCCCCTGGGCCGAGCAGAGGTACTACGCCTGGGCCTCCGCCCGCTTCGCCGGAGAGCCGCTGCTGCTGGCCCGCACCGGGTACACCGGGGAAGACGGCTTCGAGCTCCTGGTGAAGTCGGCGGATGCCGTCGCCCTCTGGGATGCGCTGCTCGCCGCCGGCGCCGGGCACGGCCTCGTGCCCGCGGGCCTGGCCGCCCGCGACACGCTGCGGCTGGAGGCGGGCATGCCGCTGTACGGCCACGAGCTCTCGCTCGACACGCGGCCCGCGCAGGCGGGTCTCGGGCGCGTGGTGGCCGCCGACAAGGACGACTTCGTCGGGAAATCTTCGGTCCCTGAGCATGTCGAAGGGTCCGACGCCTCCGTGCTCGTGGGCCTGGTGGCCGAGGGCCGCCGAGCGGGGCGCGCCGGCTATGCCGTCGTGGACGCCGACGGCAGGGTGCTCGGCGAGATCACCAGCGGCGTGCTCAGCCCCACGCTCGGCCATCCGATCGCGATGGCCTATATCGACCCCTCTTACGCCGAGGCCGGAACCTCGGTATTCCTGGATGTGCGCGGAACGAAGATCGCCGCGACCGTGACCGCCCTGCCTTTCTACCGGAGGAAGAAATGACCGATCTGAACGCACTGCACTACAGCGAGGAGCACGAGTGGGTCGCCGTGGCCGGCTCCACCGCCACCGTCGGCATCACCGACTTCGCCGCCGACGCCCTCGGCGACATCGTCTTCGTGGAGCTGCCCGCCGTCGGCACCGAGCTCAGCCGAGGCGACGTCTTCGGCGAGGCGGAGTCGACCAAGTCTGTCTCCGAGCTCTACTCGCCCGTCGCCGGCACCGTCACCGAAGTCAATGACGCGGTCGTGGACGACCCCTCGCTGCTGAACTCCTCGCCCTTCGAGGACGCCTGGCTCGTCAAGGTCGCCATCGCGGACGGCGCGACCGACGGGCTGCTGGACCGTGCCGGATACCTCGCGCACACGGAGGGCTAGGAGTTGAGCTCGTTCGCCGATCGTCACATCGGGACCACCTCCGAGACCCAGCGCACGATGCTCGACGCGCTGCGCATCGAGGCCCCGGACTCGGAGCGCCCCGTCGAGGCGCTCATGCGCCAGGCCGTGCCCGAGTCGATCTTCACCGATCCTGCGGATGCCTCGACCATCCCTCCCGCGGCATCCGAGTCCGAGGCTCTGGAAGAACTGCGCCTGCTCGCCTCGCGCAACAGGGTCAGCACCACGATGATCGGCCTCGGGTACTACGGCACGATCACCCCCGCGGTGATCCAGCGCAACGTCCTGGAGAATCCCT
>CAYOTY010000167.1:0-4761 GCA_964406995.1 uncultured Microbacterium sp.
GACCGACACGAAGACGAGCTTCAGCGGCGACGGCGGGCCGAAGGTGGGCACCGCGTTCCGCAAGATGCTCTACGCGCTGAAGTTCCAGTCGGAGCAGATCCTTTTCTCCGACCTCGTCAACGAGGAGTCGCAGATCCTCTACGACCGCCACCCGCTGACCCGGGTGAGCAAGGTCGCCCCGTACCTGGAGCTGGATCGCGATCCGTACCCCAGCGTCGTCGACGACCGCGTGGTCTGGATCGTCGACGGCTACACGCTGGCCGCGACCTACCCCTACTCGACGAGCGTGAGCCTGTCGGAGGCGATCTCGGACTCCAGCAACCCGCAGCCGAGTTTCGCGATCGACGACATCAACTACATCCGCAACTCCGTCAAGGCCACCGTCGACGCCTATGACGGCTCGGTGACGCTGTACGCCTGGGACGAGGAGGACCCGGTGCTGGAGGCCTGGCAGAAGGTCTACCCGACCACGGTCAAGCCGATGTCGGAGATGTCGGGCGAGCTGATGAGCCACGTGCGCTACCCGACCGATCTGTTCAAGGTGCAGCGCAACATCCTGGGCGTCTATCACATCGACGACCCGCGGTCCTTCGCCCAGCAGGACAACCGCTGGCAGACGCCGAACGATCCGCGCAGCGAGCAGAACCTGCAGCCGCCGTACTACCTCTCGATGAAGATGCCCGGCCAGGACTACGCGCGCTTCTCGATGTTCTCGACGTTCATCCCCGCTGCACAGGGCTCCCAGAGCCGCGATGTGCTCATGGGCTACCTGGCGGTGGACTCGGATGCCGGCTCCACGGCGGGCAAGAAGGCGGAGGGCTACGGTCAGCTGCACATGCTGGAGATCGACGCCGACACCACGGTGCCCGGTCCTCGTCAGGTGCAGAGCAACTTCGACTCCGACACCACCATCGCCCAGCAGCTGAACGTGCTGACGCTGGGGCAGTCCGAGGTCGAATCCGGAAACCTGCTGACGCTGCCCGTCGGCGGCGGTCTGCTGTACGTGCAGCCGGTCTACGTGCAGGCGTCCGAGGGCGCGCAGCTGCCGCGTCTGCGGAAGATCCTGGTCGCCTTCGGCGACCGGATCGCCTTCGAGGACACGCTGACCGAGGCGCTGGACGTCCTCTTCCGCGGAGACGCGGGCGCGTCCGGCGGTGACAGCGAGGTCGATCCGGTCGATCCGGAGGAGCCGACCGATCCGGAGGAGCCCACCGATCCCACGGAGCCGGTCGATCCGACTCCGCCCTCGACGAGCTATGAGCAGGCACTCGTGGACGCTCGACAGGCGATGATGGATCGCGACGCGGCGCTGCGCAGCGGTGACCTCGCCGCCTTCGCCGAGGCCGATGAGCGTCTGGTCGAGGCGCTGAGCACGCTGCTGGAGCTGAGCGAGGGGTAGTCCCCGACGGCGCTCGCACGGCGCATCAGCCGTCGCAGAGATCTGAAGAGGTGGCCCTGCTCTCGTGAAGACGAGAGCAGGGCCACCTCTGTCGGTTCGCCTCTCGGGGTTTCGCACGGGTGGGAATCGGGGCTCCCTGTCTCCCAGTGCAGACTCGAGGTCACCCGTCCCGAGAGGAGAACCTCATTAAGAGGGTCCTCATCGCGGGAAAAGTGACGCGGAAGCGCGAGATTCTTCCGCGCGGCGGCATATGTGCGTCTCGCTCAAGGGCCGATCGGATCGATCTCCTCGATCTCGAACACCGGCTCCTCGCCCCAGGGGTCGAAGAACCCGGACGACACCCAGAGCGCGTGGTTGATACCGGGGCCGGTGTATCCGCCGTCGCACACGGCGAAGCTCATCACATACAGTCCCGCGGTGAGGAAGCGCAGGCGACGAGTGGCGGCGCCGTCGTCGTCGAGGGCGACCGCCGCCGCCTGACCGCTGTCGTTGCTCACGCATACAGCGCCTGAGGCGGGGCCGCCCAGCGTGAAGACGATGCCGTCGGTGCTCGCCTCCGTGAGATCCATCAGCACATCGTGGGGGATGCCGGCCAGGGCAAGCTCCTCGATCGTGAAGGGCATCGCGAGCGGTGCCGACGCCTGCTCGTCGCGGAATATCCAGACGGTCGCGGTGTGCTCGCCGACCGGGAGCGGGAGGGGTCGCGCGTCGAAGCTCCAGGATCCCGTGTCGTCGGGGACGACCGTGTAGGTGTTTCCTGCGAGGTCGATCGCGACTGTGACGTCCTCGTCGGCGCTTCCGGAGAGCACGGGGCCGAGATAGCCGGTCGAGGGCTGCTCGAGTGCAGCGGCGGGAGCGCCGAAGAACGCGGGGGGAGGGTCGGTGTCCGATCCGTCATCCGGGTGCTCGCTCGCCGGGGGAACGCTCCCCGGCGGCGCGGGGAGCGGTGCGGGAGGACGCGGAGGCTCTTCCGGGATGGGGGAGTTCGGAACCCAGAAGTCGATGACTTCGGGATCGGCCGCGTCGGGCGGCGGCGCGGTGGCGCCATCGGCGGCGTCCGAGGAGAGCGTCTCCGGAGCAGGGAGGGGGCGCTCTTGGTCGGTGCCGCGTTCATCCTGGTCCATCGGGGCGGGGGAGGTGATCGGGGCCGGGTGGTGGCTCTGAGGCTCGCCGAGCTGCCCGCTCACGAGCGCGACAGATCCGACGGTGATGGCGGCGATGGCCGCGACGATGGCGGCGGCACCGGCGGCGCCGCCCCAGAGGGTCGAGGCGGTCGGGAGCGTGACCGCGAGCGCACCGAATCCGACCATCGCGAGGGTGCGGCTCTGCGAGGAGCTGTAGGCGGCGCGGAGATCCGCTTCGAGCCAGGCGCAGCGCTCACAGCCTTCCAGATGTGCGGAGATCCGCTCGCGCTCCTCCTCCGAGGCGGTGCCCACGAGCACCGAGGGGAGCTGCGATGCGACGTGTGCGGGGTCGTCTCTCAGATCTGCCGGCGTGCGCGCGAGAAGCCACTGCGTGCGCAGCCCGGCACGGGCTCGGCGGTGGAGGGCCGAGACCGCGTTGAGCCCGATGCGCAGTTCCTTGGCGATCTCGGATCGCTTCGCGTTCTCGACCTCCGAGAGCCAGAGAACGCGCTGCCACCGTGCGGGCAGTGCGCGGAAGGACTGCAGGAGCAGGGCCGCTTCGTCATCCTCCTCGATCACGCTCAGCCCGTCGACGTCGCTGATCGTGTCGGCCTCGGGGTCGAGGATCACCTGCGAGCGCGCCGTGAAGGTGCGGGCGGCGAGGTTGCGGATGATCGTGAACAGATAGGCGCGGAAGTGCGCCTCCGGCCCGTTTCCTCGCACGCGGATCTGGTCGTAGACGGCCATGAACGCGTCGGAGACGAGGTCTTCCGCATCCTCGGGGGCGATCCTCCGGGCGAGAGTCAGGGCGGCTGCGACGTGCCGGGACCACAGCGTCTCGTAGGCGTCCGTGTCTCCGCCGCGCAGGAGCGCGATGAGTTCTGCATCCGAGGCGGGAGGGTCGATCAGATCGTCGAACGGACGGGGTGTCGTCACCGGCTTCCCTTCCCCCTGTCACACGTCGCCGCGCGGCTGCGACGGAAATATCTCAACGATGAGAGGACCTCGCCGTGGAAAAGTGACGGAGCAAGCGCCTTCTCCCAGCAAATTCTCAGGAGAGACGCTCCTCGGTGCGCCTCTCGGAATGATTATTGGCGTTCGCGCGTCACTTTCTCGGGCTTCCGCACACTATCACAGCGCCGCCGGCGCCCTTCGGGTCTCACCGCGGTGCGAGCAGCATCCGAAACCCGTGCTAGAGTAGATTCTTGTGCCGCGGGGTGGAGCAGTTCGGTAGCTCGCCGGGCTCATAACCCGGAGGTCGTAGGTTCAAATCCTGCCCCCGCAACCAAACGGAAAGACCCGGTCTCGAAAGAGGCCGGGTCTTTTTCTTGGCAGGATGGTGCCATGACCATCGTCGCCGTCTGCCAGTTCGCGCCCACCGCATCGCGGGAGGGGAACCGCGCGCGCATCGCGGAGCTGGCGGCGGATGCGGCGGCGCGCGGCGCCGGTCTCATCGTGTTCCCGGAGTACGCCAGCTACTTCGTCGCCACCATGGATGAGACGCTCACCGAGAACGCCGAACCGCTCGACGGGCCGTTCACGCAGGCGCTGCGGGCGCTGGCCGCCGAGCACTCCGCCACGATCGTCGCCGGGCTCGTCGAGGAGGCGGCGGAGGGTCGCGTGCGCAACGCCGTCGTCGCGGTCGATGCGAGCGGCATCCGGGCCGTCTACCGCAAGCAGCACCTCTACGACGCCTTCGGGCAGACCGAGTCGGACTGGGTGGAGCCGGGAGAGCTCACCGCGCCCGAGATCTTCGAGCTCGACGGGCTGCGGATCGGGCTCATGACCTGCTACGACCTGCGCTTCCCCGAGGTCGCGCGAACGCTCGTGGACGCCGGTGCCGAGGTGCTCGTGATCCCTGCCGAATGGGTGCGCGGTCCGCTCAAGGAGCACCACTGGGAGACGCTGCTGACGGCCCGCGCGATCGAGAACACCGTGTACGCGGTCGCCGCCGATCACCCGGCGCCGGTGGGGGTGGGGCACTCGATGGTCGTGGATCCGCAGGGCGTGAAGACTGCGTCGGTCGGGACGGAGGAGGGGATCGCTCTCGCCGAGCTCGACAGGGCCGCGATCGAGCGGGTGCGCGAGGTCAACCCGGCGCTGAGGCTCAGGCGGTACAGAGTCATTCCGGGTTGACGCCGCGTTTCGTCACTTCGACGCGCTTCGCTTGCTCAGTACGGCGCTCGGTCGCGCTGCGCGCGGCCTCTGAAGCGCTCTGGGTTTGATGGAGGCTCCTGA
>CAYOTY010000168.1:0-4737 GCA_964406995.1 uncultured Microbacterium sp.
CGTCACGACGACGGGGAGCGACTCGTCGAACTGTCGCTTGTCGGGAAGGATGCGCGTGACGACCTCGACGAGCGACTCGCCCTCGAGCTCGTCGTCGAAGCCGAGCCGGTTGAACGCCGAGAGCGCATTGGGGCTCGCGAAGGTCGTGATCCCGTCGACGTCGAGGCGGATGAGGCCGTCGGATGCGCGCGGCGCTCCGCGCCGGGGAGCGGTCGGCGCATCCAGGTCGGGGAACTCTCCCGTCGCGACCATGCGGAACAGGTCGCTCGCGCACTCGTCGAAGGTGATCTGCTGCCGAGAGGGCGTGCGGGCGTCGCCGAGGTTGGTGTGCCGGGTCAGGACGCCGATGATGCGCGGACCCTCCCCCGGTCTGGTCAGGCCCCGCACCACGGGCACGGCCCGCACGCGGGTGGGGGTCTCCTCGAACCAGTCGGGCGAGGAGGAGTCGACGATCTCGCCCGATTCGAAGGCGCCCTGCACCTGGGTGCGCCACTGCGGGCGGACGATCTCGCCGACGATGTCGCGGTAGAAGAGGGTGGCCGCACCGCTCGGACGGGTATGCGCGACGGCGACGAACGAGCCGTCTGCAGTGGCCACCCACACCACGATGTCGGCGGAGGCGAGGTCGGCGAGGAGCTGGCCGTCACCGGTCAGGCGATGAAGCCACTCGATGTCTTCATCGCCAAGCAGGCCCTGGGTCTGAACGAGATCACTGAGGGTCGACACCCCTCTAGCCTAGGGCTCCGCTCCTGCGCCTACAGCACCGCCAGGGAGGTCGCCCGCCAGCGCCGGTCGATGCCCTCCAGCCGCATCGCCACCGCGCGCGAGCGTGCGGGTCCGGCGACGATCACGACGGCCTCGACCACGCCGTCGGCGGGCGAGGAGTGATGGACCGAGACGACCTCGAACACCGGACGCGCCGGGGCCGCGGCACGGGCGCTGCGGGCGCGCGCCGAGAGGTTCGCCCGGGTGACGAGCTTGCGATACGCGTCCTCGGCCAGCCAGCGCGCGAGCTGGTCCGCCTCGCGCACGCCGGAGAGGACCTCGAGCACTCCGCGGGTGAGCCCTTCCACAAGAGGCACCGGATCCGGCAGCTCATGCGTGGGCGTCGGCTGGGGTGCGAAGTACTCGTGAAGGATCATCGGATGCTCTCCTGGGGGGGGCGATTCCCCTGAAGTACACCACGCGCTCCGCGCGGCCCGGAGGCGTTTCCCCGAAGTATGTGGATAACACGTACGGCGAGTTCTCATCGCATACGCTCGATGCGTGCACTGGGATCGCCTCTTCGAAGACCTCGAGGGTCAGCTCGCCTCCGAGTGGGAGGCCGAGCGCGCCGCTCTCGACGCCGAGTCCGAGCGCCTGCGCATCTCGCGCATCGAACTGGCCGAGCGTCTTCGCGCCCTCAGCGCCCGGCGCCACCCGGTCGTCCTCGAGCTCTCGCACGGAGAACGCGTCTCCTGCCGCATCCGAGACGTCGGCGCCGACTGGGTGGCGGTCGAGAGCGGAGAGCGTGGGACGCTGCGCATCGTGCCGATGGCCTCGCTCGCCGCCGTCGCCGCCGACCACGGCGCGCTGCTGTCGAGCCTGGAGCCGGCGGCTCCCGCCTCACAGCTGCGCAGCCGGATGACGCTCGGGTTCGTCCTGCGCGACCTCTCCCGGCGGCGCCTCGCCGTCACCGTCACCACGATGCGCGGCGACAGGATGCACGGCACGATCGACCGCGCCGGCGCCGATCACCTCGACCTCGCCGTCCACGACCCCGGCGAGCCGCGCCGGGCAGGGGCGGTGCGCGAGTTCCGCATAGTGCCGACGACCGCGATCGGCGTGCTGCAGGTCGAGAGTGCGGGCTACGACCTCTGAGCGCCGCTCAGCGGTGCGAGATCGGCGCGGGAGCCCACAGCTCGGGGAAGCTGGCCGCGTTGGACTGGCGCCACAGCGCCATCCGCCGCGCCTCCTCCGCCTGCTCGGCCAGATACGCTTCCAGGCTCGCCGTCTCGACGCGCCACCGTGCGGGCGATCCCAGCCGCGAACCGCCGAGGCGCCCCTCGAGGATGAGCGCGACCACCTCGTCGACCTCGATGCTCAGGATCTCCGCGACCTGCGCGGGTGCGAGGAATCGCGCAGTGGTTCCGTCGGGTACGGGCATCTCCCCATTCTGGCCCCCTGCACGGCGCGGCGCGAGTCCCCGGGCGAACGTGTGGATAACTTTCCTCGCCCTCGCGCCGGTTCTGTGACCATGAGGTCATGAACACTTCCCCGCGTGCCGCCCGCCCCTTCTGGAGCGACGTACGGTTCCTCATCGGCCTCGCGCTGGTGATCGCCTCCGTGCTGTCAGTGTGGGCCATCGTCAGCAGCGCCCGCGAGACCAGCCCCGTCCTGCAGAGCACGCGCACGATCGTGCCGGGCGAGGTGCTCACCTCCTCGGACTTCCGCGCGGTCGATGTCGGCCTCGGCGCGCTCGGCGACGTGTACATCGCCCCCGGCGAGCTCGAGCCCGGGCTCATCGCCACGCGCACGATCGATGCCGGCGAGCTCGTCCCGCACGCCGCGACGGCACCCGCCGAGGCCGCACGGACGACCTCGATCGTGATCGACAGCGCCGCCGGCCTCTCGGAGGCCATCGTCCCCGGCACTGTCGTCGAGCTCTGGTATGCGCCGCCCCGCGAGGAGGGGCGGGGCTTCGACGCGCCCCGCATTCTCGTTCCCGACGCGACCGTGGCGGCGGTGGTCGAGCCCAAGGGCATGGTCTCGCAGGCGACGAACTCCCTGGAAGTGGTCATCGACCGTGCGGATGTCGCGGCCGTGCTCGCCGCGATCACGGACGGCTCCGCACTGTCGGTCGTTCCCGTGGGGAGCGTCTCGTGACCTCGGTCATCGTGGCGCTCGGGGAGCCTGCGGCGTCCGCGGTCGCCGCCGACCTCGGCGAAGAGGGTGCGATCGTCCTGGCCGTGTGCGAGCCCGGGGCGATCGACCTGGCACTGCTGGCGTCGGCCGAGGCCGTCCTCGTGCCCGCCTCACGGACCGCGCTGATGCCCGCTCTCATCGCCGAGTGCGATCGTGCACGGGTGCGGGTGCTGACGATGGGCGGCGACGATCCGCGCTTCCCCGCGCGTCTGGGCCTGCCCGCGCCGCTGCCGCCCACGGCGAGCGCCGCCGAGATCCTGACGGCGATCTCGCAGCGCCCGGAGACCGCGCACGATGCCGAGACCTCGAGCGACGATCCGCGCGTCTTCGCCGTCTGGGGGCCGCACGGCTCCCCCGGCCGGTCCACGGTCGCGATCGGTCTCGCCGCTGCCCGCGCGCGGAGCGGGCGCCGCGTCGCCCTCCTCGATGCCGACACGCACGCCCCCGCGCTCTCCCTGCTCCTGGCTCTCGGCGATGACGCTCCCGGCATGGCGGCCGCATGCCGGCGCGCCGAGCTCGGAGGGCTCGACGTCGCCGAGCTCGCGCGCCTGGCGACGTCCGTCCTCCTCGACACCGGCGGCATCGAAGTGCTCGCGGGCCTCAACCGCCCCTCGCGCTGGCCGGAGCTGTCGGCCCACCGGCTCCGCGAGACGCTGTCGGTCTGCCGGGAATGGGTGCAGGAGACCTTCGTCGACATCGCAGCCGCGACCGAGAGCGACGAGGAGATCGGCTTCGATCTCGACGCGCCCCGCCGCAACGCCGCCACGATCACGGTGCTGCAGGAGGCGGATGCCGTCATCGCGGTCGCCTCCGCAGAGCCGCTGGGCCTGGCCCGGTTCGTGCACGGCTACTCCGAGCTCCGCGCCCTCGTCGGAGCCACCCCCATCACGGTGGTCGTCAACCGCGTGCGCTCCGGTCCGGTCGGCATCGATGCGCGGGGGCAGATCCGGCGGATGCTGGAGCGGTTCGCCGGCATCCGGGACGTGCACTTCCTCCCCGACGACCGCCGCGCCGCCGATGCGGCGCTGCTGCACTCGCGTCCGCTGAGCGAGGTCGCCCCGCGCTCAGCGCTCGTCGGCGCCGTGAGGCGGCTGGCGGCGACGCTGCCCTCCGGTCCCGCTGCCGATCAGGCACCCGCCTCGAAACGGCGCCTGCTGACGCGCCGCTGAGGCCGTCACTGACGGTAGCCGGCCAGGAAGTTCCCGAGGCGCTCGATCGCCTCGGTGATGATCCGGGGCTCGGGAAGGGTCACGATGCGCAGATGGTCGGGGGTCGGCCAGTTGAACCCGGTGCCCTGCACGAGGAGGATGTGCTCGGCGACCAGCAGATCGTAGACGAGCTTGGCATCGTCGTGGATCTCATGCACCTCCGGATCCAGGCGAGGGAAGGCGTAGAGAGCGCCGGCGGGCTTCACGCAGCTGACGCCGGGAATCGCCTCAAGCCCCTCCCAAGCGGCATCGCGCTGCAGACGCAGGCGACCGCTGGGAGCGATGAGGGCGTCGATCGACTGCACTCCCGACAGCGCCGCCTGCACGGCGTGCTGGGAGGGCACGTTCGGGCACAGGCGCGTGGAGGCCAGGAGCGTGATGCCCTCGATGAACCCCTGCGCATGCTCCTGCGGACCGGTGATGACCAGCCAGCCGGAGCGGTATCCGGCCACGCGGTAGGTCTTGGAGAGGCCGTTGAAGGTCAGGCAGAGGAGGTCGGGGGCGAGCGTGGCGGTCGGGATGTGGACGGCGTCGTCGAAGAGGATGCGATCGTAGATCTCGTCCGAGAGGATGAGCAGTTCGTTCTCGCGCGCGATCTGCACCATGCCCTCGAGCACTTCGCGCG
>CAYOTY010000169.1:0-1807 GCA_964406995.1 uncultured Microbacterium sp.
GCTTCTACACCGTCGGCTACGGCTGCACGATCTGCATCGGCAACTCCGGCCCGCTGATCGAAGAGGTCTCCGCCGCGGTCAACGAGAAGGACCTCGCGGTCACCGCCGTCCTCTCCGGCAACCGCAACTTCGAGGGGCGCATCAGCCCCGACGTGAAGATGAACTACCTGGCGTCGCCGCCGCTCGTGGTCGCCTATGCCCTGGCCGGCTCCATGCACTTCGACTTCGACGCCGACGCGCTCGGCAAGGACGCGGACGGCAACGACGTCTTCCTCAAGGACATCTGGCCGGCACCGGCCGAGATCCAGGAGATCATCGACTCGTCGATCTCGCGGGAGCAGTTCATCAAGCAGTACGCGACCGTCTTCGACGGCGACGAGCGCTGGACGAGCCTGCCGACCCCCGAAGGCCCCATCTTCGAGTGGGACGCCGACTCGACATACGTGCGCAAGGCGCCGTACTTCGACGGCATGACCATGGAGTTGACCCCGGTCACCGACATCAGGGGCGCACGCGTGATGGCGACGCTGGGCGACTCGGTCACGACCGACCACATCAGCCCCGCCGGAAACATCAAGGGCGGCACGCCCGCCGCACAGTACCTCACCGAGCACGGCGTCGCGCAGAAGGACTTCAACTCCTACGGCTCGCGCCGCGGCAACCACGAGGTCATGATCCGCGGCACCTTCGCCAACATCCGTCTGAAGAACCAGCTCGTCCGGGCCGTGAACGACGGCGTCGAGATCGAGGGCGGCTACACGCGCGACTTCACACAGCCCGGCGGCCCGCAGTCGTTCATCTACGACGCCTGCATGAACTACCAGGAGCAGGGCACCCCTCTGGTCGTCTTCGGCGGCAAGGAGTACGGCTCCGGCTCGTCGCGAGACTGGGCGGCCAAGGGCACGAGCCTGCTGGGCGTCAAGGCGGTCATCACCGAGAGCTTCGAGCGCATCCACCGCTCCAACCTCATCGGCATGGGCGTCGTCCCGCTGCAGTTCCCCGCCGGCGAGAGCTGGGAGTCGCTGGGCCTGGACGGCACCGAGATCGTCTCGATCGAGGGGCTGGAGCAGCTCAACGAGGGCGTCACACCGAAGACCGTGAAGGTCACCGCCGCGCCGAGCGAGTTCTCGGCCGAGGGCAAGCAGACCATCACCTTCGACGCGGTCGTGCGCATCGACACGCCCGGTGAGGCGGACTACTACCGCAATGGCGGCATCCTGCAGTACGTGCTGCGTTCACTGGTCTGACGCACTCAGGAGGGGGATCGGATGCCGCGGCATCCGATCCCCCTCTCCCGTCCGCGCTCATGCTCATGGTTCGTGCAGGAACGGGCGCGATAGAATCATCAGGTTGAATCCGCTCGGCGGATCTTTCCGTCGAGTGTCAACGAGGAGGAGCGGATGACGATTCTCTCGCGCATCGAAGGTCCCAGGGACCTCGATGCCCTCTCCGTCGGCGAACTCGCCCAGCTCGCCCAGGAGATCCGGGACTTCCTCGTCGAGAACGTCTCGCGCACCGGCGGCCACCTCGGCCCGAACCTCGGCGTGGTCGAGCTCACGATCGCCCTGCACCGCGTCTTCTCCTCGCCCGACGACCCCATCGTCTTCGACACGGGGCACCAGTCGTACGTGCACAAGCTGCTCACCGGCCGCAAGGACTTCTCCCAGCTGCGCGAGCGCGGCGGGCTCGCCGGCTATCCGCAGCGCAGCGAGAGCCCTCACGACGTCGTGGAGTCCTCCCACGCCTCCAGCTCCCTCAGCTGGGCAGACGGCCTCTCGCGCGCCCTCACCGCCACCGGCCGGGCGGA
>CAYOTY010000169.1:1817-4672 GCA_964406995.1 uncultured Microbacterium sp.
CCTGGGAGGCCCTGAACAACATCACCGACGACAACGACCGCAACCTGGTCATCGTCGTCAACGACAACGGCCGCTCCTACGCGCCGACCATCGGCGGGATGGCGCGCTTCCTCAACCGGGTGCGCGCCGGGGAGACCTACAAGGATCTCGATCGGCGCTCGGGGTCGTTCATCGAGGGCCTGGGGCCGGCGGCACGCGCGATGTACCGCGGTGTGCGCGGCGGCACGCGAGGCTTCCTCTCCCGCTTCACCAACAACGAGGAGCTGTACTCGAATCTCGACATCAAGTACCTCGGACCCGTCGACGGGCACAACCTCGAGGCGCTGATCGAGACCCTGCAGCTGGCCCGTGACTACGGAGCGCCGGTGCTCGTGCACGCCATCACCGAGAAGGGGAGAGGCTACGCCCCCGCCCGCAACGACGAGGCGGATCAGTTCCACGCCGTCGGCCGCATCGACCCGGCCACCGGTGACTCGCTGGGCAGCAAGAAGGCGCAGGGGTGGACGGATGTCTTCGCAGAGGCGCTGCTGGACATCGGAACGCGCCGACCCGAGGTGATCGCGATGACTGCGGCGATGCTGCGCCCCACAGGGCTCGCGCCGTTCGCCGAGCGCTTCCCCGATCGGGTCTACGACGTCGGCATCGCCGAGCAGCACGCCGTGGCATCCGCCGCCGGCCTCTCCTACGGCGGGCTTCACCCGGTCGTGGCGATCTACGCGACCTTCATGGGGCGGGCGGTCGACCAGGTGCTGATGGATGTCGCACTGCACCGCGCCGGTGTCACCTTCGTGCTCGATCGCGCGGGGGTGACCGGACCGGACGGGCCGAGCCACCACGGCATCTGGGATCTCGCGATGCTGCAGGTGGTGCCGCACATCCGCATCGCCGCACCGCGCGACGCCGTGCGGTTGCGCGAGGCGCTCGACGAGGCCGTGGCGGTGGACGACGCACCGACGGTCATCCGCTATCCGAAGGGTGAGGCGATCGTGGAGATCCCCGCTGTGGAGCGCCTCGATGACGGCGTCGACGTCCTCTCGCTCGGGGAGGGCGAGGACGTCCTGCTCGTGGGCATCGGGCCCTTCGCGCAGCTGGCCCTCGATGTCGCCGAGCGCCTGAGGGCGCAAGGGATCGGTGCGACGGTCATCGACCCGCGCTGGGTGATCCCCGTGCAGCCGTCCGTGGTGGAGCTCGCGGCCCGGCATCGCCTGGTGATCACGCTCGAAGACGGCATCCGCGTGGGCGGGATCGGCACGCGCGTGCGACAGGTGCTGCGAGAAGCGGGCGTCGACACGGCGGTGGACGAGCTCGGCCTTCCCGACGAGTTCATCGAGCACGCCACGCGTGAGCAGATCCTCGACGATGCGGGTCTGACCGCCTCCAAGATCGCCCACGACGTCGTCGCGCAGGTGCTGGGCACGCGCATCCCCGTCGCACGTCAGCGCGGCGATCAGGCGACCGGCCAGATCGAGCTGCCGCTGCACGAAGGCCGCTGAGCTCAGCGGACGGAGTCCTCGAAGCGCTCGTCGTCGCCGAGCCGCGTGAGCGGATCCGCGGCCCGGCGGTCGGAGCGAAGCGCGAGACGGGCGGAGATCCACCAGCCCACCGGCACGGCGAGCGTCGCAGAGAGCGCGATGATCCAGGTGTAGGGCGGGACGGTCCAGAACGCGCCCTCGTCGAACCGCATGATCCACACGGCGAGGCCCCCGATGATCGCCCCGAGGGCACCGTAGACGAGCAGGTGGATCGGAACCGGACGGATACGGCGCAGCGCGCGCCCGAGGAAGTGCGTCACGAGCGCGCCGACGGCGGCCACGACGATCCCGATGGCGCCGCCGACGAGGAGGACCATCATGAACAGGAAGAGGTTCATGGTGAGCATCAGCTCGACGTCGATGAACTGCGCCTCCGGGCCGGTGCTCTCGCGGACCATATCGACGATCATGGCGATCAGGAATCCGCCGGCGAGGAGGATCATGAAGGCGCACCAGGCGAAGCCGGCCCCCCGCCACAGCTCGCCAGGAGTGAAGGCCATCGGATTCTCGGCACTGCGAGGGGAACGTCTCGGTGCGGGAGCACTCATGTCATATCCTCCTGGGCTCTGGAACGTGGCCTTCAGTAGACCCTATCGCGCTGAGCCGGCGAGGGGCAGCGCGAGAGCTATGACCACCAGGGCGATCGGTCCGATCAGCAGTGCGGTCAGCAGCAGTATCAGCGGCAGTGCGCCGGGCTCGGCGGTCGCGCTCGGCCCGGTGCCGATGACCTCGGAGGTGAGAAAGGTCAGGGTGACGATGACCAGGAGCATCAGCATGAACGCGATCCACGCGAACACGCCGCCGCGGAGCACGTCTCCGCGGCGGAACTCCATCGGCGCCTGCTCCGTCATGGCAAGAGGATAGCGCCTGCGCGAAAGGGGCGCCCCGGAGAGGGGGCGCCCCTTTCTGAGCAGAGCTCTCAGCGGTTCTCGATGCCGCGGATCGGCGGGTTGTGGAACGTGCCGCCGAACACGCGCTCCGAGGCACCCTCGCGATCGAGGTAGGGCGAGGCGCCGCCGTCGATGAACGGCCAGCCGGCACCGAGGATGAGGCACAGGTCGATGTCCTCGACCGCGGGAACGACGCCCTCGTCGAGCATCGTCCTGATCTCCTGGGCGAGGCCGTCCTGCACGCGGCGGAGGATCTCCTCGGCGGATGCCGGCGAGCTGCCCACCGCGGGCTTGATGACCTTCTCCGCCGCCTTCGTCCAGCCGGTCACGCGTCCGCCCTTGTCCTTCTCCACGACCTGATCGAGCTCCGCGAGGGCGTGGAAGTTCTCATTCGCATAGAAGCGGTCGGGGAAGGCGCGCACCATCGTGTCCT
>CAYOTY010000170.1:0-3480 GCA_964406995.1 uncultured Microbacterium sp.
GCTAGGCACCGGCCTGCAAAGCCGTTTACACGGGTTCGAATCCCGTCGCCACCTCGCCGGACAACTTAACAGCCCATCTGGGCGCGATTGGCGCAGCGGTAGCGCGCTTCCCTGACACGGAAGAGGTCACTGGTTCGATCCCAGTATCGCGCACTGACTGAAACCCTCGGTTCATCCGGGGGTTTTCGTGTTTCTCCGGCGCGGCGCCGACCAGGGTCTGTCTTCTCGACCGCAGCATCTGCGGCTCGTCGCCCGCGGTCGCGCCGACGGCAGTTTCATGACCTCGCGTCACGAAACGGCCGGTTTCGCTTCTCTCTACATGACGGTGCTGCATGCGCCGGGGCGTCACGTGCGGATGCGGACCCGATGTTCGCGCGTCCCGCACTCTGATGAGAGATCAAGGGGAGATTCAACGATGAAACACGGGAAGACGAGACCTCTGACCAAAGCCGGAGGCCTGCTCACAGCGGTGCTGCTGGGCGTGCTCGGGCTGTTCCTGCCGGCGTCCGCGGCGTACGCCGACTCCACGCCCGCTCTGGAAGACGGGGACTCCGTCTACGTGGGGCAGCGAATAGCCGTCTCCGGCTCGGCGATGATCTTTCCAGTATGGAAAGAGACACCGGCCGATCTCGACAACCCCGGTGAGCCGGACTTCTGGGCCTATTGCATCGAGCAGACCGTATCAGCACAGCACAACCGGGCAGCCATCGTCGGAGGCCTGGACAGTTTCCTCGGCGACAACTACTTCACCGATCCTGAGGTTCAGAGCAAGGTCCTCTGGGTCCTCGCGCACTCCTATCCCACGCTGAGTGCGGAAGCGCTCGGGACGGCGGCGGGCATCTCGGGCTTTACCGTTGAGGAAGCGATCAGCGCCACCACCACGGCCGTCTGGCGGTATACGGATGTCACCTGGGACGCTTCCTATCACTGGATCAGCGACAACGCCGAGGCCGTCTACTGGCACCTGGTCAACGGCGCGAACGCGAGCGCGGGCATGACGCCTGCAGACTTCGAGACGAATGTCTCGATCATCGCTCCCGCCGCCGCGCAGACCGCAGGCACACTCGTCGGACCATTCGTCGTGAGCACCAATCGACCGACGGCCAGTGTCTCCACCGATCCCGCACTCACCGTGACCGACGAGAACGGCGTAGCCGTCGACGCCTCGGCCGTCGCCGATGGCCAAGAGATCTACTTGGATCTGCGCGGCGGCATCACGGCGGGTTCCGCAGTCGTCACGGCGTCGGCGTCGGGGTCGAGCGCGACCGGCATGGTGATCTCGGTTCCGAACGTCGTGGGCGGCACGCCGACGGCCGATGATCATGGGCAGTCGGTGATCCTTGTGGCCCCAGGCACTGCCGTCACGACCGCGGATGCCGCGGTGCAGTGGTCGGCGACGTCATCGGGTACCCCGGGGATCGGGACGTCGCTGGTGGATGCCGCCGACGGCGACCGAGTGCTCCCGTGGAACGGCGGTACGGTGATCGACACCGTCGCCTATGAGAACCTCGTTCCGGGTGCGGAGTACACGCTGGTGGGCGAGTTGATGCGCAAGTCCGACGGCTCGGGGACGGGCATCACCGGGTCGGTGACGTTCACCCCGACGGATGCCAGCGGTGAGGTGGATGTGCTCTTCACCGTCCCTGTCGGGTTCTCCGGCGAGGATCTAGTCGCCTTCGAGTGGCTGTTCGAGGGCAGTGCCGAAGGGGACGTCGAGGATGCGGTCGCCGAGCACACGGACATCGACGATCCCGCGCAGACGGTGACGATCGAGGAAGCGCCCGCCATGCCGGCCCCGGTGATCGGGACGTCGTTGGTGGATGCTGCCGACGGCGACCGAGTGCTCCCGTGGAACGGCGGCACGGTGATCGACACCGTCGCCTATCAGAACCTGACCGTGGGCATCGAGTACACCCTGATCGGGGAGCTGATGGACAAGGCCGACGGCACCGCGACCGGGATCACCGGGACGGCCACGTTCACCCCCGCGACCGCGCACGGTGAAGTCGCGGTGGTCTTCGTCGTCCCCGAGGGATACGCGGGTGGCACGCTGGTGGCGTTCGAATGGCTCTACGAGGGCAGCGACACCAGCGTCGAGCCTGTCGCCGAGCACACCGACATCGACGATCCTGCACAGACCGTCACGATCGAGGAGGAGTCTGCGGTCGCCGCTCCGGGCGGCCCCGGAGACGACGAGCTCTCCGACACCGGCGCGGAGGCTCCGACGGTGCTGCTGGCACTCGCGTTCTGCTTGGTGGCTCTGGGCAGCCTGCTCCTGATGA
The DNA here is from genome assembly GCA_964406995.1 of uncultured Microbacterium sp. Lineage (GTDB taxonomy): Bacteria > Actinomycetota > Actinomycetes > Actinomycetales > Microbacteriaceae > Microbacterium. The sequence goes on from CAYOTY010000170.1 coordinate 2,283, forward strand.
GGCGGAAGGCCGCCTCGTAGCGCTGCAGAGAGACTGAGCGAACCATCGCTCACGAACAGGGACGTCTCCGAAGACGATCGGGGACGTTCCTGTTCGGCCTGCCTCCGCAGCGCGGGAAGAGAGAAGGGGCAGGTGCTGCAGACGCCGATTGCGATCCCGTAACCGGGCCAGTTCGTCCAGGCCACTGAGAGATCGCGGATCTGCGCAGTACCATGGCGGCATGGCTCACCTCGTGCTCACCGTCGCCGGAACCGACCGCGCGGGCCTCGTCAAGGCTCTCGCCGACGTGATCGCCACGCACGGCGGCAACTGGGAGCGAAGCGAGCTCTCCGAGCTCGCCGGCGTCTTCGCCGGCGTGGTGCTCGTCTCGGTGCCCGATGGGGCCGAGAAGGCGCTCACGGGGGCACTGAACGAGCTCGACGGACTGCTGCGCGTGACGGCGCAGAGCGGCGCGGCATCCGCTCCGGCGGAGAGCGAACCCGCACTGACCTTCACCGTCCTCGGCAATGATCGCCCTGGAATCGTCCGTGATGTGACGACCGTGCTGGAGCAGCACGCGGTGAGCATCGACCGTTTCGAGAGCCGCACCCTCGATGCGCCGATGGCCGGAGGCGTCCTCTTCGAGGCCACCGCGGTCGTGCGGATGCCGGAGGAGGCGGATGCCGCATCCGTCACCGCCGCGCTCGAACGCCTCGCCGGCGAGATCCAGGTCGATCTGACCCTCGGGCGGGACTGAGGAGAACCTGCGGCGGAGATAGAATCGAAGCCGACCCTCCTGGAGAGCTTCCTTGTCTGAAAACGCATCCTCGCCGCGTGACGGCTTCGCCCTTTTCCCCGACCGCTCCGTCGTCGCTCTGCGCGTGAACGGTGAACTGAAAGACCTGGCGACGGTCGTCACCGAGACGGACGTGGTCGAGCCGGTCACGGTCGACAGCGCCGACGGCCTCGACATCCTGCGCCACTCCACCGCGCACGTGCTCGCGCAGGCGGTGCAGCGCATCCGTCCGCAGGCGAACCTCGGTATCGGCCCGCCCATCGAGAACGGCTTCTACTACGACTTCGGCGTGGAGGATCCCTTCACTCCCGAGGATCTGAAGGCCATCAAGAAGGAGATGGAGCGGATCGTCCGCGAGAACCAGAGGTTCGTGCGCCGTGTCGTCAGCGACGAGGAGGCGCGCGCAGAGCTCGCCGACGAGCC
>CAYOTY010000170.1:3490-4625 GCA_964406995.1 uncultured Microbacterium sp.
ATCGGGCTCAAGGGCGGCGCGCAGGATGCCGCGGAGGGCGCCTCCGTCGAGGTCGGCGCCGGCGAGCTGACCATCTACGACAACGTCGCCCGTGACGGCGAGACCGCGTGGAAGGACCTCTGCCGAGGGCCGCACGTGCCGGGAACGCGCATGATCGGCAACGGCTGGGACCTCACCCGCGTCGCCGGCGCCTACTGGCGCGGCAGCGAGAAGAACCCGCAGCTGCAGCGCATCTACGGCACGGCATGGCCCACGAAGGACGAGCTGCGCGCCTATCAGCACCGGCTGGAGGAGGCCGCCAAGCGCGACCACCGCAAGCTCGGCGCGGAGCTCGACCTGTTCAGCTTCCCCGAGGAGATCGGCTCGGGGCTCGCCGTCTTCCACCCGCGCGGCGGCCTGATCCGGTACGAGATCGAGCGCTATATGCGCGAGCAGCTGCTGAAGAACGGCTACGAGGTCGTCAACAGCCCGCACATCACCAAGGCCGATCTCTTCCGCGTGAGCGGTCACCTGCAGACCTACGCCGACGGCATGTTCCCGCCCATGCACCTCGACGAGGTGCGCGACGCGGAGGGCAACGTCACCCGCCAGGGGCAGGACTACTACCTCAAGCCCATGAACTGTCCCTTCCACAACCTCATCTTCCGCTCCCGCGGACGCTCCTACCGCGAGCTCCCGCTGCGGCTGGCGGAGTTCGGCACCGTCTACCGCTACGAGAAGAGCGGCACCCTGCAGGGCCTGACCCGCGTGCGCGGGCTGACACAGGACGACGCGCACATCTATGTCGCCCAGGACGGCGTGCGCGAGGAGCTGCAGCGCAACCTCGAGTTCGTGCTGCAGGTGCTGAAGGACTACGGTCTGGACGACTTCTATCTGGAGCTGTCGACCAACGAGCCCGGCAACGACAAGTTCCTCGGCGATCAGCAGCGGTGGGACGAGGCGATCGAGACGCTGCGCGAGGTCGCTCTCGGCTCGGGGCTGGAGCTGGTCGCGGATCCCGGCGGTGCCGCGTTCTACGGACCCAAGATCTCGGTGCAGGCCCGCGACGCGATCGGGCGCACCTGGCAGATGTCGACCATCCAGCTCGACTTCAACCTGCCCGAGCTGTTCGAGCTGGAGTACCAGGCCTCCGACG
>CAYOTY010000171.1:0-4578 GCA_964406995.1 uncultured Microbacterium sp.
TGCAGCGCGTGACCGAACTCGTGGAAGAGCGTTGTGACCTCGTCGAAGGTCAGCAGGGTCGGCTGGCCTTCGCCGGGCTGAGGAACATTGAGGTTGTTGACGACGACCGGCGCGGTGCCGCGAAGGGCCGACTGGCTCACGATGGGGTTCATCCACGCGCCGCCGCGCTTGGAGTCGCGCGTGTAGAGGTCGAGCACGTAGAGCCCGAGGGCGCTGCCGTCGGCGTTGTGCACCTCGAAGACCCGCGCCCCCGGGTGGTACGAGACGAGGTCGTCGCGTTCGGTGAAGGTGACACCGTAGAGCCGGGTGGCTGCGAAGAAGACGCCGTCCTGCAGCACGCGCTCGGCTTCGAACCACGGGCGCAGCGCCGCCGTATCGATGTCGTAGCGGGCCGCGCGCACCTTCTCGGTGTAGAAGGCCCAGTCGTGCGCCTCGAGCTCGAAGGGCTCGGCCTCGGTCTCATCGATGATGGCCTGGAGCGCCTCGCGCTCGGCCTCGGCGTTGCGGGCGGCGGGGGCGGCCAGGCGGCGCAGCATCTGCTCGACGGCCTCGGGGGTGCCGGCCGTCTCGTCGGAGGTGACGGAGGCGGCGTGCGAAGCGTGACCGAGGAGAGCGGCACGCTCCGCGCGCAGCGCGGTGATCTCGGTCAGGACGCCGCGGTTGTCGCTCGCATTGCCGCGTGAGGCCCGGGCCCGCGAAGCCTCCATGATGCGCCGGCGGCTGTCCCGGTTCGTCAGGGACGAGAGATAGGGGTGGCCGGTGAAAAGGGTCAGCCCGATCAGGTGCTTGCCGGAAAGCCCGCGGTCCTCGGCACCGCGTGCGGCGGCCGACAGCTCTCCTTCGGTGAGGCCGTCGAGCTCGGAAGCCTCGTCGAAGACGACGGCGAGGTCGTTCGTATCGGTCAGCAGGTTCTTCTCGAAGGCGGTGCTGAGAGTGGAGAGGCGCTGGTTGAGGGCGGTGAGCTTCTCCTTCGCCTCCGGTTCGAGCGCGGCGCCGGCGTGGGTCATCTCCTTGTAGTGCCGCTCGACGAGGTAGCGCTGCTCGGGAGCGAGATCCAGGGAGTCGAGCTGATCGAAGAGCGTCTTGACGCGCCAGTACAGCATGCCGTCGAGCCGGATCGCATCCTCGTGCGCGGCCATGAGCGGTGCGAGCGCCTCCTCGACGGCCTGGATCTCCTCGGTCGCGTCGGCCGAGCTCACCGTGTAGAAGGCGTGGGCGACACGGTCGAGGAGTTCACCGGATGCCTCCAGCGGCTCCATCGTGTTCTCGAACGTCGGCATCGAGCGGACCCGGGTGATCGCGCTGATCTCCTGGAGGTGCTCGGCGAAGGCCGCTTCGAATGCGGGGAGATAGTGCTCCGGCCGGATCGCGGCATAGTCGGGGAGCGAATAGGGGAGGGCAGGGGGCGAAAGGAGCGGGTTTGCGGCATCCGTCATTCCTTCAGCCTAATGTCGTGGCGAACCGTCGGACAGATGCAAACGAATCTATGCAAAGAAAAACTTGCAAAGATTGTTTTGCATTGCTACGGTGGAGGACATGGACGAGAAGAAGCAGCAGGAAGACCGCCTCGCCAAGGTCGAGGCGCGTCACCGCGAGGACCGCGTTCTCGACACGGGGGCGCTTCGCGCCCTGGCGCATCCTCTGCGAGTGCGCATCTACGACATCCTCAGCCAGTACGGTCCGCAGACGGCGAGCTCCCTCGCCGCGCAGCTGGGGGAGTCCAGCGGCGCTACCAGCTATCATCTGCGTGCGCTCGCCAAGCACGACCTGATCCGCGAGGTCGAGGGCCGAGGCACCGCGCGTGAGCGCTGGTGGGAGCGTCCGGTCGGAGGCGTCAGCTTCAACAACCCCGATGCCGCCAAGACACCGGCGGGACGAGCGGCGATGCAGCTGGTCATGAGCGAGTTCTTCCGTCAGCGGCACGAGCAGCTCACCGGTTTCATCTCCCGCGCCGAGTCCGAACCGGAGGAGTGGCGCGAGGGAAGCCTCATCTCCACCGCGTCCACGCGCCTGACCCCTCAGCAGAGCCGCGAGCTCTCGCTGAAGATCATGGCCCTCATCGACGAGACCGTCGATGCCTACCGCGATCAGACCGGCGACGATGTGCGCCCGGTCACGGTCCGCGCCGACATCTTCCCGCTTTCCGAGTTCCCGGAGGAATCATGACCACTGCTACCGTCTGCCAGATCTCCGCCCCCACCACGTCCTTCGAGCGTTCGCTGCTGAGCCTGTCCTCGCGACTGGCGCGCTTCGCGGCTGCACGAGCCGAGCGACGCGCGGAAGCCTCGCGCCGACGCTCGAGCAGTCGTCAGGGAGCCCCCGACATCGACACGCGTCGCGAGGCGACCGCGCTCGCGCACGCGGGGATCCTCCCGCGGTGAGCGAGACCGCAGTCGAGGGGCGCGTCGTGGCAGGAAAGGCACCCCTGGGGCGCGACTTCGGGAAGCTCTGGACGGCCGCCGCCTTCAGCAACCTCGCCGACGGCATCGGTCGCATGGCGGTCCCGCTGATCGCGACGACCCTCACCCGCGATCCCTTCGTCATCGCCGCACTGGGTGCCATCGCGTTCGTGCCCTGGCTGCTCTTCGGCCTTCCGGCAGGGATGCTCGTGGACCGCTTCGACCGGCGCTGGCTGATGGCGATCGCCAACGTCCTGCGGGCGGGCACGGCGCTCGTGCTGGCGGTGGTCACGATCACGGGTCACCTGAACGTCGGGATCCTCTTCGTCGGCGCGCTCGTCTTCGGGCTCGGCGAGACGCTCTTCGACAACGCGACCAATGCGATCATCCCGAACCTCGTCCCGCGCCGATCTCTCGACCGCGCGAACGGCTTCATGCAGGCCGCGCAGATCACGATCGACAACTTCATCGCCGTGCCCATCGGCGGAGTGCTCTTCGCCGTGGCGCTCGCGGTGCCGCTGTGGACGGGCGGGCTCGCCTACGTCATCCCCGTGGCTCTGGCGATCCTTCTGCCCCTGTCGGCGGCGCGGCCCTTCCGCGAGCCGCTCGAGGACGAGGCGAAGGATGCCGCGACCACTGTGCCGGCCCGCGAAGCGGTGTCCTTCCTGTGGAACCACCGGTTCCTCCGCGCCGTCACGCTGTTCACAATCGTCGTCGGCAGCGCCTTCGCGTTCGCCCAGGCGCCGACCATCCTGTACTTCCTCGATGTGATGGGAGTGACGCCCGCCGCCGTCGGCTTCGTCACCGCGGGCATCGGGCTCGGCGCCCTGCTCGGCTCGCTCATCGCGCCCCGGCTCGTCGAGCTCTTCGGTCGCGGACGCGTGATGCTGGGCGCCAACCTCACGGCGGGCATCGCGCTGGTCGGGGTCGGGGTGGCCCCGGAGGTGATCACCGCGGTGCTCACCTATGCGACGCTCGCCTTCGCGGTGTCGGTGTGGAACGTGCCCTGGGGCGCGCTGCGCCAGGCGCTCATCCCCAATCACCTCTTCGGGCGGGCGCTGGGCATCATCCGTTCGCTCACCTGGGGAGTCTTCCCCGCGGCGACGCTGATCGGCGGATGGGTCGCGCGATACGACCTGCGCCTGCCCTACCTGATCGCCGCCGGGCTGACTCTCCTCGCGACGCTCGCGGCGGCGCGTCTCCTCCTGAGCGCCTCGCAGTACGACGAGACGAGGCCCTGATACCTCACCCCTGCAGGTGATCGTGGCTCAATCGTCGAAGGGGCGGGCGACGACCTCGCCGGAGGGGGCGAGGAGGACTTCCCAGCCGGCGTCGAGCTCGGCGATCGGGCGACCCTCGAGCCAGGTGAGGGTCCAGTGTGCACGGATGTCGCCGACTTTCTGCTCGACCTCGGCGATCGCGGCGTGAAGCTCGGCCGGCACGCCGCGGGGCGGTGCCGCGCCCGCTGCCCAGCGCGTTCCCAGCTGCATCACGCCTCCGAGGCCTCAGCCAGCTCGATCTGCGTCACGGCGAACTCCTCGCCCACGGCCAGTCCGAGCTCCGTGATCCGGCAGGCGCCGGAGAGATCCGCCGCCGCGGCCTGCAGCGCCTCGTACTTTTCCGCCGGGGCGGTGATCATGGCGCGCGCGACCGGCGTCTTCTGCGAGGCCTTCGCCTCGGTCTTGGCCCGACGGATGCCGATGAGCGCCTCGCTCGCGACCGACAGCACGTCCGCATCGCCCTCGATCCCCAGCGGCTCCGGCCACGACGCGGTGTGCACCGAACCCTCCTCGAACCACGACCACGCCTCCTCCGCCGCGAAGGCGAGGACGGGGGCGAGCAGACGCAGCAGCGTCGAGAGCGCGATGCGCAGGGCGAGGGCCGCGGACGCCTGTCCGACGTCGGTCTGGTTGTAGGCGCGCTCCTTCACGAGCTCCAGGTAGTCGTCGCAGAAGGTCCAGAAGAACGCCTCGGTGACCTCCAGCGCCCGCGCGTGGTCGAAGGCCTCGAAGGCCTTGGTCGCGTCGCGCACGACGCCGTCGAGCGTGGCGAGCATCGAGGCGTCCAGCGCGTGGGTGATCCCGGCGCCCTCGGGCACCGGGCTCATCATCCGCACCGCAGGCGCCAACCGCACCAAGACCGAGATCAAGCGCGACTACGAATACCTGCTGCGCCAGTG
>CAYOTY010000172.1:0-4043 GCA_964406995.1 uncultured Microbacterium sp.
GCCGAGGCGATCATCGAGACGCTGCACTCGACGAATCAGAACGTGCTCATCCAGCGCTTCATCTCGGAGAGCCGGGGGCGCGACATCCGTGCCCTCGTCGTCGGCGACCGCGTGGTCGCGGCGATGCGCAGGGTCGCCGCCGGTGACGAGTTCCGCTCCAACGTGCACCGAGGCGGCACCGTCGAGGCCGTCGACCTCGAACCCGCCTACGAACAGGCCGCCGTGCGCTCGGCGCAGATCATGGGCCTGCGCGTCGCCGGCGTCGACATGCTCGAGGGCGAGGACGGGCCGCTGGTCATGGAGGTCAACTCCTCGCCGGGCCTGCAGGGCATCGAGACGGCGACGAAGCTCGACGTGGCGGGTGCCATCGTCGACTACATCGCCAACCAGGTCGCCTTCCCCGAGATCGACGTGCGGCAGCGGCTGACGGTGTCCACCGGCTACGGCGTCGCCGAGCTCCTTGTCCACGCCGGTGCCGACCTCGTCAGCAAGACCCTCGGCGAGGCAGGACTGTGGGAGCGCGACATCACCGTGCTCACGCTGCATCGAGGCATTCAGGTCATCCCCAACCCGCGCAAGCACGTCGTGCTCGAGGCGGAGGACCGGCTGCTGTGCTTCGGAAAGCTCGAGGAGATGCGCTCGATGATCCCGGAACGGCGGCGCCGGCGCGCACGGGTGCGCAAGCTCCCGAAGGAGCCGCTCGCCGACTGAGCCTCAGCGGGGCCTGGGTGCGCGCATCTTCGTCGGGTCGATGCCCTTGGGGATCGGCAGGGAGGCCAGCGACTGCGACACCGAGTCCACACGACGGATCACGACGGCCATGGTGGCCTTGTTCAGCGCCTTGGGCAGCTTCTTGATGGTCTTCGACAGCTGGGAGATGTGGACGTCGTCGTCGCCGTGGCCCACGTGGAGGACGGTGACCGGCACGCCATGGGCCACGCGCTGCGCCTTGGCGCGCTCTTCGCTCACGAGGCGGGCCACGCGCCCGCGGGCGCCCTCGCCCACGATGACGATGCCTCCTCGCCCGATGGCGCGGTAGACGGCCTCCTGCGTCTTGGGGTTGATGCCGACCGGCATGTCGGACGCCTGCCACTTGCGACCGAGGCTCGTCGAGATGACATGCCCGACGGCGCCGGGAGTGCCGTCGAGCTTCTTGTACATGACCTTCGTGGAGAGCCTGGTCATCAGGAAGAGCGAGGCGAGCAGACCGGTCATGAGGCCGGTGAGGCCCCAGATGACGAGGTTCCACCACCGGACGGGCGGGACGAGGTAGGCCACGACCAGGCCGAGCCCGATTCCGAGCAGGACGAGGGCGATCTGCATCCAGGGCAGCCAGGAGTAGACCTCGCGTGTGAAGCGGAAGAGGGACTTGATCTGGGAGAAGAAGCCAGGACGCTTCTCAGCTTCGGGAGCACGCTTTGCCATGCATCAAGGATACCGAGTAAGTAAGGCTGCCGATTCCGACTCCTTCTGCACAGGCGGCACTCGGGCGGGAGTTGTTCACGAAGCACCGGTATCGGCATCGTGTCGCGACTCGATCGCGTGTGATGGGTGCATGACCGCACGTGACAGCCCCTGGCGCCGGGCGCACCGCCCGATCCGTGAACTGCCCGCCGGCGAGGGCCCCTATCCCGGGCTGCTCGTCGCCGATGGCGAGGGGGTCGCCGTCTCCGTGCCGATCGGCGCCTCGGCAGTGGCCTCGAGCTGGCGGTGGGCCGGCGCCGAGCACATCGCCGCACCGAGCGATCTGACGCTGGGCGAGAGCGCCACGGAAGTGCTCTTGCCGTGGTGCGGCGAACAGGTCGCCACGTTCCTCGTGCGTCGGGCAGAGGCGGGTGGAGCACTCGGAGCCGGAGAGATCGCCACGCTGCTGGTCAGCATGCTCCGCGGTCTCGGCGAGCTCGGCCGCGAGGCCGTCCGCGCTCCCGCGCGATGGTGGCTGACCTACGACGTGCGCCCCGTCCTGGTCGTCGGAGACGGCATGGGCGCTGCCGAGGCGACGAGTGCGATCGTGCATCAGCTCATCCCGTCCACAGACGATCGACGGCTGCTCAGACTCCTCGCCGAACTGGAGCGGGCGCTCGAACGTCCCCGCAGCCTCCTCGACGATCTCGAACGCTGGGAGGGCGACATCCTCGCGACTGCCGCTCCGCGACCGCTGCGCCCCGATCTCTACGCTCCGACCGAGGTCCGCACTCTCGTGCCTCCCCGTCAGGGGCGCGAGGTCTCTGCGACCGGAAGAAGCGCTCAGGAGCATGGGAGAGGGCAGGCGCTGAGAGCGATCGGTGTCTGGAGGGAGCGGGGCCGGAGCGTGCTCACACGAGCACGCCTGTCGCGATCACCGGAGGCGTCGGACACCCGCTCTCGCCGTCCCCTGATCGCGGCGGCCGCGGCGGCCGGAGCGGTGCTCGCCGCGGGGCTGCTGTGGCCCGCCGCCGACGATCCCGTGTCCGCCGCAGCGCGCCAGCGGGAAGCGGGCGAGCGGCAGACGGCGTTGTCCCTTGCGGGCGGGGAGTCCGCGCCCGGCGGGGCGGGGCATCAGGCGCACGAGGCCCCGGAGACGGCGGATCACGGCTCCGACGAGGCGAGCGGCGACCCCCTGAGCGCGCTGACAGGGCTTCTCGATGAGATCGTACGGTGCGCGCAGGAGGGCGAGGAGGAGTGCCTGAGCGCTCTGGCCGAAGGCTCGTCGGCAGCCGTCGCTCTCGTGGCGGAGCGGGCACAGTCGCGCGATGCGATGACGCTGGTGGAGGACTACGGCGACATCGCCGTGACGCGGGTGACGACCGATGACGACCAGAAAGATCTCGGTCCGCCGAGACGACCTCTGGCTGATCCGCGACGTCTACGACGCCGTGAACCAGCCAGAGTGAGGAGAGCCGCTCTACGCGCCGAGCTGCGCGGCGAAGTCCGCCGCCTCCAGACGGGCCTTGACCGCGCCGAGGAAGCGCGCCGCATCCGCGCCGTCGATGATCCGGTGGTCGTAGGAGATCGCCAGGTACACGTAGGAGCGTACGGCGAAGGCGTCCACGCCATCGATGCTCACGACGCCGGGGCGCTTGACGACCGTGCCGGTGCCGAGGATCGCCGACTGCGGCTGGAAGACCAGCGGGGTGTCGAAGAGCGCACCGCGGGAGCCCGTGTTGGTCACCGTGAACGTCCCGCCGGCGAGCTCGTCGGGCTTGAGCTTGTTGTCACGCGTGCGCGCCGCGAGATCCGCGATCTCGTGGGCGATCTGGGCGAGGTTCTTCGTCGCGGCATCGCGCAGCACGGGAGTGAGGAGCCCGCGCTCGGTGTCGACGGCGATCGAGATGTTCTCCGTCTCCGGGTGCACGATCTTGTCGCCGTCGACCGTGGCGTTGATGATCGGGAAGGCCTGCAGCGCCTCCGCGGCGGCGAGCGTGAAGAACGGCAGGAAGGACAGCTTGTCGCCGGTCTTCTGCTGGAACTCGCCCTTCACGCGGTCGCGGTAGGCGGAAAGCGCCGTGACATCGACCTCGACGACAGTCGTGAGCTGAGCGGTCTGCTGCAGCGAGGCGACGGCCCGCTCGGCGACGACCTTGCGCAGACGCGACATCGGCTGCGTCGTGCCGCGCAGCGGCGAGACCTCGAGCGGAGCAGGCGCCGGCGCCGCGGCTGCCGGTGCGCTGCTGGCGGCCGCGGCGGCCTTGAGGACGTCTTCCTTGCGGATGCGTCCGCCGACGCCGGTGCCGGCGACCTTCGCCAGATCGACGCCCTGCTGGGCGGCGAGACGGCGTACGAGCGGGGTGACGTAGAGGTTGTCGCTCTCGGTCGGGAGGGTGAGCTTCGGAGCGGGAGGAGTCGGTGCCGGAGAGGGAGCGGCGGGTGCCGGTGCCGGAGCCGTCGCTTCCGCCGGAGTGGCCTGCGCGGGGGCGTTCTCCTCGGCCTGCGCCGCGGGGGCGGGCTCACTGGCGGCCGGCGCCTCCTCTGCAGGGGCGGTCGGCTCGGCGGGCGCAGCGCCGGCGGAGCCGACGCGTGCGAGCACGGCGCCGACCTCGACGGTCTCGTCCTCGGCGACCTTG
>CAYOTY010000172.1:4053-4566 GCA_964406995.1 uncultured Microbacterium sp.
CGCAGGGGTGCCGCTGCCGATCCGCGCGAGCTCGGAGCCCACGGCGATGGTCTCGTCCTCGCCCGCAAGGATCTCAAGGAGCACGCCGGCATACGGCGAGGGGATCTCGGTGTCGACCTTGTCGGTCGAGATCTCCAGCAGCGGCTCGTCGACGGCGACCTCGTCGCCTGCCTGCTTGAGCCAGCGGGTCACGGTGCCCTCGGTCACGCTCTCGCCGAGCTCGGGAAGGCGGATGTCGGTGCTCTCGCCTCCGGCCGCAGGGGCGGCTGCTTCGGGAGCAGGAGCCTCCGCAGCGGGCTGTGCGGCCTCGGCCGGGGCGTTGTCGGCAGGCGCCTCTTCCGCAGGAGCCTCCTCGGCGGCGGGGGCGGCATCCGATGCTCCGCTGCCGTCGCCGATGCGCGCGAGGATCGCGCCGACCTCGACGGTCTCGTCCTCGGCGACGAGGATCTCCTCGAGCACGCCGGAGACGGGCGAGGGGATCTCGGTGTCGACCTTGTCGGTCGAGATCTCCAG
>CAYOTY010000173.1:0-4549 GCA_964406995.1 uncultured Microbacterium sp.
ATCGGTGGGCACGTACAGCTTGTCGCCCGGGTAGCCGCGCTTGGAGGGGGCGTACTCGAGCACGAGGTAGTCGCGCGTGGACTTCGTGGCGTTGCGCCCGCCTGTGGACACCTCGCGCTGGGTCAGCTCGACGAAGCGCCCGATGCCGTGGGTGGCGTGGACGACGTGGTCCCCGGTCTTCAGCTGCAGCGGATCGACGACGTTCTTGCGTCGCGAGGCGAGCTTTCGCACGACCCGCTGGTCGCCACCGATCGTACGCCCGTAGAACTCGTTCTCGGTGAGGACGGCCAGCCGGGCGCCGTCGAGCCGGAACCCCGACTCCAGCGTCGCGGCGACGAGGGTGGCGATGCCGGCATCCGGGACGTCCTCGACGTCATCCACGACGCGGGCGGCGACCTCGCGCTCGGAGAGCACGTCGCGCGCACGATCGACGAGCCCCGAGCCGGATGCGGCCACGACCACCCGCCAGCCCTCGCGCACGAGCTCGGCGACATAGCCGATGGCGCCGTCGACGTTGCCGTGGAAGGAGGGGATCACCCGCGCATCGATCGTGGCGGCCTCCTCGTCGCCCGAGTCGAAGGCGCTCAGCCGCCACCAGACGCCGCGGCGGCTCGCGACGATCTCGCGGAGCGCCGGGATCGTCAGGAAGTCGCCCGAGGAGAGCCCGCTCGCCTCGGCATCGATCGGGGCCTCGGCGCCCGCGGTGGCGGCGTTCCAGGCCGCCTCCAGGAACTCGCGGTTCGTCTCCCCGAGGGTGACCGCGCGGGCGGCCGAACGCTCGGGATCGAGGAGGGCGACCGCGGAGCCCTCCGGCAGGTACTCCACGAGGGAGACCAGCGGTCCCGCGACCAGCGGCAGGAGCGACTCCATGCCCTCCACCGGGATGCCCTCGGCCATCTTCTCGAGCATGCCCGCCAGCGCTGGCATCTGCGGCACGAGCTCGCGCGCTCGCTCGCGCACCGTGGGAGTCAGCAGCAGCTCGCGGCTGGGCGGCAGGGCGATGCGGGCGACCTCGCCGGGCAGCGAGCGCTGATCGGAGACGGAGAAGTCGCGGATCTGCTCGACCTCGTCGCCGAAGAACTCCACCCGCGAGGGATGCTCGGCAACCGGTGGGAAGACATCGAGGATCCCCCCGCGCACCGCGAACTCTCCGCGGCGCGAGACCATGTCGACCCGCGTATAGGCGAGTTCGACCAGTCGTTCGGCGATCGAGGCGAGATCGAAGCCGCGTTCGCCCGCGGCCAGCACGATCGGCTCCTCGTCGCCGAGACCCCCGGCGATCGGCTGAAGCGCCGCGCGAACGGATGCCACGACCACCAGCGGTCGCTCCCCCCGCCACGCGGCGATGCGCCGAAGCGTCTCCAGCCGCTGCCCGACCGTGTCGGGGCTCGGGCTCAGGCGCTCGTGCGGCAGCGTCTCCCAGGCGGGGAAGGTGACGATCTCGGCGTCCGGGAGGAAAGCGCCCAGCGCCTGCGCGAACGACTCCGTGCGGCGACCGGTGGGCACCACGGCGAGGAGGGCGGGCGGATGCCCCAGCTCGCCGCGCCGCTCGATCAGCGCGGCCAGCGCGGGCGCGTCGAGCCCGTCGATCAGGGTGAGTTCGGCATCCGTCCGCGCCCAGCCGAGGGCATCGCGAACGGCATCCGCCTCTTTCAGGGCGCGCAGAATCCCGGGCACAGTCACCGGAAGAGTCTAGCCGCCCTCCTCTCCGCCGAGCTCTCTCCCCGAGGGCACCGCTTACTGTCGAGGACACTGCTTCCTCCCTGCAGATACCCGGTGTCCTCGGCGGCATGCGGTGCCCTCGGCGACAGGCGAGGACGAGGGCACCCCGTGCCGCGAGCGACCCGGCTTAGGATGGGCGGGTGAGTGATCCGCAGATGCCCCCGCCCGTGCCGCAGGCGCCCCACCCGCCGTTCGCGCCGGCGGGCCCGCCGCCGCAGACGGGGTACGCGCCGCAGCCGGGCTATCCGCCGCCGGGGTATCCTGCGCCGCCCGTGTACGCTCCACCGCCCGGGGCCTATGCCGCCGGACCCGCCGGCTATCAGCAGATCGGCGGGCCCTACACGCCGCCGGCGCCGGGCGCACCGGCCTCCTCGGCCATCGGCGTCTGGGCGCTCGTCCTCGCCCTGATCGCCCTGATCGTGCCCAGCGTGATGGCGTGGGTCACCGGTTTCGCGATCGGCGCGGGGATCGGCGAGAGCGACCTGCTCATGCTCGGCGAGAGCGATCCCGACTCGCTCGCGTTCCTGGCCCCGGTGCGCGATCAGGTGCTCTGGGCCGAGATCGCCTTCTGGGGCGGCACCGTTCTCGGGCTCTGGGCGCTCGTGCAGGGCATCGTGGCGATCGCGCGGCGCCGCGGGCGCGGTCAGGGAATCGGCGCGGTCGTCCTCGCCGTGGTCGCCTCCGGCTCGTACTGGATCGTGCTCTTCGTCGCACTGACGGCCGGCGCCACCACCAGCGCGATCAGCCTCTACGGCTGAACCGGTCCTGCGCCTCAGCGCGGCGCGTGGTGCTTCTGCTGCGCGGCCAGCAGTCCCTCGCCGATGACGGCCTCGACGGCATCCGCGGCATCCGACACCAGGATCGGGAGCGTCTCGCGCTCGGCGGAGGCGAAGGGCGAGAGCACCCAGTCCGCCGCATCCTGACGGCCGGGCGGTCGCCCGATCCCCACGCGTACGCGCACGAAGCCGGGCGTGGCCAGGGCCGCCGCGATGTCCCGCACGCCGTTGTGGCCGCCGTGGCCGCCGCCGGTCTTGAGCTTGACGGTGTCGAAGGGGATGTCGAGCTCGTCGTGCACGACGATGAGGCGCTCTGCAGGCACCGAGTAGAAGCGTGCGAGAGCCGCGACGGGCCTACCCGAGACGTTCATGAAGCTGTTCGGCTTGGCGAGGACGATCTTGTCGCCCCCGGGGCGCAGCCAGGTCTCCACGACCCGCGCGCCGGCCTTGTGCTCGCGGTACGACTCGCCCCGCCGCGCGGCGAGCTCGTCGGTGACGAACTGGCCGATGTTGTGACGTGTGGCGGCGTAGCGCGACCCGGGATTGCCGAGACCGACGACGAGCCAGGTGTCAGGCATCGCTGGTGCTCCTTCCACGCCTCACGATACGACCTCACGATACGACGGAGGGGGCGCGAGTCACCCCGCGCCCCCTCCGCCGAAGCTCTCGGATTACTCCGCGGCGGCTTCCTCAGCGGCCGGGGCCTCCTCGGCGGCCGAAGCGGTCTCGCCCGCCTCGTCCTCGAGGACCGGGGCGGCCGGCACCGAGATGGCGACGATGAGCGTCTCGGGGTCGACGATCAGGGTCGCCCCCTTGGGGAGCTCGATGTCGGCGGCGGTGATGTGCGCGCCCTCTTCGAGACCCTCGATCGAGACCTCGAAGTTCTCGGGGATGTGGGTGGCCTCGACCTCGACGAGGACCGAGGTGGCGTCCTGGGCGGCGATCGTGCCGGCGAAGGACTCGCCGGTGAGGATCACGGGGACGCTGACCTGGATCTTCTCGCCCTTCTTCACGACGAGGAGGTCGATGTGCTCGATGACCTGGTGCACCGGGTCGCGCTGGACGTCCTTCACCAGGGCGAGCTCGGGCGTGCCCTCGATGTCGAGGTCGAGCAGGGCGTTGGCGTGACGGATGATGAGCGAGACCTGGTGGCCGGGAAGGGCCACGTGCTTGGGCTCGGTGCCGTGGCCGTAGATCACGGCGGGGATCTTGCCGGCCGCGCGCAGGCGTCGGGCGAAGCCCTTGCCGAAGTTCTCGCGGAGCTCCGCGACGACCTTTTCGTTTTCAGACATGAGTTCTCCTTCGGGACACGCGGCGATGGGCTCGCCCGCGTGGTGGTCTGTGGGATTGTCGCCTCGAACGCAGACGCGTGAGGCAAGCAGCGGGGCCTGCATCGCCGCGTCGATCACGGATGCCCCGCACGCATGCACGCGCGAGCATCCCTCGCCGAGGAACTGCTCTCTATCGTACCGGAAGACCCGATAGGCTGAAGACACCCGAATCTCGCGCACGCAAGGAGTAATGGAAATGGATGCCGCAGCCCTCTCGCATGTCGTTCTCTGGGTGATCGGCGGCATGGCCGTGTGCGCCACACTCGCCGTCACCGGCGCCCTGTTCTCCATGGGCCGCTCGGGCTACCGCAAAGACTGATCCGCCCCCTTTGCTCTTCTGCTGAACAACGCTGAACGAAAGGTTCGCCATGCCCTCTGCCGCCGCAGGAACCGCCAACATCGGAGTCGTCGGCCTCGCCGTCATGGGCTCCAACCTCGCCCGCAACCTCGCCAGCCGCGAGGGCAACACGGTCGCCGTTCTCAACCGCAGCTATGAGAAGACCCAGACGCTCGTGGACGAGCACCCCGAGGCGGGCTTCATCCCGGCGAAGACCTACGAGGAGTTCGCCGAGTCCCTGCAGAGGCCGCGCACCGCGATCATCATGGTCAAGGCCGGCGGCCCGACGGATGCGGTCATCGACGAGCTGGTCCGGGTCTTCGAGCCGGGCGACATCATCGTCGACGGCGGCAACGCCTACTTCCCCGACACGATCCGCCGCG
>CAYOTY010000174.1:0-4534 GCA_964406995.1 uncultured Microbacterium sp.
CTGCGCGTAGGTCGTGGCCAGGCGCGGAAGGAGCCGGCGCTGGTGCTTGGCGTAGTCGAGAAGCACGGTCTCCTGACCGGTGGCGCCGGTGAACTGGCGGCGCTGCGAGCCGTAGGTGATCGCGATGTAGAGGCCGAGGGCCGAGGCCCACGAGGCGGCGCCGTCGAGCGAGACGCGACCCTGGACGAGCGTGCCGAGCATGGTGAAGAAGCGGCGCCCCGGGCTGTCGATGGGGCTCGTGTAGGTGC
Source organism: uncultured Microbacterium sp. (assembly GCA_964406995.1). Classification (GTDB taxonomy): domain Bacteria; phylum Actinomycetota; class Actinomycetes; order Actinomycetales; family Microbacteriaceae; genus Microbacterium. The sequence goes on from CAYOTY010000174.1 coordinate 249, forward strand.
CGTCGGGTGCGACGTCGCCGTATCGGTTGAGGAGGTTCGTGCGCGGGATCCGGATGCCGTCGAAGGCCAGGCGTCCGTTGTCGATGCCGTTCAGGCCGCCCTTGAGCCCGTCGTCCTCGCGGGTGATGCCGGGCAGGTCGTTGCCCTCCTCGTCGCGCAGCGGCACGTAGAAGCAGTGCACGCCGTGGTTGACGCCGTTCGTGATCAGCTGAGCGAACACCGTCGCCGCGATCCCGTGGAGCGCCGCGTTGCCCAGGTATTCCTTGGTCGCCGCCCGGAACGGGGTGTCGATGACGAACTCCTCGGTCTCCGGGTCGTAGGTCGCGGTCGTGCCGAGGGATGCGACGTCGGATCCGTGCCCGATCTCGGTCATCGCGAAGGCGCCGGGGATCTGAAGGCTCATGATGCCGGGCAGCCACTTCTTGTGGTGCTCCTCGGTGCCCAGCTGCAGGACGGCCGAGCCGAACAGCCCCCACTGCACGCCCGACTTGATCTGCAGGCTGGGGTCGGCGGCCACCAGCTCTTCGAAGCCGGCGATGTTGGCCCCGTTGTTCTCCTCGCCGCCGAAGGCCTTGGGGAAGGCCCGATGGACGGCGCCGTTCTCGACGAGCAGGTGGAGCTGGCTGAGCACGCGCTCGCGGTGCTCGTCCTTGCCGAGGTCGTCCACCCGCCAGAAGGCTGGATCCTTGATCATCTCGCGCGCCTGCCGACGGGTGTCCGCCCAGGTGCCGAGCAGCTGCGCGTTCAGCGCATCGAGATCCAGGCGCGGGCTCGGCTCGGCGGTGTCGTTCGCCTCGTGACGGACAGCGGCATCGACCATGACCATTCCTTTCGGAGAGGTGAAGAGGGAATGCCCCTATGGTAGGTCTACGACAACGCTTCCCGAACTCGACTGTGCACTTTCTCTAACTTGCCCACGGCCGAGCCACCGCTCGCGTTGTCTCCTCCCCACAGCGCGGGCCTTCGCCCAGCTCTCCTCGCGGATGAAGAGCATGTCGGCGGCGATCATCACGAGCGAGAACCAGGGCAGGGCCATCAGCACGCCGATTCCGGCGTGCATCGCGGTGATCCCGAGGAGCGCGGCGATGCGCGTCCAGCGGTTGAGCAGGAACAGCGGGAACAGCAGCTGCAGGTAGACGCTCATCCACGAGGCGATGAGCACCAGCGGGGTGAGATGCCACACGAAGGAGTTGAGCGCCGGGAAGAGGGTCAGCTCCTCGAGCCGCAGCGGATAGTAGACGGCGTGGCCGGAGATCCACGTGTTCCCCTGCAGCTTCCACAGCGCCGAGGCGATGTAGATCGTGCACAGCTGGAAGCCGATGAGGACGACGGCGGTGTTGTTGAGCAGGTTCGTGAGCCAGCGCGGGATGCCGGATGCGACGGCATCCGTCTCTGCGATGCCTCGGCGCGCCCGCCGCCGCGCATCCAGCGACCACCGACGGGAGAGGTCGGCGAAGAGCATGAGGATGATCATGATGCGGAAGGGCTGATAGTGCCCGGAGTTGAGGATCACCGGGTTGAGCATGGTGAAGCCGAGCCAGAGGAAGACGAACAGCGGCGAGACGATCCGCATCCGCCAGCCCAGCGTGTAGGCCAGTGCGACGACGGCCAGGAGCGCCACCTTCGCGTACAGCACGGCGTCGGAGTCCTCACGGCCGAAGGGGAGAGGGAGAGGCCAGAAGAACTCGTTCGTCGCCGAGATCGAGGTGCGCGCCTGCCCCCAGTGCGAGGCGCGGCCGAAGGAGTAGGAGAGGTGCGGTGCCGAGAGGGCCAGGATCAGGAGCGTCATTCCCCCGTAGACGATGCGCATGAGGGCCAGGCCGTAGCTGGCGCGGCGATCGTCGAGCAGCCAGGCGGTGAGACGTGTCGCGATGCTCATTGCGGGTACGCCTCGCTCCCGGCGCGCTCGAGCCAGCCGAGGAAGGTGCGGGCGAACTCCTCCCGGTCCTGGCCGGGATACTCCAGCGGTTCGCGCCAGCCGGCGCGCGTCTCGATGCGGGCGGGCGCCACGGCCTCGGGATCGTGCCGATCGCTCCAGCGCACGATCGGTTCGTAGACGATGCGGGACTGCACCGCGAGGATCTCGTCCTCGACGCCGTGGAGGGCATGGGCGACCTGGGTGGCGTAGGCGGTCACGTAGTCGGCCGCGCGCATGTATGCGCCCGCGCTGCCGTGAGAGGAGAGCGCCTCGCCGAGCCGCTCGCGGTCGCCGGGCCGGTGGAAGTTCTCGCCGGTGAGGATCTGCTTCTGGGCGGCGTTCAGTCCCCGATAGGCGGCCATGTACGCCTCGGCGCCGACGATCGTGAGCTGCTTGCGCAGCACCCGGCGCGAGGGATCGGCCAGCTCGACCGCGGTGGCGTTGACCCAGTCGGTCTCGGTGCGCGTGCCGTCCGGAGCCTGGACCCACGCCCGCACCCACAGCTCCCGGTCCTCGCTGGCGGGGTTGGGCGCGAAGATGCGATAGTTCTGCACCAGATAGGGGCGGGCGTAGCTGTCCGCGAGCGCACCGGGCAGGACCTCGTACTTCACCTGGGGATACGGGACGTTGATCGTCGCCGTCAGGAACATGTGCGTGGCCGCGAGGCCCAGCACGAGGAGCATCGTGACGATCGCGACGCGGGAGCGCCGCGGGCCGCCGCCCGAGGTCGTGGCGTCGGACGGGGTCGAGCCTTCAGCCCGCGCCGCACCGCCCGGCGGCACTACGCCGCTCGGTGCATCGGATGCGGCCGGGCCGCTCGCGGGCTGCGGCGCTGCCGCATCCGGTGGGGTCATTCGGGCATGGTAGCGCGCGGCCGGAGACCGCGGAGAACACCTGTGGACAACTCGCCCCGAGGCCTCAGTCGACCGCGGTGGCGATGACCTCCAGCACCGCGGCGCCATAGGCCTCGCGCTTCTTCGCGCCGATGCCGGTGATGCCGTCGAGCTCCTCGGGCGAGGCGGGCCGATGCTCGGCGAGAGCGCGCAGCGTCGCATCGCCGAAGACGATGTACGCCGGCACGCCGAGTTCGCGCGACACCCCCGCACGCCATTCCCGCAGCTTCTCGAACAGATCCCGGTCGGCATCGTTCAGGGAGTCCGCGGCCGTGGCCTTCCGCACCTTCGCCTTCGCGGTGCGGCCGATCGTGTCGCGACGCAGCGGCACCTCGCGCTCGCCCCGCAGCACCTCGGCCGCCTGCTCGCCGAGCGCGAGCGTGCCGTATTCCCCCTGCGGAATGAGAATGCCGCGGGCGAGGAGCTGGCGCACGACCGAACGCCAGTCCTGATCGGAGAGGTCGGCGCCGATGCCGTAGGTCGCCAGCTCCTGGTGGCGCTGCTGCCGCATCCGCTCGGTGTCCGCGCCCCGCAGGATGTCGATGAGGTGCCCCGCACCGAAGGCCTGGCCGCGCTCGCGCTGCAGGCGCACGATCGTGGAGAGGAGCTTCTGCGCGGGAACCAGCCCGTCGAAGGTCTCGGGCGGCTCGAGACAGGTGTCGCAGTTGCCGCACCCTTCGACTCTCTCGGCTTCGCCTCTTTCGCTCAGGGACCGAGGTCCTAAAAGGCTTTGACCGAAGTAGTCCAGAAGATTCTGCCTGCGGCATGTGACCGTCTCGCACAGCGCGAGCATGGCGTCCAGGTGCTGCTGCATCCGCATCTTGTAGGCGCGCTCGCCGGGGGACTGATCGATCAGCCTGCGCTGCTGCACCACATCGCCCAGGCCATATGCCATCCAGGCGATGGAGGGGTCGCCGTCGCGACCGGCGCGACCGGTCTCCTGGTAGTAGCCCTCGACCGACTTCGGCAGGTCGACGTGGGCGACGAAGCGGACGTCGGGCTTGTCGATGCCCATGCCGAAGGCGATCGTCGCGACCATCACCACGCCGTCCTCGCGCAGGAACCTCGCCTGATTGGCAGCGCGCACCTCGGCGGGAAGCCCTGCGTGATAGGGCAGCGCGTCGATCCCCTGCGTGCGCAGATATTCGGCGGTCTGCTCGACCGACTTGCGGCTGAGGGCATAGACGATGCCGGCCGGGGCGGACCCGGCGGCAGGCCCCTCGACCAGCTCGGGGACCGATCGGATGAATCCCAGCAGCTGCCGCCTGACCTCCCCCTTGGGCTCGATGCGGTACTGGATGTTGGGCCGGTCGAAGCTCGCGACGAAGTGCCGGGCGGAGGGGAGGCGGAGGCGCTCGGTGAGCTCTTGATGGGTCGCCCTCGTCGCGGTCGCGGTGAGCGCCATGCGCGGAACCCCGGGGAAGCGCTCGTCGAGGTCGCCGAGTGCGAGATAGTCGGGCCGGAAGTCGTGCCCC
>CAYOTY010000175.1:0-4472 GCA_964406995.1 uncultured Microbacterium sp.
CCCATCAAGGTCGGCGCCACGACCTTCGAGCTGCGGGCATAAGGGCGGCATGGTCTTCGAGGGCTCGAGCGCCGCGATCTCGCACACCGGGAAGGTCCGCTCCAACAACCAGGACTCCGGCTACGCCGGAGACAACCTGTTCGTCGTCGCCGACGGCATGGGCGGGCACGCCGGCGGAGACGTCGCCTCGAGCATCGCGATCGCGCACCTGCAGAGCCTGGACACCGGCTACTCCTCCACCGACGACGCGCAGGCCTCCCTCGCCGCAGCGGCCATCACGGCCGCCGGAGAGCTGATCCGCGCCGCCAAGGAGCGACCGGAGCTGGCGGGCCTGGGCACCACCGTCAGTGCGATCATCATGGTCGACGACTACGCCGTGATCGGGCACATCGGCGATTCGCGGATCTATCTCTTCCGCGACGACGAGGTCACCCAGATCACGGCCGACCACACCTTCGTGCAGCGCCTGGTCGACTCCGGTCGCATCACCCCCGAGGAGGCCCGCTACCACCCGCGCCGCTCGGTGCTGATGCGGGTGCTCAGCGACATGGACGACGCCCCCGAGCTGGACCTGTCGGTGATGGCCACCCAGCCCGGCGATCGCTGGCTGCTGTGCTCGGACGGGCTCAGCGGCGTCGTCGACGACGCCCACCTGCGCAAGGCCCTGCGCCTGGGGCTGGCGCCCGGCCGCACCGCCGACATCCTGCTCAAGCAGGCTCTCGACGGCGGCGCGCCCGACAACGTCACGATCGTGATCGTGGATGTCGGCGGGCAGCATCCGCTCCGCTCCGGTCCGCCGATCATCGTGGGCTCCGCCTCGAACCCCTCCGGCATCGCCGTGCCCTCCGCACGGCCCGGCCGCACCGGATGGCTGCACCCGGTCCGCCAGGCCGCGAACGAGCCGAGCCACTTCGAGCCGGCCGCCGAATACCTCGAGGAGATCGTCGAAGAGGACCGGCGCCGCGCCCGTCGACGCCGCATCGGCTGGATCGCCGGTCTCATCCTCGTGCTGGGCCTGTTCGCCGGGGCTCTTTGGTCGGCGTACAACTGGACCCAGACGCGCTACTTCGTCGGCGCCGACGAGGACACCGTGGTGATCTTCCAGGGTGTCCAGCAGAACATCGGCCCGATCTCGCTGTCGTCACCGCACGAGGACACCGGCATCCCGATCGACGACCTCCCCGGCTATGAGCGCATCCGCGTCGAGCAGACGATCACGGCGCGCTCCCTTGAGCATGCCGAGACGATCGCCGAGCGGCTGCGCGTCTCGGCCGAGGCCAACGTGCAGCGCGAGCTCGAACGTCTCGAGCGGGCGGAGCAGCGGCGACTGGAGGACGAGCAGCGGCAGCAGGAAGAAGAGGAGCAGCGCCTCGAAGAGGAGCGTCAGGCGGAGCAGGAAGAGGCGGAGGTGACCGGATGAGCACCGACGTCGCCCCCGACAAGAGCGTGGCCAAGGCGCTGCGCCGGACCCGGACGCCGCAGACGCAGCGCAACCGCGAACTGTGGCTGATCCTGTTCGCGCTCGGATTGAGCGGCGGCGCCCTGACCCTCGTGCAGCTGGGCGCCCTCGGGCACATCGAACCGCAGATCCTGTACTTCGGCGGCGGCCTCGCGGTGATCGTGCTGGCGCTGCACATCACCCTGCGGTTCGTCGCGGCCAACGCCGATCCGATCGTGGTGCCGATCGCGACCCTGCTCACGGGCCTCGGCATCGCGATGATCTATCGCATCGACATCGCGCGGAACCTGGAGGGCTGGAACGCCCTTTCGGTGCGGCAGCTGGCCTGGACGGCGATCTCGCTGGCCGGGGCGATCGCCGTGGTCATCGCTCTGCGCAACTACCGGGTCCTCTTCCGCTACACGTATCTGTTCGGCCTGGCGGGAATCGCCCTGCTGCTCCTGCCGCTCGTGCCGGGCCTGCGCATCCCCAATGCGAACGCCGCGGTGTGGGTCTCGGTCGGCGGCCTGTTCTCCTTCCAGCCCGGCGAGCTGGCCAAGCTCTGCCTGGCGGTGTTCTTCGCCGGATATCTCGTGCGCACCCGGGAGAGCCTCACCTCGGTGGGCACCCGGTTCCTCGGCATGACCTGGCCGCGGGCGCGCGAGCTCGGACCGGTGCTGGTGATCTGGCTGCTCTCGCTCGGCATCATCGTCTTCCAGCGCGACCTCGGCACGGGACTTCTGCTGTTCGGCATGTTCATCGCGATGCTGTACGTCGCCACGGGCAAGACCAGCTGGGTGCTCATCGGCCTGACCCTCGTCGTGGTCGGCGCCCTGGCGGCCACCCGCGTGCTGCCGTATGTGCACGGGCGCTTCGCCGCCTGGCTGGACCCGTTCAACCCGGCGGTCTTCGAGGCGACCGGGGGCAGCTACCAGCTCGTGCAGGGGCTGTTCGGCCTGGCGCACGGCGGGCTGATCGGCACCGGGCTCGGCGAGGGCCGCCCGCACCTGACCCCGCTCTCGCAGAGCGACTACATCATCCCCAGCCTCGGCGAGGAGCTCGGCCTCATCGGGCTGTTCGCGATCCTGTCCCTGTACATGCTGTTCGTCAGTCGCGGGGTGCGGATCGGGATGGCCGGTCAGGACGACTTCGGGAAGCTCCTGGCGACCGGGCTGTCCTTCACCCTCGCCCTGCAGGTGTTCATCATGGTCGGCGGCGTGACGCGGGTGATCCCGCTGACCGGGCTGACGACGCCGTTCCTCGCCGCCGGCGGCTCCTCGCTGGTGGCCAACTGGCTCATCGTGGCGATGCTGCTGCGCATCTCCGACGGCGTGCGCCGCAGACCCCGGGTGGTGATCGGATGACTGCCCTTCGCGACGTCACACCGCGGCTCCTGAGCGAGGGATCGCGCAGCGATCCCGAGACGAAGGGCGCTCAGGGACCGACGTGCACGGCCCCAGGAGGTGCCGCATGACTAAAGAGCTCCGCCGTCTGAGCATCATCATGCTCTTCATGTTCATCGCGCTGTTCGCCTCGACCAGCTGGATCCAGGTCGTGCACGCGGATGCCCTGGGCCAGCGCCCGGAGAATCGCCGCACCCTCCTGGACAGCTACGAGATCCAGCGCGGCGCGATCCTCGTCGACGGCTATCCGATCGCCTACTCGGTGCCGTCCTCGGACGTGTACTCGTTCCAGCGGGTCTACGACGAGGGCGCGATGTGGGCGCCGGTGACCGGGTACTTCAACCCGGCGCTGCAGTCCTCGACGGGCATCGAGCGCGCACTGAACGCCGACCTCGCCGGCACGGGGGCGAGCGCCTTCTTCGCCTCGGTCGAGCGGATCTTCTCGGGCCAGCCCCAGCGCGGCTACAACGCCGACCTCACCCTGAGCGCCGCCGGTCAGCGCGCCGCCTGGGAGGCGCTGGAAGGGCTGCAGGGCGCGGTGCTGGCGATCGAGCCGGCGACCGGCCGCATCCTCGTGATGGCCACCACGCCCAGCTTCGACACCAATCTCCTCGCCGACCACAGCTCCCGGGCCGCCAACGAGACCTACGAGCAGCTGCGCGACGACCCGAAGAACCCGATGTACAACCGAGCGATCGGCGGGAACATGAACCCTCCCGGCTCGACGTTCAAGGTGGTCGTGGCCGCCGCCGCCTTCGAGTCGGGGCGGTACACGCCGGAGTCGACCTTCTCCAGCGCCGCGACGTACACGCCTCCGGGCACCTCGCGGGCGATCCACAACGCGTGGAACGGGCCCTGCGGTCCGGGCGAGACGGCGACCATCGCCGATGCCCTCCGTCTGAGCTGCAACACGGTCTTCGCGGAGCTGGCCGTCGAGCTCGGTGATGACGCGATCCGCGAGATGGCCGAGAAGTTCGGCTTCAACCAGAGCTTCGAGATGCCTCTGGAGTCCACCCCCTCCGTCTACCCGCGGGCCCTCGACGACCCGCACACCGCCCTGTCCGGCTTCGGCCAGACCGATGTCAGGGCGACCCCCCTGCAGATGGCGATGGTGTCGGCGGGGGTCGCCAACGGCGGTGTGGTGATGAACCCGCGCATGATCGACGCGGTGCTCGGCAACGACCTCTCCGTGCAGCGGTCCTACGACGACTCGGAGTTCATGCAGGCCCTCTCGCCCGAGGTCGCCGCGGCACTGACGGCGATGATGGTCGACGGAGTCGAGAATGGCGCGGCGGGGAATGCAAGAATAGAGGGGATCGCCGTCGCGGGGAAGACCGGTACGGCGCAGAACGGTGAGACAGGGCCCAAGACCCTGTGGTTCACCGGGTTCGCGCCCGCCGACAACCCGCAGATCGCGGTAGCCGTCGTCGTCGAGGACGGTGGAGGTCAGGGACAGTCGGGAACGGGCGATCAGATCGCCGCCCCGATTGCGAAAAAGGTCATTGAGGCGGTGCTGAACAGATGAGGCCGACGCAGGGTGTGTCGTTCGGTGGTCGCTACGAGCTGCAGTCGCGGATCGCCATCGGCGGTATGGGCGAGGTGTGGGAGGCGACCGATCACGTCATCGGGCG
>CAYOTY010000176.1:0-4468 GCA_964406995.1 uncultured Microbacterium sp.
CCTCGATCGACGGCTGCAGCGCCTCGAGGTGCGCACGCGCGGCGACCTCGGGCACGACGCCGCCGTAGCGGGCGTGGGCGTCCATGCTGCTGGCGATGGTGTTGCTCAGCAGCGTGCGACCGCGCACGATGCCGATGCCGGTCTCGTCGCAGCTGGTCTCGATGCCCAGCACCAGGGGCTCTGCGCGGTTCATCGACTCTCCCCCACACGCCTGACTCCGGAGCCGCGGACCGCGGGGAGCATCTGCCGTGCGCCTGACTCCGGAGAAATGGGCCGGAACCGGGCCGAGAAAGCCGTTTCCGCCCCGAAAGCCGTCGCCTTTCCGGAGTTGGGAACAACCAGAGCCGCTGCCGCTCCGGAGTTGAGCCCGCCCCTCATGCGTCCACCCCCGCGTCGAAGCCCTGTTTCGTCTCGTCGCCCAGCTCCGTGCTGGGCTGCCGGCGGGCTGCGAGGACCACCTTCATCGCCACGGCATCGATGTCGTCGGGCTGGTAGTACCGCGGGCGGCGCCCGATCTCCACAAATCCCTCCGAGAGGTAGAGCCTCTCGGCGGCGGGGTTGTCGGCCCGCACCTCCAGGAACACCTCGCGCGCCCCACGGCGACTCGCCTCGTCGAGCAGCGCCGTCAGCAGCCGCCGCCCCCGCCCGGCGCCGCGATGATCGGCGTCGAGGGCGATGGTCTGGATGTCGGCATCCGGCGATCCGGGCACGATCCGCAGTCCCGCATACCCGACGATCGCGCCCGCAACCTCGCAGACGAGGTAGTGGCTGTAGGGCGATCCGAGCTCGGCGGCCATCGCGGCCTCGGACCAGGCGTCGGAGGGGAAGGAGGACCGCTCGATGCGCATGATCGCGTCGAGGTCATCGGGGGTCGCCTGCCGCAGTGTCATGCGCCCACCTTCTTCGGCGCGCCCGGCAGCGTCACATCCGGAGAACGCAGGTAGAGCGGCTCGGGGCCGGCGAGGATGCGGCCGGCGGCGAGCGCGCGGCCGGCGACGATCCCGAGAGCGGATGCGGCCAGCTCCCCTGTCTCGACCGTGCGGATTCCGCTGAGGTGCGCGGCGGCTTCCGCCCGCGGGATGAGTACGGTGTCGGTCGTGAGGCACGGCAGGCCGTCGGCGTCGAGCCCCTCAAAGACCGAGACCGCGACCTCGCGGCGACGCGCGTCGGTGACGATCGCGAAGGGACCGGCGGCGTCCGCGGTCAGCTCGGCCAGGGCCGGGGCGTAGTGGCTCGGCACCGGGACCACCGGGATGCCGCGACCCAGCGCGAACGCCCGCGCGGCGGCGATGCCGATGCGCAGGCCGGTGAAGGGGCCGGGTCCCATGCCGGTGGCGACATGGGTGATCCGTACGTCCGGAGCCTGCGCGAGCACTTCGCGCAGCAGATCGCCGATGACCTCGGCGTGACCGCGCACGTCAGCGGTCGACGCCTCCGCGCGCACGGTGCCGTCGGCGCCGACGAGTGCGACGGCGGTGCCCAGGGAGGTGTCGACGGCGAGGATCACCCCTCCAGGTTAGTCGGCGCTCGAGGCAGCCCCTGAGCAAGGCCGGTCCCTGAGCTTGTCGAAGGGCCTGGCCCTGTTCAAGGAGCGACGGGACCGACAACGCGACCAGTCCGACTGCGGGACAGAGATGGCAGGTCCTCTCCGCGGAGCTCTATCAGCGCCTCTTTCTTGGCTCGAGACCAGCCTTGAACCTGCTTCTCTCTCATGAAGGCATCCTCCACACGAGAGAACTCCTCTGCATAAACGAGCCGGACAGGGCGATGTTTCCGCGTATAATTCGCCCCCTTTTCGTCATCGTGATTGTGTTCCCACACGCGTGCTTCGACGTCGATAACCGTGCTGCCCGTGTAGTAGCTGCCGTCGTTGCACCGCACGATGTACATCCATGCCATCTCGCGAGTGTGACATATGCACCCGTGCACGAACCGACCCTTGTGGATAGCGGCCCTTGGCAAGGTCGGTCCCTGAGCTTGTCGAAGGGCCCGACCCTGCTCAGGGGTATCGGACCCTTCGACAAGCTCAGGGACCGACGGGACCGACAATGCGGGCCACGGTCACGATGCGCGGCGCGTCGGCATCGAGGTCTTCGGGGACGGATGCGGCATCCGCCCCGACCGGGCGCTCGATCTCGACGTCCCACCACTCCTCGGCGATCGCGGACGCCATCTCACGCCCCCACTCCACCACGACGACCGATCGCGCAAGGTCCAGGTCGAGGTCGTCGAGCTCGGCGGCCGAGCCCAGCCGGTAGGCGTCGACGTGCACGAGCGCCGGTCCGCCGACCAGCGAGGGATGCGTCCGCGCGATCACGAACGTCGGCGACTGCACCGGCCCGCGCACGCCGAGGGTCTCGGCGAGTCCGCGGGTGAAGGTCGTCTTCCCGGCGCCCAGCGGCCCGGTCAGCACGAGCACGTCGCCGGCCGCGAGCACCTTCCCGAAGGCGCCTCCCAGCGCCTCCATGTCGGCGGATGCGGCCACCTCGTGGCGGCCGACCAGCCGGAGCCCGTCGAGCTCCGCCGCGCCCGGATCCTCCGCGCGACGCGGTTCCGGTGCGGAGGCAGGCGCCCCGCCGCGAGGGCGATCGCTCACCGCGACCTCCGGGGGACGCGGGGTCCGATGCGGGTGACGATGTCGTAGTTGATGGTGTCGGCGGCATCCGCCCACTCGTCCGCCGCGGGCGCGCCGAGGGTCGGATCGCCGAACACGGTGACCTCGTCGCCGATAGAGACGGCGTGGTCGCCGGCATCGACGACGAACTGGTCCATGGCCACGCGGCCCGCGACCGGAAGGCGCCGCCCACCGATCACCACTTGCCCCTTCCCCGAGGCCTGTCGCGGAATCCCGTCGGCATAGCCGAGCGGCACGAGTGCGAGGGTGGTCTCGCGGGGGGCGACGTAGTCGTAGCAGTAGGAGACTCCGGTGCCGGCGGGTACCCGTCGCACGGCCGCGACGGCGGCGCGCAGGGTCATCGCGGGGCGCAGCCCCAGCTCCGCCGAGGAGCGGTCCGCGAACGGCGAGAGACCGTAGATGCCGATGCCGCACCGCACCGCGTCCAGGCGCACCTCGGGGCGCGCGATGGCGGCCTCGGTGGCGGCGAGGTGCCGGTACTGCGGGCGGATGCCGGCATCCGTCGCCGCCTTCGTCCCCGCCTCGAACGCGAGGAGGGCCTGCAGATCCGCGTGCCGGGAGGCATTGGCCAGATGGCTGAAGAGCCCGACGACGCGGATGCGGCCGATGCGTTCGAGCCTGGCCGCCTCGGCGAAGACGCGCCCCCAGTCTCCGCGCGGGATGCCGTTGCGGGAGAGTCCGGTGTCGATCTTCAGGTGCACGCCGACCGGCTGGTCGACGTGGGCGGCGGCGCCGGCGGCCTCGAGCTGGTCGAAGGTCGAGATGCCGAGTTCGATGTGCTCGGCCGCGGCGGCCTCGAACCGCTCGCCGGGGGCGTGCAGCCAAGCCAGGACCGGCGCCGTGACGCCCGCGCGGCGCAGGGCGAGCGCCTCGTCGATCGTGGCGACGCCGATGCGCGAGGCCCCTCCGGCGAGTGCGGCGACCGCGGCGGTGACGGCGCCGTGGCCGTATCCGTCGGCCTTGACGACCGCGAACAGCTCGGTGCCGGTGAGGCGCCGCAGATGGCGCACGTTGTCGGCGATCGCGGCGGCGTCGATCAGCGCTTCGCGCACGGGCGTGGTCATCGCGGCTCTCCCTCCAGCACGACGTAGGCGATGGCGAGCCCGGCGTCGTGGGACATGCTCAGGTGAAGGGCGGTGATGCCCCGCTCTTCGACAACGGACGCGGTCGAGCCGCTGAGCGCGAACAGGGGCTTGCCCGAGGGCTCGGAGGCGATCTCGATGTCGGTCCAGTAGACGCCGTCGGAGCCGCCGAGCGCCTTGATGAGGGCTTCCTTGGCGGCGTAGCGCGCAGCGAGCGAGCGCAGTTTCAGCGTGCGCTCGGTCGGGGCGAAGAGGCGCTCGGCGAGCCGCGGGGTGCGCTGCATCGTCCGCTCGAAACGGTCGATGTCGACGAGGTCGATGCCGGTGCCGATGATCACCCGCTCAGCCTACCGGCCCCTATCCCCCGCACCCGCGAGGGCACCACTTGCCGTCGAGGGCACCGGAAATCCACGGCTCGTACGTGGTGCCCTCGCGGGAGAGAGAGGAGGAGAGGCCTACTCCACGGTGACGGACTTGGCGAGGTTGCGGGGCTGGTCCACGTCCAGCCCCTTGGCCACCGAGAGCCCCATGGCGAAGATGTGCAGCGGAACGACCGCCAGCAGCGGCTCGAACAGGGGGCCTGCCAGCGGGATGCGCAGCACCTCGTCGGCGACGGGGAGCACCGCGACATCCCCCTCCTCGGCGATCGCGATCACTCGCGCACCACGCGCGCGGATCTCCTCGATCGAAGAGATCACCTTCTTGTGCATCTCGGCCGACTCGCGCGGCGAGGGCACGATGACGAACACGG
>CAYOTY010000177.1:0-684 GCA_964406995.1 uncultured Microbacterium sp.
GCACATGGACTGGATCAACTTCGTGCTGCTGCCGATGTTCCTGTTCTCGGCGACGCTGTATCCGATCACGGTCTACCCGGAGTTCATCCAGTGGATCATCAAGGCGCTGCCGCTGTGGCACGGCGTCGAGCTCATCCGGGGTCTCACCACGGGCGTGCTCCACGTCGGCATGCTCTGGCACGTGCTCTACTACGTGGTCATGATCGCGGTGGGTCTCGTCTTCACGACCAAGCGGCTGCGGGCGCTGTTCCTGGACTGAGTCGAGATCACACCACCTCGAAGATCGCGGCCATGCCCTGGCCGCCTCCGATGCACATCGTCTCGAGGCCACGTCCACCGCCGCGGCGGTGCAGTTCGTGCACGAGAGTCGTCATGATACGTACGCCCGTGGCACCGACGGGATGCCCGAGCGAGATGCCGGAGCCGTTCACATTGAGGCTGTCGAGGCTCTCCAGGTCCCAGGCACGGATCACACCGAGCGCCTGGGCGGCGAAGGCCTCGTTGAGCTCGATGAGGTCGATGTCCGACCAGTTCCGGCCCGTGCGGCCGAAGAGCTTCTCCACAGCGGGGACGGGGCCGAGCCCCATCGTCGCCGGCTCACAGCCGACGGCTGTCCAGCCCTCGAGGAAGGCGATCGGCTCCAGTCCGTACTCGTCGTCGCCGAAGACAAGCTCGACGAGTACG
>CAYOTY010000177.1:694-4415 GCA_964406995.1 uncultured Microbacterium sp.
TGTCTTCGGCGACGACGAGGCACGCCGCGGCGGCATCGTTCTGCTGGCTGGCATTGCCCGCCGTCGTCACCCCGTCCTTCATGATCGGCCGAAGCGCTGCCAGCGTCTCCACCGTCGTGTCGGGTCGGACACCTTCATCCTTCGCGAAGATGATCGGGTCGCCCTCGCGCTGCGGCACTTCGACGGGGACGATCTCCTCATCGAACGCGCCGCGCGTCTGGGCTGCGGCGGCGTTGCGCTGACTGCGGGCGGCGAAGGCATCCGCCTCCTCGCGACTGATGCCGTACTGCTTCGCGACGTTCTCGGCCGTCTCGATCATGCCGGAGATGTAGCCGAAGCGCGATGTCGGCTGTGAGCGTTCGCGCCCGCGATCAAGGCGGTCGTAGAGGGTGACGCTTCCCGCCCGCGCCCCCCAGCGCATATCAGTCGTGTAGTACTCGACGCGGCTCATGCTCTCCACGCCGCCGGCGATGACGATGTCCGCCGTGCCGGACTGCACCATCATCGCCGCAGTCGCGATCGCCTGCAGACCGCCGCCGCATCGGCGGTCGAGCTGCATGCCTGCGGTCTGAACCGGCAGCCCTGCTTCCAGCGCGATCCAGCGGCCGACGCAGGGTGTCTCGCCGTTCGCGTACGATTGCGCGAAGACGACGTCTTCGATGGCCGCCGGGTCGATGCCCGATCGCTCGATGATCGCGGTGACGACCGCTGCTCCGAGCTTCTCGACCGGCACCGGCAGCAAGGATCTGCCGTAGGCGCCGACGGCAGTGCGCAAGGGCGCCACGATGGCTGCCCGGCTCACCTCGTCTGCTCCTTCAGCAGATGCCGTGCCAGCAGGAGCTTCTGCACCTCGCTTGTACCCTCGTAGATGCGGAAGAGGCGTGCCGCACGGTAGAAGCGCTCGACCGGCACCGATCGCATATAGCCGAGGCCGCCGTGGATCTGCACGCCGCGATCGGCGACGCGCCCGAGCATCTCGCTCGCGTAGAGCTTGGAGGCGGAGGGTCCGAGCTTGCGGTCGGTGCCGTCATGGAAGTCACGCGCGGCGTCGAGCGCCAGAGCCTTCGCGGCACGCAGCTCCGCATAGGAGTCGCCGATCATCGCCTGCACGAGCTGGAACGACCCGATCGACTTACCGCCCTGGGTGGCCGTGGCCGCATGGGCGATCGACTCGTCGAGAATGCGCTGAGCCTGCCCGACGCAGATGCCGGAGATGTGCAGACGCCCCTTTGCCAGAGATGCCATCGCGGCGCGGAAGCCGACCTCCTCCTGTCCTCCGACGAGGCGCTCCGCGCCGACCCGGACGTCGTCGAAGAAGATCTCGCTCGTCCAGGCGCCGCCCTGGCCCATCTTCTTGTCGTGAGGGCCTATCGTGACCCCCTCTGTCCCCGTGTCGACGAGGAAGGCGGAGATCCCCTTCGTCGTTCCGGCCGAGGCGGGATCGGTGCGTGCGAAGACCACGAGCACCCCGGCGAGTTGTGCATTGGTGATGAAGCGCTTCGATCCGCTGATCCGATAGCCGCCCCCGTCCCTCGTCGCGGTGGTGCGCAGACCGCTCGGGTCGGACCCGGCATCCGCCTCCGTCAGGGCGAAGGAGGCGATGATCTCTCCGGATGCCAGTCGTGGCAGCCAGGAGCGCTTCTGCTCCTCGGTGCCGTAGTTGACGAGCACCTGCCCGGCGATGCCGTTGTTCGTGCCGAAGAGGGAGCGGAAGGCGGCGGTGGTGTAGCCCAGCTCCATGGCCAGGCGCACGTCCTGCACCGGATCCAGGCCGATGCCCCCGTACTCCTCGGGGATCGCCCAGCCGAACAGCCCCATCGTCCGGGACTCCTCGATCAGATCGTCCGGGATGCGATCCTCCTCCTCGATCTGCTCCTCGAGAGGGATCACTCGTGTGCGCACGAAATCGCGCACCGCGTCCACGATGTCGTCGAATTCTTCCGTTTCCACCGCATTCCTCTCTGAATCGGAGCGCGTTCAGGGGACGAACAGCGTCACCGTCTCCGCCACGCAGACGGGTCTGTCGCCGCCGGCCGACTCGATGCGGTGCGAGAAGATCGCCCGTGTGCCCGTGGGGACCTGTTCGACACGCATCACCGAGAGGCGGTCGCGTACGCGCTCTCCCGAGAGTAGCGGCTGAGGGAAGCGCACCTTCTCCAGCCCGTAGTTGATGCGGGTCGAGAACCCCCGCACCTCGAGGATCTGGGTCGAGAAGTGCGGGATCAGCGACAGGATCAGGAAGCCATGCGCGATGGTCGTGCCGAAGGGACCGGATGCGGCGCGTTCGCGGTCCACGTGAATCCACTGCTCATCGCGGGTGGTACGGGCGAAGTCGTCGATGATGCTCTGATCGACGGTGAGCCACTCGCTGACGCCGAGTTCTGTGCCCACAGCGGACGTGAGCTCTTCGGCACCCTGCAGGATCATCGTCATCGTCTCTCCTGTCGCGCACGATGCGGTGTGTCGCCGCGCGGCCTACCAGATGACGGCGATGGCGGCGTTGCCCAGCGTCAGCAGGCCGATGAGCCAGAAGATCGCGGCGGGCACGGCACCGTCGTCGCTCTTGCGCGCCCGGCTCTGTCCGATGCCGAGCAGGGCGCCGATCACCAGCAGCACGATGAGCTTCACGGCGATCTTGGTGTAGTCCAGCTCTGCACCACCCCACGGCGCCGCCAGGGCGAGGCCCGCCACGGCGGCGACGGCGAGGCCGTAGTGCATCACGCGGTTGATGCCGCGCTTGCCGAACGCCTCGACGACCCAGGCACCGAACAGCACGGCGAATCCGACGATGTGGACGAGGACGACGACATCACGCAGAATCTCCATGCCCTCAGGCTATTGCTGATGCCACCCGGCCGCCAGGAAGGCGAACCTCACCGGCACGATGCTCGGCCGTGCCGCGCCGCGCCGCGCCGGTCGTCGCTCAGCGCCCGGTGCCGCGCAGCTCCCTCAGCAGCACGGCCGTGCGCAGCGCCGCATCCGCCGCCTCCGCGCCCTTGTCCTCCTTCGAGCCCGGGAGACCGGCGCGATCCAGGCCCTGCTGCTCGTCGTCGAGGGTGAGCACGCCGAAGCCGACAGGCTTGCCCGCATCGAGCGAGACCCGGGTGAGGCCGTCGGTCGTCGCCGCGGACACGTACTCGAAGTGAGGCGTGCCACCGCGGATGATGACGCCGAGAGTGACCACCGCATCCGCCCCTCCTTCGAAGGCCGCCTGCGCGGCCACGGCCAGCTCGAAGGAGCCGGGCACGCGCACGAGGCGGTAGGAGGCGCCGGATGCCGAGAGCACGCGCTCCGCCCCGGCGATCAGGCCGTCGGTGATCGTGTCGTGCCACGTCCCCGCGATCACGACGACGCTCAGGCCAGAGGCGTCGATGGGGTCCCGCTCGGGGGCGCCGGCACCGCTCATTGCTCGTTCCTTCCGTTGGCGAGGGCCTCGCTGAGCTCCTGCTCGCCGATGAGGTGACCCATGCGGTCACGCTTGGTCTCCAAGTACTGGTGGTTGTTGGGGCCGACGCCGACGATGAGCGGCACCTGCTCGACCACATCGAGGCCGAGCCCGCGCAGCTGCTCGACCTTGTCGGTGTTGTTGGTCATCAGTCGCACCCTGCTGATGCCGAGATCGGCGAGGATGCCGCCGGCGGCGGCGTAGTCGCGGGCGTCGGCGGGAAGGCCCAGGGCGAGGTTCGCATCGACGGTGTCCATGCCGCCCTCCTGCAGGCTG
>CAYOTY010000178.1:0-4407 GCA_964406995.1 uncultured Microbacterium sp.
CATCGGCTCGGACCGCGCGTTCAACGACGAGGAGATCGCCGCCGGCGGCTTCGGCGCCTGCGTCACGGACGACATCATCGAGGTGCCGCTGTACATCTCGCCGGTCGCCGTGGCGTTCAACCTCGACGGCATCGAGAGCCTCGACCTGGATGCCGCCACTCTCGCGAACATCTTCGCCGGCAACATCACCACCTGGAACGACCCGGCCATCGCCTCGTTCAACGACGGAGTGGCCCTGCCCGACCTCGCCATCACGCCCGTGCACCGCTCCGACCCCTCCGGCACGCAGGAGACCTTCACCAAGTACCTCTCCTCGGCCGCCGGCGACGTGTGGACCGACGAGCCCGCCGACGTCTGGCCGCTCACCGGCGGCGAGGCCGCCCAGGGCACCTCGGGCGTGAAGCAGGTCATCAGCGCCGGCGTCGGCACGATCGGCTTCCTCGACGCCTCCCAGGCGGGCGAGTTCGGTCAGGTCCACATCGAGGTCCAGGGCGAGTTCGTCGCGTACTCGTCCGAGGCAGCCTCCGCACTCGTCGAGGGCTCGCCGCTGCGCGAGGGCCGTGGCGCCGGAGACCTGGTCTTCGACGTCGACCCCGCCGCCGCCCCGGCCGGTGCCTACCCGATCGCCCTGGTGAGCTACCTCATCGGCTGCGAGCAGTACGAGGATGCCAACACCGCCGCACTCGTGAAGGCGTACTTCGAGTTCATGGCCAGCGCCGAGGGCCAGGACGCCGCTGCCGCGAACGCGGGCAACGCCCCCATCTCGGAGGGTCTGCGCACCAAGGCACTGGCCGCCATCGACCTGATCCAGGTCGGCTGAGCGTCACCGGCCACGCACGCGAGTGTCCCCGGAGCCCCTGCGGCTCCGGAGACACTCGCGTCTGCCGTTCACCTCCCGTTCACCTTCGCGCATGAATCCCGTTAACCGTCGCCCGTAGCGTCGGGACGTGCCCTTCGCCGGGCGCTGAAGATCCCCCTTACCGAAACGGACCCCCGTGCAGGCCACTCGCGCTCTCCGCCTTGTCACCGTCGGTGTCGCCGCCTCCCTTCTGCTCGCCTCCTGCGCGGTCAACGAGCGCGGAGACGCCGACCCGGACGGCGAAGGGCTGTCGGGCACCATCAGCGCGACCGGCGCCTCCTCGCAGACCGCCGCCCAGGAGGCCTGGCAGGCCGGCTTCCAGACCGCGAACACGCGCGTCACGGTGAACTACGAGCCCACCGGCTCCGGCACCGGCCGGGCGAACTTCCGGGGCGGGGCCAACAGCTTCGTCGGCTCCGACCGCGCCTTCACCGACGCCGAGCTCGCCGCGGGCGGCTTCCAGGCCTGCGTGACCGACGCGATCGTCGAGGTGCCGCTGTACATCTCTCCGGTCGTCGTCGCCTTCCACCTCGACGGCGTCGAGAGCCTCGATCTCTCGCCCCGGGTCATCGCCGACATCTTCGCCGGCCGCATCACACGGTGGAACGATCCCGCCATCGTCAGCGACAATCCGACCGCGGATCTGCCGGACCACGCGATCAGCCCCGTGCACCGCTCCGATCCCTCCGGCACCCAGGAGACCTTCACCCGGTACCTCTCGCTCACCGAGCCCGAGGCCTGGCCCTACGGCGCCACCGACAGCTGGCCGCTCACCGGCGGCGAGTCCGCGCAGGGCATCGCGGGAGTCAAGCAGGTGCTCTCCGCCGGTCGCGGCACCATCGGCTTCCTCGACGCCTCTCAGGCCGCAGGCCTCGGCCAGGCACGGCTGGAGGTGGCCGGCGAATTCGTCGCCTTCTCCCCCGCCTCGGCCGCGATGCTCGTGGAGAACTCGCCCCTGCACCAGGGCCGCGGGCCCGGAGACCTCGTGTTCGACGTCGACCCCGCAGCGGCCCCCGCCGGCTCCTACCCGCTCGCCCTGGTGAGCTATCTGATCGGCTGCGAGCAGTACGCGGATGCCGCCACCGCCGACCTCGTGAAGGGCTACTTCACGTACATGGCAAGCCCCGAGGGGCAGGCGGCCGCCGCCGCGCACGCCGGGAACGCACCCATCTCAGACGGCCTCCGGGAGAAGATCCTCGGGGCCATCGACCTCATCCGAGTCGGAACGGAGAACGCACAAGCATGAGCGAGACTGTGGAGGCGAGCCCTACGGGGCCTGCGGCGCCCATCAAGGCCAAACAGCGCCTCGGCGACCGTGTCTTCAGCGGCACCGCCCTGGGGGCGGGGCTCATCATCCTCGCCGTGCTCGCGGGTGTGGCGATCTTCCTGGTGGTGCAGAGCCTTCCCGCCTTCAAAGCCGATACCACCGACAACCACATCCTCCGGGGCGAGTCCTTCTGGCCCTACGTCCTGCCCCTGGTCTTCGGCACCCTGTGGGCATCGATCATCGCCCTCGTTGTGGCCGCCCCGATCGCGCTCGGCATCGCCCTGTTCATCTCGCACTACGCGCCGCGCCGGCTCGCCGCCCTCCTCGGCTACATCGTCGACCTTCTCGCCGCCGTCCCCTCGGTGGTCTTCGGCCTGTGGGGCGGACTGGTGCTGGCGCCCATGCTGCAGCCGGTCTACGTCTGGCTGAACGAGAACCTGGGCTGGATCCCCTTCTTCGCCGGCGTCGTCTCGCCGACCGGCCGCACGATCCTCACCGCCTCTCTCGTGCTGGCGGTCATGATCATCCCGATCATGACCGCGATCAGCCGCGAGGTGTTCCTGCAGACGCCGAAGCTGCACGAGGAGGCCGCCCTCGCCCTCGGGGCCACCCGCTGGGAGATGGTGCGGATGGCGGTGTTCCCCTTCGCCCGCGGCGGGATGGTCTCGGCATCGATGCTCGCCCTCGGCCGCGCCCTGGGCGAGACGATGGCCGTGACGATGGTCCTCTCCCCCTCGGCCGTCATCAGCTTCCTGCTGCTGACCTCAACCAACCCCACTCCGATCCCCGCGAACATCGCACTGGCCTTCCCCGAGGCGCACGACGAGGGCGTGAACACCCTCATCGCCACGGGCCTGATCCTGTTCATCGTGACCTTCGCGGTCAACGCCGTGGCGCGCTGGATCGTCGCGCGCCGCGCCGAGTTCTCTGGAGCGAACTGACATGACCGCCACCGCCCCCGGGCCGAGCACGGCCGTCGCGCCGGCATCCGCCGCGGGCCTCACCTCCGGGCACCTCCCCAAGTGGGCTCCCTGGGCGCTCCTGGGCGCCTCTGTGCTCATCTCGGCCATCGTCTTCGGCGTCGCCTCGATCGGCAAGGACCTGGTCGACTTCAACATCACCGGGACGCTGTTCGTCGGCATCCTGATCTACATGGCGCTGATCTCGGTCGTCTCCGCGATCGCCGAGAGCCGTCGCAAGGCCGTCGATCGCTTCATGACCGCGCTGGTCTCCACGGCGTTCCTGGTCGCGCTCCTGCCGCTGATCTCCCTGCTGTGGACGGTGACGATCAACGGCCTCACCCGCTTCGACGCCGAGTTCTTCACGCACTCGATGCGCAACGTCGTCGGCGAGGGCGGCGGCATCGCCCACGCGATGTGGGGGACGCTGCTGATCACCCTCACCGCCACCGTGATCGCCGTCCCCATCGGCCTCATGACCTCGATCTACCTCGTCGAGTACGGCCGCGGAAAGCTCGCCCGTGCGATCACCTTCTTCGTGGACGTGATGACCGGCATCCCCTCGATCGTGGCGGGCCTGTTCATCTACTCCGTCTTCGCCCTCCTCATCCGGCCCGGGATATCCATGGGCTTCATGGGTGCGCTGGCGCTGACCGTGCTCATGATCCCGGTCGTGGTACGAGGAAGCGAGGAACTGCTGCGGATCGTGCCCAACGAGCTGCGCGAGGCCTCCTACGCGCTGGGCGTGCCGAAGTGGCTGACGATCCTCAAGGTCGTCATCCCCACCTCGATCGCCGGCATCACCACCACCGTCATGCTCGCGATCGCCCGGGTGATCGGCGAGACGGCCCCGCTGCTGCTGACGGCCGGCTACACGATGAGCCTGAACACCAACCTCTTCGCCAACCAGATGATGACCCTGCCCGTCTTCGTCTACAACCAGTTCATGAACCCGGGCACCAACACCGCCGCCGCTCTCGAGCGCGCCTGGGGCGGCGCCCTCGCCCTCATCCTCATCGTCATGGCCCTGAATCTCGTCGCCCGCCTCGTGGCGAAGTTCTTCGCCCCCAAGACCTCCGGCCGCTGAGCCGCATCAGATCGGAAAGAGCCACCCATGTCCAAGAGCATCGAAGTCAACGACCTGAACGTCTACTACGGCGACTTCCTGGCCGTCGAGGGCGTGTCGCTGGAGATCCAGCCGCGCTCGGTGACCGCGTTCATCGGGCCCTCCGGATGCGGCAAGTCCACCTTCCTGCGCACCCTCAACCGCATGCACGAGGTCATCCCCGGAGCCCGCGTGGCCGGCGAGGTGCTGCTGGACG
>CAYOTY010000179.1:0-819 GCA_964406995.1 uncultured Microbacterium sp.
GGAGCTCCGCGGCGATCTCGATGTTCTCGGCCAGGGGCACGGCCGAGCCGTCCCACATGTGCGACTGGAAGATGGGGCCTCGGCCGGCCTTGACCTCTTCCTCGGATGCCGCGATCAGGGGGAGGACGAAGCCCTCCAGTGCATCCTTCGGGCAGTGGTCGGTGTGGACGGCGACGGTGATCGGGTAGTTCGCCGCGACCTCGTGCACGTAGCGGGCGAAGGCGAGGGCGCCGGTAGCGCGGCCCTTGACGGTGTGCCCGGCGAAGTAGTCGGCGCCGCCGGTGGTGACCTGGATGATGCCGTCGGATCCGGCTTCGGTCAGACCCTGCAGCACGGCGTTGATGGTCTGCGAGCTCGAGACGTTCAGCGCGGGGTAGGCGAAGCCGCCTGCCTTGGCGCGGTCGAGCATGTCGGCGTACTGATCCGGGGTGGCAACGGGCATGTGCGTCTCCTGCGGTGTTCAGGGGGTGTGGGATACGCCCTCACTCTACCGGCAGGGGGTGGCGGCTCCGAGAGTCCTCGGCGACGGAGATCGCCGCCGCTTCTGACGGATGGGAAAGAACGGCGGTTCTTTCGCTGCATCCGCATCGAAACTGCGTCCAGATTCACGAGCGTGCGAGTAGCGTGAAGACATGGTGAGTCTGACGGCCGAAATGAGCCCCCTGCATCCCGATCGAAACCTCGCGCTCGAGCTCGTGCGCGCCACCGAGGCGGCGGCGATCCGCGCGGTGCCGTTCATCGGCCGGGGAGCGAAGGAGGCCGCCGACGGCGCGGCCGTCGACGCCATGCGCGCGTTCCTGGGCACCGTCCACTTCCAGG
>CAYOTY010000179.1:829-1358 GCA_964406995.1 uncultured Microbacterium sp.
CTGCCAGGGCAGCGTCGTCATCGGCGAGGGCGAGAAGGACAACGCTCCCATGCTCTACAACGGCGAAGAGGTCGGCACGGGGCGAGGCCCTCTCTGCGACATCGCCGTGGACCCCATCGACGGCACCACCCTCACCGCGGAGGGCCGTCAGAACGCGATCTCGGTGCTCGCCGTCTCCGACCGCGGCACGATGCTCGACGCCCCCAGCGTCTGCTACATGGCCAAGCTCGCCACCGGCCCCGCCGGAGTGGGGGTCGTCGACATCCGCCTCCCGGTCGGGGAGAACATCCGGCGGCTCGCCAAGGCGCTCGGCAAGCCCGTCGAGGAGATGGTCGTCTCGGTGCTGAACCGCCCCCGGCACGAGAAGCTCATCGACGAGATCCGCGAGGCCGGTGCGGGAACGCGCCTCATGAGCGACGGCGACGTCGCCGGCGGCATCAACGCCGCCCGCCACGCGCCGCGCATCGACATGTGCGTCGGAGTCGGCGGCAGCCCCGAGGGAATCGTCACCGCGTGTGCCGTCAAGGCC
>CAYOTY010000179.1:1368-4401 GCA_964406995.1 uncultured Microbacterium sp.
GGACTACGAGGTGCTGTTCGAGGAGAAGCTCGACCTGTTCTCGCGCCTGCTCGCCGAACGACCCGTCACCTGGCAGGGCACCACACGGTCACCTCTGACGGACGCGAACGTGTTCCCGAAGACCGAGCACGGCCTGACGGCATGGGTGGGAGTCGGCGGCAGCCCCGAGGGAATCGTCACCGCGTGTGCCGTCAAGGCCCTCGGCGGGCACATCCAGGGCCGGCTGTGGCCGCGGGACGACGAAGAGCGTCAGCGCGGCATCGATGCCGGCCTCGACGTCGACAAGGTCTACGAGGCAGACGACCTCGTGCGCGGCAGCAACACGATCTTCGTCGCCACGGGCGTCACCGACGGGCAGCTCGTCAAGGGCGTGCGCCGTGAATCCGGTTACGTCTTCACCGAGAGCATCGTCCTTCGCGGGGCCTCCGGGACGCTGCGCCGGATCTCCTCCGAGCACCTCGTCTCGAAGTGGCTCTGAGCCGCTCGTCCTCCCCGCGCTCCGGGCATCCCTCTGGCAGAATAGGTGGCTGGCGCCGATCTCCCGGCGCCGCGACCCGGTGAGGAGCACGGCGCATGACGCATGAGGCATCCGAAGGCAAGAAGAGGAAGCACACCTTCGTCACCACCGACACCGGCCGCATCCTCCGGGTCGAGACCGGTGCCGCACCCGTCGCTCCCCAGCCCGCGTCCGCGGCGGCTCCCGTCGACCCGGCGCGCCGGGAAGACGTGCTGTTCCGCGTGCGGCGCGAGCAGGGGCACGAGGCGAGCCCCTGGTGGGGCGTGGGCGCCTTTCTCGTGATCTCGACCCTCGTGGTCCTGCTGCTGGGCTGGGTGCCCGGCGACGCCTGATCCGGCCGCCGAGGGAGCCCGCACTCCTTCGTCGATCCGCACAAGATCGCAGGGATTCGCGGAAACTCTCCGAAGAAGCGCAGATCTGCGGAATAGTGCGAGAGGTCAGGCGACGGCGCGCCGCACGGGCGCAGGGGCTGCCGCGGCCGACAGGCGCACCCCGAGCGAGCTGGCGACGGAGTCGACATCGGATGCCGCGATGCGCCGGGCCGCGTCGATGACGATCTGCGCGCAGGCACGGGCATCGGCCAGCGCGTCGTGGTGGGGGAATGCGCCGAAGCCGGCGGCCGCGGCGGCGATCGGAAGCTTGTAGGAGTCGAGGTCGTAGGTCTTGCGCGCGACCTGGAGACTGCACAGGGAACGGTACGGCGGACAGGCCAGACCCGCGACCTCGGAGGTGCGTCGCAGCACGCTGAGGTCGAAGCCGGCGTTGTGCGCGACCAGCACGTCGGCGCCGGCGAAGGAGCAGAGCCGGTCGAACTGCTCCTCCCAGGTCTCGGCGTGCGCGACGTCTTCGGGTCGGATGCCGTGGATCCTCGTGTTCCACTCCAGGAACTCGTCGTGCCCCGGCGGAGGTTTGATCAGCCAGCCTGCCGTCGCCACCACCTGGCCTGCGCGCACGCGCACGAGCCCGACCGAGCAGGCGGAGGCACGGGAGGAGTTCGCCGTCTCGAAGTCGATCGCGGTGAAGTCCAGGGCCACGCCTTCACCCTCTCCTCCCCGGAGGCCATGGCCTGTCAGGCGCGCCGTAGGGTGGAGACATGAGTGCGGAGCGGGCGACATCCTTCGGCGGCGCGGCGGGCAGCTACGAGGCCGGAAGACCCGAATACCCCTTCGATGCGGTGGCGTGGATGCTCGAGGGGCTTCCCGTCGGCGCGCGGCGCATCGCCGATGTCGGCGCCGGCACGGGCAAGCTCACGCGGACCCTCCTCGCCGCGCCGGACGCCGAGGTCGTCGCCGTGGATCCCGATCCGGCGATGCTGGAGGCGCTGCGCGCCGCGACTCCTGGCGTCCCCGCTCTCGTGGGCACCGCCGAAGAGCTGCCGCTGCCGGATGCCTCGGTCGATGCCGTCGTGCTCGGGCAGGCGTGGCACTGGGTCGAGCCCGTGGCGGCATCCGCGGAGATCGGACGCGTGGTCAGGCCCGGCGGGGTGCTCGGACTCGTCTGGAACGTGCGCGACTCCCGCACGGAATGGGTTCGGCGGCTCACCGCGATCATGCACTCCAGCGACGCGGAGGAGATGCTCGACGCGGGTTCGCCGCAGATCGCGGCACCCTTCGGTGCTCTCGAGTCGCGGGCGTGGGAGTGGGGCCGCCCCATGTCGCGGGAGCTGCTGCACGCTATGGCGGCGTCTCGCAGCTATGTCATCACGGCGTCCGACGAGGAGAGGGCGCGCATCCACCGTGAGATGGATGCGCTCTTCGACGAGCTCGGCCTCACCGACGAGAGCACGGTCGATCTGCCGTATGTGACGAAGGCGTTCCGCGCTCGGCGCCAACAGGAGAGCTGAGCCCTGCCCTATTCCTCGCGCAGGCGCGGCTCGGTGCGAAGCTCGGGGCGCAGACCCGACTTGTCGGCGTAGAAGAAGCGGATCGCATCCATGTCGGCGGCGACGTCGCCGGTCAGCTCGATGGTCGGTCCGAGCCCGGTCGTCATCGTCGTGCGGTCGACGTAGCCGAGGGTGACGGGCATGCCGGTCTCGCGGGCGATGCGGTAGAAGCCCGACTTCCAGTAGTCGTTGCTGCCCCGCGTGCCGTCGGGCGTGACGACGAGGCCGAACACCTCGCCGGCGGCGACCTGGGCGACGACGTCGGAGACGACCCGACCGGGGTTCTCCCGGTCCACGGGGATGCCGCCGATCCGCCGCATGATCGGCCCGCGCCAGCCGGCGAACAGGCTCTTCTTGCCGAGCCAGCGCACATCGACGCCGAGCTTCCAGGCGATCGCGAGCATGATCACGAAATCCCAGTTGGAGGTGTGCGGGGCGCCGATCAGCACCGTGGGCCTCGTCGGGGCGGGCTCGGTGACGAGCCTCCAGCGACTGAAGGTCCAGTAGGTGCGGGCGATGAGGCGTCTGAGCACCAGACAACCGTACGCCAGCGCGCCGGTAGACTGTCATCCCGTGGCTCTCACTATCGGCATCGTCGGCCTGCCCAACGTCGGCAAGTCCACCCTCTTCAACG
>CAYOTY010000180.1:0-4388 GCA_964406995.1 uncultured Microbacterium sp.
GCCCCTGCAGTCGCTGGTCACCGCGCCCTCCGAGCGGGGGAAGAACTCGTACCAGGCGCCGACCCCGGCGCGGGTGCGTTCGACGAGGAGAGTGCGCTCCTCGGTCGCGGTGACCAGCGACTGCAGGGGCCTTTCGGCGAAGAGCCCCGCGAGGGAGGCGTCGGACGCGATGGCGGCGGCACCGCCGGCATCCGCTCCCTTCAGCTTCTTCGCCGTCGCGCGCAGGCTCCTGCGCTCCTTGTCAGGACGATCGGTCTCGGCGGCGGCGCGCTGGAGGAGCTCCACGCCGAGCGCGGTCATCACCTCGACGTCGACGCCCGCGGCGATCTTGACGGATGCGGCATGAGCCCAGGTCGCGAAGTCGTCGGCGAAACCCTCGAAGCGGAAGCGCCAAGAGCCCACCTCGTCGAGAGCGATCTGCGTCTCCCAGCGGTCGGTGCCGTCGGCGAGCGGGCTCAGCCGGTGAAGGCTCTCGTCCCCGGCGGGGGAGGTCAGACGCAGATGCGCGCCGATGCGATCGTGCCCCTCTCGGAAGGCCACGACCCCGAAAGGAACGACTTCCCCGGAGAAGGCCTTCGGAGTGAACCCGCCGGGAACCTGCGGGCGGGATTCGCCGAGCGGGATGCGTCCCACGCGCGTGAGAGAGGAGGGGTGCACGCGCGTCTCCCGCGCGGGGATCTCCCCTGGGCTCCGGAGAGCTCGAACTGCCTTGTCAGCGCGTGGACCCATGCCTTGAATCTACCGCTCCGCTCCCGGCGCGCGGTAGATCGTATCGAGGTGGCGTGTTCTGCCGGAACCCCGCGTCGACAGCGACGGGAAGCGTCGCCTCGAAGGGGGATGCGGGCGGGATCACTCCACCAGGAACAGCCGCATCGAGGTTCCGGCGATGGGGATGACCTCGCCGGGGAGGTGACGGCTCTGATCCTGTTTGGGGCGTTCGTCGGCGCTGGACCACAGGGCGACGTACCCGGTGACGTCGGGCACCTCCGGCGCCGCCGGCAGGCGCACGTCGATCGCGCTCTCGGTGCCGTGCACGATCAGGAGGATGCGATTGGGCGCGCCGCCGTTCTCGGCGGCCGCCAGGTACTGGAGAGTCCTGCTGGATCCGTCGTTCCACTGCTCGATCGACATCTCGGTGCCGTCCTGGTTGAACCAGTACATGTCGCTCGCGCCGGGGGTGTGCACCCCCAGGCGCGCATAGTGCGTGGGCCGCAGCGCGGGATTCTCGCGCCGAACGCGGGTGAGCACGGCGACGTGCTCGCGAAGGTTCTCCTGCCACTGCTCGTGCTCCCACGACAGCCAGGTCAGCGGGGAGTCGTGGCAGTAGGCGTTGTTGTTGCCGTTCTGCGTGCGGCCGATCTCGTCGCCGGCGGTCAGCATCGGCACTCCCGCGGACAGCAGCAGGGTGCCGAGGAGGTTGCGCATGGCCTTGCGGCGCGTGGCCTCGATGACGGGGTCGTCGGTGTGCCCCTCCGCACCGTGATTGAAGGCGCGGTTCACATCCGTGCCGTCGCGGTTCTCCTCGCCGTTGCTCTCGTTGTGCTTGACGTCGTAGGAGACCAGGTCGCGCAGGGTGAAGCCGTCGTGCGCGGTGACGAAGTTGACGCTGGCCAGCGGCCCGCGCTCCTCGGGGAAGGTGTTGGAGGAGCCCGCGAGGCGCGTGGCGAATCCGCCGATGCCGACCGGGCTCGTGTGCGCGCGGCGGTAGTAGTCGATGTCGCTCAGCCAGAAGTTGCGGACCCGGTCGCGATAGCGGTCGTTCCACTCGTGCCAGCCGGCTCCGAAGCTCCCGGTCTGCCAGCCGCCGATGCCGACGTCCCAGGGCTCGGCGATGAGCTTCGTCCCGGCGAGCTGAGGGTCGTTCAGAATCGCCTGGAGGAGCGGATGCTCGGGGGTGAACTCATGCTTCTCGTCCCGGCCGAGAGCGGTGGCCAGATCGAAGCGGAAGCCGTCCACCTGGAGGTCGTTCGCCCAGTACCGCAGCGAATCGAGCACCAGGCGCGCCGCGGCGGGCGTGGAGGTGTCGAGGGTGTTGCCGCATCCGGTCGTGTCGACGTACTCGCCATCGGCACCGTGTCGGTAGTAGCGGGCGTTGTCGATTCCGCGCAGGCTCGTGCGGGGACCGCCGATGCCGCCCTCGGCGGTGTGGTTGTACACGACGTCGAGGATGATCTCCAGTCCCGCCTCGTGCAGCAGCTTCACCATGCCCTGGAACTCGCGGAGCACGGCGCCCGGTCCCTCCTGCTGCGCGGCGCGGGTGGCGTAGGGGGCATGCGGGCTGAAGAAGTTCAGCGTGTTGTACCCCCAGTAGTTCGCCCGACCCCGTGCGGCCAGCCACGGCTCGGTGTCGAACGCCTGCACCGGGAGCAGCTCGATGGCCGTCACACCCAGGGAGTGGAAGTGGTCGATCATCGCCGGGTGGGCGAGACCGGCGTAGGTCCCGTGCAGGGCCGGAGGGATGTCCGGATGCCGCTTGGTGAGACCCTTGACGTGGCCCTCGTAGATCACGGTGTCGGCGAAGCGGGTCGCCGGTTTCGCGACACCGCCCCAGTCGAAGTCGCTGCGGACCACGACGGAGCGCCACTGATCGGCGCCGTCCGCCGGGACGATCCCGCGGGAGTAGGGCTCGATGAGATGCGTGCTCGGGTCGAAGGAGTTCCCGCCGCCCTGCGGGCCGGTCACCCGGATCGCGTAGCGCGCTCCCTCGACCAGGCGGGGGTGGGCGACCTCCCAGACGCCGCCGGCCACGGGCGCGAGGGAGGCCGAGTCGAGCACCCAGTCGACATCGGCATCGTCGAAGAACACCACCTCGATCGCGGTGGCGTTGCGCGACCAGACCCGCAGCGTGCCGCCGCCGTCGTGGAGACGAACGCCGAGATCGTCGAGGCGATTCTCTCCGGGCGGGGTGAACGCAGCGTTCGCAGACATGAGGACTAGCCTAAGCGCGCCGGGAGCCCTCGCCGTGCAGATACGGCAGAGTTGAGGAATGCGGTTCTATCTCGATCATGCGGCGACCGCCCCGCTGCGCCCCGAGGCGCGCGAGGCGTGGCTGGCGGCATCCGAGGTCGTGGGCAACGCCTCGTCCACGCACGGCGCCGGGCAGGACGCGCGCCGCCTGCTCGAGGAGTCGCGGGAGAGTCTCGCCGCCGTCCTCGAGTGCGATCCGATCGAGGTCGTCTTCACCTCCGGCGGCACGGAATCGATCAACACCGCACTGCAGGGGCTGTGGCGCTCGCGCGCCGGGGGGACGACGGCGATCGTGCTCCCTGACGGCGAGCACCACGCCACGATGGACACGGTGCAGGCGCTGCACACCCAGGGCGCGACGGTGCGCGCGGTGCCGTTGGACGGGCAGGGGCGCATCGTCGTCCCCGGCTTCGCGGATGCGGCAGCGGATGCCGTCACGGCGCTGGCCACCGCGATGATCGCCAACAACGAGGTGGGCACGATCAACGACGCCTCCGCCCTCGCCGGTGCCGCCGCGGCATCCGGTGTCCCCCTGCATCTGGACGCGGTCTCCGCGTTCGGGCACGTCCCGGTCTCCTTCCGCGGGCTTCGGGGTGCCGCCGAGGCCGGGACGGGGCTCGTCGCGCTCTCGGTCACGGGCCACAAGATCGGCGCACCGGTGGGCATCGGCGCGCTCGTGGTCGCCCGCACGGCACGGATGGCACCGCTCCTGCACGGCGGCGCCCAGCAGCGAGGGCTGCGCGCCGGGACGCAGGATGTCGCGGGGGCCGCGGCCCTCGCCGTCGCCGCCGAGAGGGCCGAGGCCGAGCGGGAGCAGGAGGCCGCGCGCCTGGCGAGCCTGCGGGACCGGCTCGTTCTCGGCATCCGTTCGGCCGTGCCGAAGGCCGAGCTCCTCGGCGACCCGACAGACCGCCTCCCCGGGAACGCGCACCTCCTCTTCCCCGGCGCGGTGGGCGAGAGCCTGCTGTTCCTGCTCGACACGGCAGGGGTGGCCGCCTCCACGGGCTCCGCGTGCCAGGCGGGGGTCGCCGAGCCCTCGCACGTGGTCATGGCCATGGGGCGCAGTGAGCGCGACGCTCGCAGCGTCCTGCGGTTCTCGCTCGGGCGCACGTCCGCCCAGGCGGACGTCGAGGCGGTCATCGCCGCGATCGGCGACGCCTATGCGCGAGCGTCCGGGTCGCGCCCAGCATCCGGCTCGTAGACTGGATCCATGCGAATCCTGGCGGCGATGAGCGGTGGAGTGGACTCCGCCGTCGCTGCCGCGCGCGCGGTCGAGGCCGGCCACGAGGTCGTCGGCGTGCATCTCGCGCTCTCGCGGGCAGGCGGGACGCTGCGCACCGGGAGCCGCGGCTGCTGCACGATCGAAGACGCCATGGATGCGCGGCGTGCCGCCGACAAGCTCGGCATCCCGTTCTACGTCT
>CAYOTY010000181.1:0-4198 GCA_964406995.1 uncultured Microbacterium sp.
CCCGCATACCGGGGGTCGCCCACCTGGCTGAACTCGCTGTCGTCGTCGAGCTCCGGCGGCGGCACGTCGAAGGAGCGGCGCCACAGCTGGAACTGCTCGGGGCCGAACTCCTCCAGCGTCTGCGCCTTGTCCTTGCCCTGCAGTGCGCCGTAGTGACGCTCGTTGAGACGCCAGGAGCGCACGACCGGGATCCAGAGTCGATCAGCCGACGAGAGCGCGATGTTCGCGGTCTGGATCGCGCGGCTCAGAAGAGAGGTGTGCAGCACGTCGGGCAGGAGCCCGTTCTCGGCCAGCAGCTCGCCGCCGCGGCGCGCCTCGGCCTTGCCCTGCTCGGTCAGACGGACATCCACCCACCCGGTGAAGAGGTTGAGCTCGTTCCACTCGCTCTGGCCATGACGGAGAAGGATCAGCGTGCGCGTTGCGGTCATGCTTCCAGCTTATCCGGGCAGTGCTGGCCCTCCACACCCCGCGCAACTTCGCAGAAATGCACTGTCTCGCAGATTGTGCCGTGTTTCCTGCGAAGTTGTGCAGAACTGCGAAGTTGTGCAGCCGCGCCGCGGTTCAGCGAGGGTCGGATGCCGCCCGGCGGCGCGACAGACGCGTCAGGCGCGGCACGTTCGCGGTGGCACCCGCATCCGCGGGCACGATGATCTGCTGGGAGGCGGCGACCTCGACCCCCTCGGCACGGACCACGAGGTCGCCCTCGGGAGCGCGGCGCGACACGATCGCCAGCGCGATGGGTCCGTCCTCGTAGTGGCGCGCGGCCGAGGTGATGCGACCCACCTCGCTCTCGCCCGCGAGCACCGCGTCGCCGCGGGCGGGCAGCGTCTCGGCGCTGCCGTCCAAGTGCAGGAAGACCAGTCTCCGCGGCGGGTGCCCGAGGTTGTGCACCTTGGCCACGGTCTCCTGTCCGCGGTAGCAGCCCTTGCTCAGATGCACGGCGCTGCGCAGCCAGTCGCTCTCGTGCGGCAGCGAGCGCTCATCGACCTCGTTCGCCCAGCGCGGGCGCCAGGCGGCCACCCGCAGGGCGTCGGCGGCGAGCGCGCCTGCGGCATCGAGGTCGGCCAGACGGATCAGACCCTCCTCGTCGACGACGCCCATGCGCCAGTGGTACTGCGCGCCCGGATGCTCCGCGACCTCGGAGTACTGATGCCCCCCGGCCTGCACCCTCGTCCAGGGATCGGCCCAGACGACCGGCACACCGGCCGGGGCGAGGGCGGATGCCGCCACCGCCTCCGCGGCCGCACCCCCGGCGTAGAAGCCCACCACCGTGAGCTCCGGCCGCACCGTCACCGTCACCCGCGAGCGGAACACCATGCGCGAAAGCCACGCGACGAGGGCATCGGTCTCCGCCGCATCCGCGATCAGCCAGACCGAAACGCCGTCCTCGAAGACGGCCGCGGCATGCTCGACGCGGCCCTGCGGGTCGAGGATGAGCAGCTCCGTGCTCTCCCCGGCCTCGAGACCACTGACCGCCTGCGAGGTGATCGAGTCCAGCCAGCCGAGGCGGTCCTCCCCCGCGACCTCGATCACGCGCCGGTCGCCGAGCGGTGCGAGGGCCGTGCCTGCGACGAGGGCCCGCTGCTCGCGCATGGGGTCGCCGAAGTGCTGGAGGACATCGCCGTCGGCGACGGCTCCGGGTCGTGAGGCGAAGGCGGTCATGATCAGACCCGGGCCAGGCGTGCCGAGGCGTGGGAGCGCAGTTCAGCGCCGAGAGCGGCGATGTCCCACGCCCAGAGCAGATGGTTCTCGACCAGTCCGTACATGCGGGTGGCACCGCCGTAGTGCTTCGCGCCGGCGGTGCGCACGATCGCGTCGGTGGCGATGTCGATGCGAGGGCCCTTCGCCTCGCCGAGGTACAGCTCCAGCATCCCGTCGGAGTGGGCGAGGCTGACCTCGATCGGGAAGCCGCCGCCGGCGGCGCGCAGCTCCTCCACGTCGGATGCCGTGCGGGCGGGCTCCTCTCCGATGGGCGGCAGCAGCGCCGGGCCGGGCTGGGCGGGAGTGGCCGGGCGGGCGACACGCCAGTAGCCGGTCTCCGCGACGAGAGGAACGGATGCCGCCCCGTCTTCTCCGGGGATCCATGCGGTGGCCTGGTAGTTCAGGCTCGGTCCGCCGTCATGGCTGAAGCTCACGCGATGGGTGAACTCGCCTGCGAAGTGGTGTTCGCCCGCGTGGTAGTCGATGACGCCCGTGCCCTCCCAGACCCCGATCAGCCAGGAAAGCGGCGCGAGATCGGCCGGGAGATCGGTGGGCAGCTCGAGCATGACGCCCTCCGGATCAGCGCTGGCCGCGGAACAGGTTCAGCAGCACAACACCCGAGACGAAGGCGATCGCAAGGCCCGCGAGGCCGAGAAGCCCCGTGAAGAAGAGTTCGAGCGCGATGAGGTTCATGGCCTCTACTCTAGCGTCTCAGGCCGGAAGCAGCGCGGCGACGCCGAACACCGCCGAGATCAGACCCATCACGATCAGTGCGCCGACGAGACTGGCCGCGACGCGGAAGATGAAGCCCACTGCGCTGGCGTACCACAGCTGCACGGCGAAGGAGATCGCCACCAGGGCGGCGAAGCCCACCACGAGCCAGGGCGCCCGCTCCAGCTCACCGGCTAGCACGCCGATAAGCACCGAGATCACCAGTGCCAGGAACCACACCGCGACCACGCCGACGAAGGCGTTGCGGGAGGCGGCGACACGCTCGGACATGCCTCCTATTGTGTCCCATCCGCGCCCGCGACGGCGTCATCCGCATCCGGCGCGGTGAAGCGCCCTGTCGCGCTCGCTACAATTGGGCGCACGGCGGATGCCACCGCGCACCCGCTGCTCAGGGCGGCGCGCGTCGCCCGGAAGGGTTCCCGTGGCCGATCTGCTGGTTCTGACCTCCGCTCCCGGCGAGCCGGTCTTGCCCGCCCTGGAGCTGCTCAGCCACCGGGTGCGCCACATCCCCGCCGAGCCGGCGCAGCTGGTGCGCGCCCCGGATGCCGACATCGTGCTCGTCGATGCCCGCACCGATCTCGCCAGCGCCAAGTCGCTGTGCAAGCTCCTGTACACCACCGGGCAGACCGCGCCCCTCGTGCTGGTCGTCACCGAGGG
Source organism: uncultured Microbacterium sp. (assembly GCA_964406995.1). Classification (GTDB taxonomy): domain Bacteria; phylum Actinomycetota; class Actinomycetes; order Actinomycetales; family Microbacteriaceae; genus Microbacterium. The sequence continues at coordinate 3,091 of CAYOTY010000181.1, forward strand.
CGGCATGAGCGCGGTCTCGGGCGAGTGGGAGATCAGCGATGTCGTGCTCTCCACGGCGGGCCCGGCGGAGGTGGATGCCCGCATCCGCCTCGCCCTGGCCGCCGGCACCGCGGCACCGGCCAGCTCCCGGGTGCAGACCTCGGGGCTCGTCATCGACGATCAGTCCTACTCGGCGAAGATCCACGGCCGCCCGCTGGATCTGACCTACAAGGAGTTCCAGCTGCTGCACTTCCTGGCCGCCCACCCCTCGCGGGTGTTCACCCGGGAGCAGCTGCTGAGCGAGGTGTGGGGCTACGACTACTTCGGCGGCACCCGCACGGTCGATGTGCACGTGCGGCGCCTGCGCGCCAAGCTCGGCGACCAGGAGCAGATCATCGGCACCGTGCGCAACGTCGGCTACCGGTTCAACGTGCACGAGAGCGATGAAGCCGTCGGCGCGAACGCGTAGTGCGGCATTCGTTCATGCGCTCGTCACCCGCCGGTGCCATGATGAATCACATGACTGATCAGCTCGCCGCCGACGCCGGGCTCGGCGACGCCGAAGACGATGACTTCGATGAGGCCTTCGAGGCCCCGGACGCCGCGCTCCCCGACCATCGCTACCTCGACCGCGAGCTGAGCTGGCTCGCCTTCAACCAGCGGGTTCTGGAGCTCGCCGAGGACCCGAACCTGCCAGAGCTGGAGCGGGCGAACTTCCTCGCGATCTTCGCCAGCAACCTCGACGAGTTCTTCATGGTGCGCGTCGCCGGCCTCAAGCGCCGCATCATGACGGGGCTCGCCGTGCCGACCAACGTCGGCCGCGCGCCCACCGACGTGCTGGCCGACATCTCCCAGCACGCCTACGCGCTGCAGGTGCGCCATGCGAAGGCGTGGACCGATCTCGTGCGGCCGGCGCTGGCCGATGCCGGCATCGAGATGGTCGACTGGGACGAGCTCACCGAGGGTGAGCGCGACGCCCTCTCGGAGTATTTCCAGGACCACCTCTTCCCGGTGCTCATGCCGCTCGCCGTCGATCCTGCGCACCCCTTCCCCTACATCTCGGGGCTCTCGCTGAACCTCGCCATCCGCATCCGCAACGCCCGCACCGGGCGCCAGGAGTTCGCCCGCC
>CAYOTY010000182.1:0-4173 GCA_964406995.1 uncultured Microbacterium sp.
AGGTGCTCGGCACGATCCGCTCGCGCACGCACCACTACCCCTTCCGGCTCGTGCCGCCCGCGGCCATGCTCGAGTACGTCGAGAAGCTCTGCGGCGAGGAGGGCGTGCAGGTCGAGACGGGCGTGCTGCCGCTGGTGGTGCGCGCCGGCGGCGGCTCGCCGCGCGACACGCTCTCGCTGCTGGACCAGCTGATCGCGGGATCCGAGCCTTCGACGGGCTCAGGGACCGAGTCGGTCGTCGTCCGCTACGAGCGCGCGGTCGCGCTCCTCGGCTATACGCATGCCGCCCTCCTCGACGAGATCGTCGATGCGCTCGCCGGCGCGAATCCGGCCGAGGCCTTCCCCGCCGTGGACCGGGTGGTGCAGACCGGGCAGGATCCGCGCCGTTTCGTCGACGACCTGCTCGAGCGTCTGCGCGACCTCATCGTCGTCGCGGCGGTCGGCGAGGGGGCCTCCGCGGTGCTGCGAGGCCGCACCGAAGACGAGTTGGAGCGCATGCGCGCGCAGGCCGAGGTCTTCGGTGCCGACCGGCTCTCGCGCACCGCCGACATCGTCAGCGCCGCCCTCGACGAGATGAGCGGGGCGACCTCGCCTCGCCTGCAGCTGGAGCTGATGGTGGCGCGCGTGCTCGCAGCGCACTCTTCCACGGCAGGGGCGGCCGTCCCCGCAGCGGGCGCTTCCGCCCCGGTGCCGTCACGACCCGTCTCCGCGCCCGAATCGACGTCGGCGCAACCCCCGATCACGGGCTCAGCCGCGGTCGCCCCGCCTTCGGCCGCCCCGCAAGAGCAGGTCGTGGCTGAACACCGCACCGAGCAGGCGCAGCGCGCGGAAGCGACGCCGCACAGCGAAGATGCCGGTGAGGCGGCCGAGAGCACGCCCCCCGCAGGCCCGGTCGCCTTCGACCGCATCCGCTCCGCGTGGCCCGCCGTCCTCGCGCGCCTGGAGAAGATCAGCAGGGTGTCGTGGATCGCCGTCACGGTCTCCCAGCCCTTGGCCTACGACACCGACACCGAGGTCCTCACGATCGGGTTCGCCAGCCGTGGCGACGTCGACGCCTTCAAGGGCGCGAAGCCCGGCGCGGGACCGTCCGACCACCTCCGTCAGGCGATCGAGGCGGAGCTGGGGGTGCGGGTGAAGTACATGCCTGCGCCTCTGCCCTCCCCGCGCGCCACGGCCGATGCGCCCCCGCCGGGCGACGACGAGGCGCCCCCGCCGGACGAGGAGCCTTCCGAGCCCGGCCCGCCTGCGCCGGGTCCCGCAGCAGCCGCTGCGCCGCCTCGGCAGCCACGCCCCCAGACATCGGATGCCGCCGCCAGCCGTGTCGCGGAGTGGGCGGTGGCGACGATCCCCTCCGGCGACCCCGCACCGCTCGCCGTCGATGACGAGCCCGCCGACGCCCTCGCCACAGGCCCCGAAGCGCTGGCCGATGGCGCCGTGGACGCCGAGGCGCCGCCGCTTCCCGAAGAGGAGGAGCCGCCCGCCGTCGAGCCCGTCGAGCCGCAGCCCGCCTCGCCCGCCGTTGCATCGCCCGCCCCGACGGTGCCACCCGCACGGCCCTCCGCGCCTCCCGCTCAGCGACCCGCCGGCGGCGGCGAACGCTATGGCGAGGCCGTGGTCCGCCAGGTGCTCGGCGCCACCTTCCTGCGCGAAGAGCCCTACGAGCCCAAGGCGAGCTTCAGCTGATGTATGACGGCATCGTCCAAGAGCTCATCGACGAGTTCGGCCGCCTTCCCGGCATCGGGCCGAAGTCGGCGCAGCGCATCACCTTCCACATCCTGCAGACCCCGAACTTCGACGTCGCCAGGCTCGCGGAGCTGCTCACCGACATCCGCCAGCGCGTCCGCTTCTGCGACGTCTGCGGCAACGTCTCCGAGCAGGAGCGCTGCGCGATCTGCCGCGATCCGCGCCGCGATCCGGCGCTGATCTGCGTCGTCGAAGACGCCAAGGACGTCTCGGCGATCGAGCGCACTCGCGAGTTCCGCGGGCTGTACCACGTACTCGGCGGCGCGATCAGCCCGATCGCGGGCATCGGTCCCGAAGACCTGCGCATCGCTCAGCTCATGACGCGCCTGGCCGATGGCACGGTGCAGGAAGTGATCCTGGCGACCAACCCCAACCTGGAGGGCGAGGCGACGGCGACCTACCTCAGCCGCCTGCTCGGCACGCTGGAGATCGCTGTCTCACGCCTGGCCTCGGGCCTGCCCGTCGGCGGCGACCTCGAGTACGCCGACGAGGTCACCCTGGGGCGCGCGTTCGAGGGCCGCCGCCGCCTGTGAACGCCGCCCACGCCCCGACGATCTCGCTGCGCGGCTGGCTGCTCTTCGCCGCCATGGCGCTGCTGTGGGGCATGCCCTACCTCTTCATCAAAGAGGCCGTCGACACGATCTCCCCGGCCGCGGTCGTCGCCGGCCGCACGCTTCTGGGCGGGCTCATCCTGCTGCCCTTCGCCCTGCGCGCCAAGGCACTGCGCCCCGCCCTCATCCAGTGGCGCTGGGTGCTCGCCTTCGGCGCGGTCGAGATGGCCGGGCCCTTCCTGCTGCTGGGGCACGCCGAGAAGACCCTTCCCTCGGGGCTCACCGGGCTGCTGGTCGCCACGGTCCCCCTCTTCGGCGCGCTCATCGCGGTGCTCGGTGGAGACCGCTCGGTGCTGCGGCCCGCGCGTCTTTCCGGGCTCGTCATCGGCTTCGCCGGGGTCACGGTGATCGTCGCGGGCCCGGGCATGGTCGCGGGAGGCCCTGCCGCCCTCCTCGCCGTCGGCCAGGTCATGCTCACCGCGCTCCTCTATGCGATCGCCCCGTTCATCATCGCCAGCAAGCTCCAGGGCGTCCCCTCGCTCGGCACGATCACCGTGGCGCTCTTCGCGGTCGGCCTGTTCTACACGCCCTTCGCCGCGCTCACCCAGCAGGAGACGCCCAGCGTCCGCTCCACCGTGGCGCTGGTCCTCCTCGGCATCCTGTGCACGGCCATCGCCTTCATCGCCTTCTTCGCGCTCATCAAAGAGGTCGGTCCCGTGCGCGCACCGCTGTTCACCTACGTCAACCCGGTCGTGGCGATCGTGCTGGGCGTGATCATCCTCGGCGAGAGCATCACGACGGGGCTGCTCATCGGTTTCCCGCTCGTGATCGTCGGGTGCTGGCTCGCCGCCACCGGCGGCACCCTGCGCACCCGCAGACCGCCCGGCGATCTGCCCCCGGTCGCCGCGGGCTGAGCCCTACTCGCTCGGTGCGAAGGCGTCGGGGTCGCTCTGGATCGCCAGCACCAGCGCCGCCTCGATGTCCGCATCCTCCAGGGCGTACATCCCGTCGATGCGCTCCTCGGCCTCGGCGATGGTGTCCTCGTCGACGTCGCCGTCCTCGTCGGCCTCGAGCTCCTCCTGCTCGGTGACCGCGTGCTCGATGGCGTCCGCGATCCGCTCGAGGTCGAAGAACCGGTAGGCGTCGATGACGCTCTCGGCCGGATAGCCCTCATCGTCGCGGTGCGCTTCGACCGCGGCGAACAGCCCGCCGTTCATCGCCAGCCCGTGGAAGACGTGCACGATGTGCAGGGCGCGGTCGCCGGCGGCATCCGCCCCTTCGGGCGACTCGAAGTCCAGCGCGCGGTTCCAGATGGTGTCGATGGTCTCCTGTGGGATGGACATGCCGCCATGGTAGCGCCGCCGCGGCGGTTGTCACATGGCGATCGGGGAATCAATCGCTCCCTAAGATGGGACGTTGGGGCAGACGTCCCACAGTCCTGCCGGGAGTGAAGCACGTGGCATTGATCGTCCAGAAGTACGGTGGCTCGTCCGTCGCGGATGCGGAGAGCATCAAGCGCGTCGCCAAGCGCGTCGTGGACACGCGCCGCGCCGGCCACGACGTGGTCGTCACGGTGAGCGCGATGGGCGACACCACCGACGAGCTGCTGGATCTGGCCGCCGAGGTCAGCCCGATCCCGCACCCGCGCGAGATGGACATGCTGCTCTCCAGCGGGGAGCGCATCTCGATGGCGCTGCTGGCGATGGCGATCCACTCGATGGGATTCGAGGCGCGCTCGTTCACCGGCCCGCAGGCGGGCATGCGCACCGACAACCGCTACGGCCAGGCGCGCATCGTCGATGTCGAGCCCACGAGGCTCCTGGGCGCTCTCGACGAGGGCGCGATCATCATCGTCGCCGGCTTCCAGGGCTTCAACGACG
>CAYOTY010000183.1:0-4163 GCA_964406995.1 uncultured Microbacterium sp.
TCTGCGGGACGTAGGCCTCGGGCTGGTAGTAGTCGTAGTACGAGACGAAGTACTCGACCGCATTGTTCGGCATGAGCTCGCGGAACTCGTTGGCCAGCTGGGCGGCCAGCGTCTTGTTGTGCGCCAGCACCAGCGTCGGCCGCTGCACCTGCTCGATCAGCCAGGCCGTCGTCGCCGACTTTCCGGTTCCGGTCGCCCCCAGCAGCACCACATCGGTCTCCCCGGCATTGATGCGGTCGGCGAGCTCTCTGATCGCCTGCGGCTGGTCACCGGCGGGCGCATAGTCGCTGATGACCTCGAAAGGGCGGACGCTGCGTGTGGTCTGCATCCCTCCAGCGTACGCAGGCCTTCCGACATTCGAGCTCCCGGAGTCCCGGGCCAGCGCGTGAGCGGGTCGGCATAGGGTGGATGCATGGAGTTTCTCGTCGGATCAGGGCTGGCCGCCGCGGCCGGGCTGAATGCGTGGATGCCCCTGTTCCTGCTCGGAATCGCCGATCGGTTCACGTCGTGGGTCGAGCTTCCGGCCGGATGGTCCTGGCTCTCGCACGACATCACGCTGTGGATCACCGGGGTGCTGCTGGTCGTCGAGCTCATAGCCGACAAGTTCCCCGTCGTCGACTCCATCAACGACGTGATCCAGACCGTGATCCGGCCCGCCGCCGGCGGCATCGTGTTCGGCGCGGGATCGAGCGCCGAGACGGTCACCGTCGATGACCCGACGTCCTTCTTCAGCGACGGGTCGTGGGTGCCGGTCGCCGTCGGCATCGCGATCGCCCTCGGGATGCACGCGCTCAAAGCCGCCGCGCGCCCCCTGGCGAACGCGGCCACCGCCGGACTCGCCGCGCCCGTCGTCTCCACTGCGGAAGACGCCTCCTCGTTCGCGCTCGTGCTCTTCGCCGTGTTCATCCCGGTGCTGGCAGGCCTGTTCCTCATCGGGATCTTCGTCACCGCGTTCTGGCTGATTCGCCGCTCCCGCCGCCGAAAGCGCGCGGCCGCCTAGGATCTCGCGCTCGCCCATCGCCAAGAACGAGATACGACGCGGAAAATGCTCTCGACGAAGGGCAGCAGCACCAGAAAAGACGGAACCCCGCACGCTCTCGCGTGCGGGGTTCCGTCTTGCCCGTGCGACTTACTCGTCGCGAAGGTCACACAGGCCAGGAGTCGTCGGTCGGCCCGGCAAGGCCGCCTGTACCGGCATTGGGGTCCACGAGAAGGGAGACGAGCGTGCCACCCTCCGGGAAGTCCCCACCCGCGGGGATCTGCGCCGTTCCGGTGAAGGTGATCGAGTCGTTCTCTGGGCGAATGCCTACCGGGAGGAACCACGAGAACGAACCCACCGTGGGCTCCGAAGTGGCAAACGGCGTGGACTTGGTCAGCGTCAGGGAGTTCGGCGTGTACTCGACCGTGTCCCATGCAGCGTTCTGGCCTACGTTGTAGGCGGTCCCGTGCTCCGGGTTCGTGAAGTCGACAGCCGGGTTCGAACCGTGGTATTGGATGTGGATTGTGATCAGCGTACCTGCAGGCACCACGAGCGGATTGCTCGGATCAGCCGGCGAGATTCGGACCCCATTGGAGCGGATCTGACCCGAGCTGCCGGCCAGTCCGATAACCTCACCCGCGGTGAGGAAGAAGTCCAGCTGGTCATCTGGCTCGTGGTGACTCGCTGCCGCCATTGGCACCGCCACAGCAGCAGCCACCACCGGTACCGACCAGGCCGCGCCCTTCAGAACGGTCCGGCGCGAGAGGCCGGCCTTGTTCTCTTCAGTCATATGTCTGTTTCTCCCCAGCTCATGAAATGGACTCGATGAACCCGCGCGAGCACACGCGAGATCACGCAGTGAAACGGCGATCGGGTTCGCGTGGACGACACGAGTGTGAGTCCGGTGGGTGCGGTGAGCACCCACCTTTCGTTCCGACCCTTAACATATCACGGAAGGAGGGTTTGTACATCCTCCGCGCAAACTTTTCCCGCGTGTTACGACGCCGTTCGCCCGCCCCCGGCGCGCAGGCGCTCCCAGAGCGCCTCGGTCTGTGCGATCGTGTCGTCGAGAGAGCCCGAGGTGTCGATGACGACATCGGCGATGGCGCGGCGCACCGTATCCGGGACCTGCGCGTCGATGCGCGCCTGGGCGGCCTCCGGATCCATCCCCCGTTCGGAGACGAGGCGCTCGTGACGCACTGCGGCGGGAGCGTCTGCGACGACGATGAGATCCCAGGGGTCGTCCACGCGCGCCTCGACGAGCAGGGGCACGTCGTAGACCACGACCGCGTCCGGGTCCGCGTCGAGAGACTCCACGAACCGGCGCCGTGACTCCTCCCCGACCGCGGGGTGCACGATCGCGTTCAGGCGGGCCAGCGCATCCTCGTCGCCGAAGACACGGGAGCCCAGCGCGGCGCGGTCGAGGGCGCCGGCATCCGTCAGCACGTCGTCGCCGAACGCGAGGGCGATCTCCTCGAGAACGGGAGAGCCCGGCGCCTGCACCTCGCGCACGATCGCATCGGCATCGATCACCACCGCACCGAGCTCTGCGAGACGGCGGGCGATCGTGGACTTGCCGGAGGCGATGCCGCCGGTGAGCGCGATGAGAGGCATGCGGGTATTGTCGCAGGGATTTCCGGAGCGGCGCGCATGGCGTTCCCTACAGACGCAGCGGCGTCTTACGGATGTCGGGAGAAGCGACGGATGTCGGGAGTCTCACCGGCGTGTCGCCCGACATCCGTCGCTTCTCCCGACATCCGTGGGCAGCGGGGTCTCTCAGCGGGAGGTGACCTGGCGACGGGAGCTGATCACTCCCGTGTCGAAGCCCGCAAGATGCAGGCCGCCGTGGAAGCGCGCGTGCTCGATCTTGATGCAGCGATCCATCACCACCGACAGCCCGGCGCTCTCGGCGCGCGCCGCCGCCTCCTCGTTCCACGAGCCCAGCTGCAGCCACAGCGTCTTCGCACCGACGTCGATCGCCTCCTGCGCGACGCCCGGCAGATCGTCATGCCTGCGGAACACGTCCACGATATCGGGCACGACCGGAAGATCGGCGAGGGACGCGTACACGGGCCGCCCGAGGATCTCGTCCGCGCGCGGATTGACGAAGTACACGTCATAGGGCGAGCTGGAGAGCAGATAGGTCGCCACGAAGAAGGAGGCGCGGGCCGGATTGTCCGACGCGCCGACGATCGCGACCGAGCGGGACCGGCGCAGCAGGGAGAAGCGCTCCCCCTGACTCGGGCCGACCCAGGTGCGCGGGCCGTGCGCACCGTGCGCGGGGGCGGGCGCCGGCAGCGCGCAGGCCCCGACCGATGGTGCGATCTCGCACGAGACCGCCTGCTCTTGCGTGCTCATCGTGAGACTCCCGTCGCCTGGGTGAGCGCCTGATCGAGATCCCAGATGATGTCCTCCGGGTCTTCCAGCCCGACCGAGATGCGAACGAGGTCCGCGGGCACTCCGGCGGCGACCAGCTGTTCGGCGGTGAGCTGACGGTGCGTGGTGGATGCGGGGTGGATCACGAGGGTCCGCGCATCGCCGATGTTGGCCAGGTGCGAGGCCAGCTGCAGGTTCTCGATGACGCGCTCGGCCGCCGCACGCCCGTCCTCCCCCGCGACACCGAAGGCGAAGACCGATCCGGGGCCGAGCGGCAGATACTTCTCGGCGCGCTCGTGGTGCGGATGACCCTCCAGCCCCGCCCACGTGACGTAGGCGATGCGAGGGTCGGCATCCAGCCACTCCGCGACGATCCGCGCGTTGGCGACATGCGCATCCATCCGCTGCGGAAGGGTCTCCACCCCCTGCAGCAGCTGGAACGCCGACTGCGGGCTCAGCGCCGGGCCGATGTCGCGCAGCTGCTCGGAGCGGAGCTTGGTCAGGAAGCCGTACTCGCCGAAGTTGTCCCACCAGCGGATGCCGCCATAGGACTCCACCGGCTCGGTCATCTGCGGGAAGCGGCCGCTGGACCAGTCGAACGTGCCCTTCTCGATGACGACGCCGCCGAGGGTCGTGCCGTGGCCGCCCAGGAACTTCGTCGCCGAGTGGATCACGATGTCGGCACCGTGCTCCAGCGGACGGGACAGATAGGGGGTCGCAAGCGTCGCATCCACGACGAGCGGGACGCCCGCCGCGTGGGCGATCTCGGCGAGACCCTCGATGTCGGCAATCCCTCCGGCGAGATCGC
>CAYOTY010000184.1:0-4135 GCA_964406995.1 uncultured Microbacterium sp.
CCTCGTTCGTGAGAATCAGCTTTGCCATGACGGTGCTCCTTAGCGGCCAGCGCCGGCGTAGGGCAGGAGCGCCATTTCACGGGCGTTCTTGATCGCCTTGGCGATCAGACGCTGCTCCTGCACCGAGACACCGGTGATACGACGGGCACGGATCTTGCCGCGCTCCGAGATGAACTTGCGGAGGGTGGCGACATCCTTGTAGTCGATGACGCCGACCCGGATGGACTTCGCCGGTGCGACGGGCTTGCCGCCCTTGCGCGGCTTGCGGCGGTCGCCGCTTGACTTTCCAGCCATTGTGTTTCCTTATCGATGAGCGGATGCCGCAGCATCCTGAGTCTTGTTAGAAGGGCGTCTCGTCGCCGAAGCTGCCGGGCGTGGCCCAGGCGTCGGCGCTCGTGGAGGAGCCGGGCGTGGACCACGGCTCTTCCGACACCTGCTGCTGAGGCTGCGCGGAACGCTGCCCGCCGCCCGACTGCGCACGGGTGACCTGCGCGGTCGCGTAGCGGAGCGAGGGGCCGATCTCGTCGACCTCGAGCTCGATCGAGGTGCGGTTGTTGCCCTCGCGATCCTGGTAGGAGCGCTGACGAAGGCGACCCTGGGCCACGACGCGCATGCCCTTGGTGAGCGAGCCTGCGACGTGCTCGGCGAACTCGCGCCACACCGACGCGCGGAGGAACAGCGCCTCGCCGTCCTTCCACTCGTTCGCCTGGCGGTCGAACGTGCGGGGCGTCGATGCGATGGTGAAGTTCGCGACGGGAAGGCCGTTCTGCGTGTAGCGCAGCTCGGGGTCGGCCGTCAGGTTGCCCACGACGGTGATGACGGTCTCGCCGGCCATGGGCTCAGGCCTTCGCCTTCGCGGCCTTGCGAGCGGCCTTCTCCTCGGAGCGCACGGCCTCGGCGGCGACCATCGCGATGGCCTCCTCGGCGCGCAGCACCTTGGTGCGCATGACCTGCTCGTTCAGCTTCAGCTGACGGTCGAGCTCCTGCGTGGCGGCGCTGGTGGCGGTGAAGTTCACGACGGCGTAGATGCCCTCGGTCTTCTTCTGGATCTCGTAAGCGAGACGGCGCTTGCCCCAGATGTCGACGTTGTCGATCGAGCCACCATCGTTGGTGATGACCTTCAGGAACTTGTCGAGAGTCGGGGCGACCGTGCGCTCATCGACCTCAGGGTTCAGAATGACCATGAGTTCGTACTGGTGCGTCACTTACCCACCTCCTTCGGACTAGAACGGCTTCCGGGACTTTCCCGGAAGCAGGAGGGTGTGTGCACGTGTCCCGGCACGAGTGCCCGGACAACCTTCATAGTGTATCCGATGCCGGGATCCGGCGCGAACTCCCGCCTGCCACGCCCGTTCTGCGGACTGCCGCCCGTTCTTCGGACTTTCCCGGCGGCATCCGTCCGCAAAACGGGCGGCAGTCCGCGAAACGGGCACCGCCCGGTAGCGTGGCACCGTGGAATGGACACAGGACGTCACCGCCGGAGAGTGGATCCGCGAGCGCACGGATGATCCGTGGCGCTCGACGATCCACGACTTCGTTCCTCGGGGATACGCCGCCTATGCGCGCATCTTCCACCCGGCCCACCGCGACCGGCCGGTCGGCGAGCCCTGGCCGGGGCTTCCCTACGCCGCACATCGCGGGGAATGGGAGGCGTTCCAGGCACACGACCCCGAAATCGTCTGGGAGCGTGTGGGCTGGGCGGAGACCGCCGCCGCGATGGGGACGACGATGCACCCGCTCGCGCAGTGGGGCAGTCTCGTCGCACCGGGACGCATCGTGGAGAACGAGGACGGGCCGAGGGATGCCGCCGGCTGGCGCTACTCGGATCCGCCCGCCGGCGACCTGGAGCCCGATCTGGTGGCGGCGATCGCCGCGCATCTCGCCGCCCACACGGACACGCCCCGTGACGGGCATGCCGCGCTCTGGGAGGGAGCGGGCGGGCTCGTCGGGTACGTCGGCGAGACCCCTTCGCGCATGTTCCTCCAGTTCACCCAGGAGAGCTCGGATGCGATCGATCACCACAACCGCATGCTCGCCGCCGCGACGAAAGACCCTTTCAACAACGTCTTCCGCACCCCCACCTGGCAGGAGGGGATCCTCTCGCGGGAGATCTCCGAGGGGGCGCGCCTCGTCCGACCCGGCCGCGACTATGTGCTCTTCCGCGCGGGCGCCGACGAGTTCGCCGCACCCGACTGGGTGCTGACGGCGCCGTGGCGCGACCACATCGGCGAAGCGCACGGGTTCCCGCCGGCGGCACAGGCGCCGAGCCTGCTGTGGCCCGCCGACCGTGCGTGGTTCCTGTCCACCGAGATCGACGACGACTCCACCGTCGTGGGCGGCTCCGCCGAGCTCGTCGCCGCCATCTGCGCCGACGCCCGCCTGGAGGCGCTCCCGCTTCCCGCAGAGGCCGCTCTCACCTGGGATCCGATCAATCGCGACGCCGACCCCTGGACGGGTGCGGGCGAGAGCCGGCCGGAGGTCTCGTCATGAGCGCTCCTCAGCATCCGATGCACGTCCCCTTCGACGCCCGCCCGCTCACCGACCCGACCGACAAGAACGAGGTGAACGCGTTCGCCCAGCACCTGCGCGCCTCCGGGCGCGCCCCCGGCGGCAACGGTCGCGTGGCGGCGGTGATCGTCGTGGGCGTCGTCTTCGCGATCTTCATGTTCTCCTCGATCCTCTTCTCCGTCGTGATCGCGGCGATCAGCTCGCAGTTCCCGAGCCTGAGCATGGTGTCGGTGATGCCGGTGCTGGTGCTTCTCCTGGCGGGAGCGGGAGTCGGAACCGCGATGTTCATCGGTCGCGGCAGGGCCCGGGAGCGCTGGTACCGTTTCGACCGCTTCGCCCGGGCGAACGCGATGACCTACCACCCGAGCCTGAAGAACCCGCCGCTTCCGGGAATGATCTTCCACCACGGCAGCGACCGGAAGGCCAGCGATCTGATCCGCGGCGAGCACCCGCGGTTCGTGGAGTTCGCGAACTACCGGTACACGACCGGCTCCGGCAAGAACCAGACCACGCACAAGTGGGGCTATGTCGCCGTGAAGCTCGACGTTCCGCTGCCGCACATCGTGCTCGACGCCCTCGGCAACAACGGACTGTTCGGTTCATCGAACCTTCCGGCGAGCTTCACCCGCGACCAGCGGCTGAGCCTGGAGGGCGACTTCGACCGCTACTTCGCCCTGTACTGCCCGGCCGGCTACGAGCGCGATGCGCTCTATCTGTTCACCCCCGACATCATGGCGCGCTTCATCGACCACGCCGCCGCGCTCGACGTCGAGATCGTCGACGACTGGCTGTTCCTCTACGCCAAGCGCGACTTCTCGACCCTGGACCCGGCGACCTGGGCGTGGCTGTTCTCCGTCGTGCGCGCACTGCTGGACAAGTTCGATCAGTGGGCGCGCTGGCGCGACGAGCGGCTGCGCCTGGAGCACGGGCCGGATGCCGCACACCACACCCCCTCGCCGGAGCTGCCCTTCGCAGCACCCGCGGGGATGCTCACCCCGCCGCCGGGCGTCGCCCGCGAGGGTCAGCGCCTGCGTCGCGGCATCTCCTGGGGCGTCATCGTCCCCTTCGTCGCGATCGCGATCTGGGTGCTGTTCCAGATGTTCAGCGGCTTCGGCGCGGTGCTCTTCCGCGCCTTCTGAGGCGTCTCATCCCAGCCCGAAGTGCTCGAGTTCGGCGGCGTTCAGCATCCGCGAACGGATGAGGAAGCGCTTGCCGGTCGGACCCTCGACGCTGAATCCGGCGCCTCGGCCTTCGACGACGTCGATCGTGAGGTGGGTGTACTTCCAGTATTCGAACTGCGCCTCGGACATGTACACCTCGATCGTGTCGTCCAGCCCGACGTCGAGGTCCCCGAGAAGCACATCGCTGGTACCGGTGACGAACATGCCCACCGGATAGCACATGGGCGAGGATCCGTCGCAGCAGCCTCCGGACTGATGGAACATCAGCGGACCATGCTGCACGGTCAGTTCGCGCAGCAGAGCCGCCGCGACATCCGTCACGGCGACCCTGCTGCTTGTGGGGATGGACATGGTTCAGAAGAAGCCCATCGCGCCCTCGGCGTAGGACACGAGCAGGTTCTTGGTCTGCTGGTAGTGGTCGAGCATCTTCAGGTGGTTCTCGCGGC
>CAYOTY010000185.1:0-4100 GCA_964406995.1 uncultured Microbacterium sp.
GGCATGGAGATCGGGCACGTCTTCGCGCTCGGGCGCTTCTTCGCCGATACGCTGGGACTGAAGGTGCTCGACGAGAACGGCAAGCAGGTCACGGTCACGATGGGTTCCTACGGCATCGGCGTCACCCGCATCCTGGCGATCCTCGCCGAGTTGAACAACGACGACAAGGGCCTGGTCTGGCCGGAGTCGATCGCGCCCTTCGATGTGCACGTGGTCGCCACGGGCAAGGACCAGGTCGCCTTCGATCTCGGTGAGCATCTCTCAGCGGATCTCGAGGCGGCCGGACTCGACGTGCTCTTCGACGACCGCCCAAAGGTGTCGCCCGGCGTGAAGTTCGGTGACGCCGAGCTCATCGGTGTGCCGCAGATCGTCATCGCCGGTCGGGGCTCCGCCGAGGGTCAGGTGGAGCTGTGGGATCGTCGCACGGGCGAGCGCGAGGTCCTTTCCGTCGCGGATGCCGTGGAGCGCCTCACCGCTGGCTGAGCCGGCGTGCGCGACAGCGGCACTCTTCGGCATCCGACATGCTTCTCGACACCGCGGATGCCGTGCAGTGGCGCGCACGCGAGAAACCGGCCAGGAGCGCCCCGCTCATGAAAGGCTGGAGGCATGACGGATGAGAGCAACTCCCTGCCGCCCGAAGTGACCGACGCGATCCGCCTCATGCTCGACGAGGCCGGTGTCACCGCCAACAAGGCGCTCGTGGCCCGCATCCTCGCCACCGGGGTCATGCTCGGCAGCGACGGCACCTCGCGGCTGGACCTGAAGATCACCTCGGCGGCGATCGCCGAGATGCGCGAGGCCTTCGCGCTCTTCCGTCCCTACGCCTCCCGGCGCAAGGTGACCGTCTTCGGATCCGCTCGCACGCAGATGGACTCGCCGCTGTACCACCGGGCACGCGATGTCGCCGCAGCGCTCGCCGCCCAGGATTGGATGGTGGTCACCGGCGCAGGCCCCGGGATCATGCAGGCCGCGGCAGAGGGGGCCGGAACCGACATGTCCCTGGGCGTGTCGATCCAGCTGCCCTTCGAGGAGAAGCCCAACGACATCGTCGCCGATGCCCCGCGCGTGGAGATGAAGTACTTCTTCACCCGCAAGCTCATGCTCGTCAAGGAGTCGTCGGGATTCGTCTGCCTGCCCGGCGGCTTCGGCACGCTGGACGAGATGTTCGAGCTGCTGACGCTGCAGCAGACCGGCAAGGCCGTGCCGGTGCCGATCGTCCTGCTCGATGAGCCCGGTGGCACCTTCTGGACGGGCCTGGAGCGCTACGTCCACGAGCACATGGTGCCCGCCGGCGTCATCTCTCCCGACGACTTCGAGCGCGTCCTGGTCACGGACTCGGTCGAGGAGGCCGTCGCCGAGATCACCGGCTTCTGGCGCAACTACGACTCGCTGCGCTGGGTCGGCGACCGGCTCGTGCTCCGGATGCGGCAGGCGCCCGACGACGCACAGCTGGCCGAGCTGAACGAGCGCTTCGCCGGCGTCTGCGCCCAGGGGGAGATCGCCCGCACCGAGGCGCTGCCTCCTGAGGTGGCCGGCCGCGACAAGACGGATCTCCCGCGCCTGGTCCTCGTGCCGCAGCAGCGGCACATCGGGTCGCTGCACAAGCTGATCCGCGCGATCAACGACTTCGGGCCGGATGCCGCGGCCTGAACCCCCGGATCCCTCTTCGGTGGCCGGCTCCGGCCGTCCTCAGCCCTCCTGACGGAAGCGGTCGCGGTGCTTCTCGTCGCGATCCTCCTTGGTCAGCACACCCAGGGGACCGGTGACGGTGATCTCGTCCTCCCAGCACTCGATGCCCTTGACCTCGGGCAGCTGATCGCGGGTGAAGACGGGGTCCTTGCCTTCCTTGCGCTGCCGTGAGTAGTTGCGGATCAGCTTGAAGGCGATCGGCGAGAGCAGCAGCACGGCGACGAGGTTGATCAGGGCCATGAATCCCATGACGCCGTCGGCGAGGTTCCAGATCAGGTCGGCGCCGGCGATGCAGCCGAGGAAGACCGCGACGATCACGAACCAGCGGAAGATCGTGAGGTAGCGCGGATTCGAGGTGATGAACTGGATGTTCGACTCGCCGTAGTAGTAGTTGCCCAGCACCGAGGTGAAGGCGAGCACGAAGATGATCACGGCCAGCAGGATGCCGGTCCAGTCGCCGAGGGCGCTGGCGAGGGCGTTCTGGGTCAGGTACACGCCGCGCTCCGCGGTGGCGAGGTCGGGTGCGGAGACGAGGATGATGAAGGCCGTGATCGAGCAGACCAGCCACGTGTCGAAGTAGACGCCGAGGGTCTGCACGAGTCCCTGCTTGACGGGGTGCGTGACCGCGGCGGTGGCTCCGGCGTTCGGCACCGAGCCGAGGCCGGCCTCGTTCGAGAACATCCCGCGGCGCACGCCCTCCATGATGATGACGCCGAGCGTGGCCCCGATCACCTGGTTCGGTCCCCAGGCGTCGGTGAAGATCGACGCCGCGGCGGCGGGCAGGTGCTCGGCGTTGATGCCGACGATGATGATCCCGATGATGAGGTAGGCGAAGGCGACGGCCGGGATCGCCGCCTGCGAGATCGTGGCGATGCGTCGGATGCCGCCGAAGATCACCAGCGCGGTGAGCGTGGCGACCACGCCGCCGACCACGAAGGGGATCCACGCCGGCGAGGTCTCGCCTCCCGTGACGCCCACGATGGTTCGCGAGAGCGTGTTCGCCTGCAGGGCGTTGAAGGCGAAGGGGAAGCAGATGAGCAGGGCGATGGCGAAGACGATGCCGCCCCAGCGCTTGCCCAGGCCCTTCTCGATGTAGTACGCCGGGCCGCCCCGGAACGAGCCCTTCTCCCGCACCTTGAACAGCTGGGCGAGCGAGGACTCGAACAGGCTCGTCGCGCCGACGATGAGTGCCATGAGCCACATCCAGAAGATCGCCCCGGCCCCGCCGACGACGATCGCGGTGCCCACACCGGCGATGTTGCCGACGCCGACGCGGGAGGCGGCCGACACGGTGAACGCCTGGAACGCCGAGATGGACTGCGGTCTGCCGTGCTCGTCGAGAGGGGAGCGGTCGGTGACCGTGCGGAGCATCTCTGGGATCCAGCGGAACTGGATGAACCCGGTCCGGATGCTGAGATACAGTCCCACGCCCGCGACGAGTGGCGCGAGCACCCAGGTCCAGAGGTTGTTCTGGAAGCTTCCGAGAATGTCTGCGATGACGTCCATGCACGAAGTATGGCGAAGATTCGCCTCTCCCGCGAGGGTCACCCGCTTCCGGGGCGCCGGAAGCTGTCCTGGGCCGGTCCGCGTCCGATAGCCTGGGACGATACGTCGGAGCAGCGCGATGCCCCGACGAAAGACCTGAATAGAGGAGGCAGCCATGGACATCGAGCTCAGGCTTCTGCGGACCATCGAGAAGGAGAAGGGTATCCCCTTCGACGAGCTGGTCAACATCATCGAGCAGGCCGTTCTGACCGCGTACACCAAGCATGTCTCCGTCGAGGGCGAGCCCCTGTCCGGCGTGCGGGTCGAGCTCGATCGAGGCACCGGCCACGTGGCCGTCTACGAGCCCGTGCTCGACGAGGAGGGCGCGGTGATCGGCGAGGCCGAGGCCGAGACCGACGACTTCGGACGCATCGGCGCCTTCGCCGCCAAGCAGGTCATCAACCAGCGCCTGCGCGACGTCGCCGACGATGCGGTGCTGGGGGAGTTCCGCAGCAAGGAGGGCGACATCGTCTCGGGCGTGATCCAGCAGGGCCCCAACCCCAGGATGATCCACGTCGACCTGGGCTCGGTGGAGGCGATCCTGCCTCCCGAGGAGCAGGTGCCGGGCGAGGAGTACGCCCACGGCTCCCGCATCCGCGTGTACGTCACCGGCGTCTCCAAGGGCGCCAAGGGACCCTCTATCACCGTCTCGCGCACGCACCCGGGCCTGGTCCGCAAGCTCTTCGCCCTGGAGGTTCCCGAGATCGCGACGGGCCTCGTGGAGATCGTGTCCCTGGCCCGTGAGGCCGGGCACCGCACCAAGATCGCTGTCGTCGCCCATGACCCCGCCATCAACGCCAAGGGCGCCTGCATCGGAGAGCTCGGGCGCCGTGTGCGCGCGGTCACCGAGGAGCTCGCCGGAGAGA
>CAYOTY010000186.1:0-4086 GCA_964406995.1 uncultured Microbacterium sp.
GTCAACACCGGCGAGGAGATCGTGCAGTCGCAGAACGGTCTCATCACGACGGTGTTGACGATGAGGAAGTTACCGGTGCCGTAGGTGTTCTTCGACTCCCCGCGATCGAAGGCCGCCTGACCGAAGGTCGCCGCCTGCTGGTCGCCCAGGATGCCGGCGATCGGCACGCCCTCGACGACAGTCCCGCCCGCCGCCTGACCGTACACCTCGGACGAGGATCGGATGTCGGGAAGCATCGCCCGCGGCACGCCGAAGGCTCGCAGCAGCTCCTCGTCCCAGTCGAGGGTGCGCAGATTCATCAGCAGGGTGCGGCTGGCGTTGGTGACATCGGTGGCGTGCACGCCGCCGTCGGGGCCGCCAGTGAGATTCCACAGCAGCCAGGTGTCGGGGGTTCCGAAGAGGAGCTCCCCGCGCTCGGCGCGCTCGCGCGCCCCGTCGACGTGGTCGAGGATCCATGCGATCTTCGACGCCGAGAAATAGGTCGCCAGCGGCAGCCCTGTGACGTCGGCGAAGCGCCGGGCTCCCCCGTCCGCGGCGAGCTCGTCGATCAGAGGCTGCGTGCGGGTGTCCTGCCACACGAGTGCGTGGTGCACGGGCTCGCCGGTCGTCCTGTCCCACACGATCGCCGTCTCGCGCTGGTTGGTGATGCCGATCGCCGCGATGTCGGATGCCGTGAGCTTCGCCTTCTCCAGAGCCGTGGCGAGGACCTCGCGGGTGTTGCGCCAGATCTCGTTCGCATCGTGCTCGACCCAGCCAGGCTGCGGAAAGATCTGCTCGTGCTCGCGCTGGCCCGTCGCGACCGGTGAGCCATCCGAGTCGAACACCATAGCGCGGGTGCTCGTGGTGCCCTGGTCGATGGCGACGATGTGCATGGATCAACTCCCCTGAGAGGACTTCGGTGTCTCCGGCCAGCCTAGAAGACGTGCGCGCGGCGTCCGAACAGATCGCACGAATGTGCACGCGGTCATGAGGCGAGCAGCTTCTCTGCAAGGCGGTCGTCGAGCACGACATCGGTGATGAGCCCGGTCGCGATCGCACCCTGCAGACTCGGCAGCTTCTGGTCGCCGGCGACGACGCACAGTCGTCGGGCGGCGCGCATGAGGACCGGGATGCCGGGACCGGTCGCCCGCGCGTTCAACCGGATGTCGCGCCAGGTGCCGTCCGCTCGGTAGAACACCGTCGCGATATCGCCGACGACCTTCTCCTCCCGCAGGCTCCGGTAGTCGGCCTTGTCGAGGTATCCTCCGATGTAGACGCGGCTGGGCACCTCCGCGAAGGGGGATCCGAGACCGAAGAGGATCACGTCGGCGCGCGACTGGAGATCGAGCACGCGGCGCGTGCTGCGCTCCCGCCACATCGCCTCCTTCGTGCGCGGGTCGTCGAAGAACGCCGGCACCGGGAACTGCTGGATCTGCGCCGAGCAGGCCGTGCCGAAGCGCTGGAGGATCTCGCTGGCGTAGTCGATGCCGCTCGTGAAGGTGTTTCCCGCGCCGTTGAGCTGGACGACCGTGGAGTTGTGCGTGACCTTCCGAGGCAGATGACGGCTGATCGCATCGAGGGTGGAGCCCCAGGCGATGCCGAGGATCATGTTGGAGTCGAAGTAGGTCGGCAGCATCCGCGCCGCGCTCATCGCCACGCGCTCGAACCGGTCGACGTCGCTGATCATCTGCGGGGTGCGCACGATGTGCGCGGCGATCCCGAAACGGCGACGGATCTCCTGTTCGAGCCGTGCCTCCTGCGCCTCCGGCGGATGGATCTGGATCTCCACGAGCCCGCTCTCGCGCGCCGCGCTCAGCAGACGCGACACGGTCGAACGGGAGGTGCCCAGCTCCCGTGCGATCACGTCCATCGTCATGTCCTGCAGGTAGTACATCTGGGCGGCCTGCAGGGCGAGCGATCCGCGTCGCCCGCTTCCCCTGTCGGTCGGCATCCTGAACCTCTCTGCACGTTCGTGCATTCTGCTTGCCCGGCTGTGCGTTTCGACAAAGGATATACCTGAAGCGAAGAACGAGGAGAACCCCATGGATGCCGCGCAGGACGCACACACCGAACGCCCCGAGGTGCGCACCGTGCGCGAGGCGGGGCGCACGCGCGTTCTCGTCATCGGCGGAGGAATCAACGGCATCGCCGCCTTCCGCGATCTGGCCCTGCAGGGCATCGACGTCGTCCTCGTCGAGCGCGGCGACTTCGCCTCAGGTGCGAGCGCGGCGTCGAGCCACATGATCCACGGCGGCATCCGCTATCTGGAGAACGGCGAGTTCCGCCTGGTGAAGGAGTCGGTGCAGGAGCGCAACGGACTGCTGAAGATCGCGCCCCACTATGTCAGGCCGCTGCAGACGACGATTCCGATCTACTCGACCTTCTCCGGCATCCTCACCGCTCCCCTGCGCTTCCTCACGCACGGAAAGGGAAAGCCCCGCGAGCGCGGTGCCGCCCTCATCAAGGCGGGCCTCGTGCTCTACGACACCTTCTCCCGCGACGGCGGAACGGTCCCGCGGCACGACTTCGACGGACGCAAGAAGTCCCTGGCGGCGCTGCCGAAGCTCGATCCGAAGGTGAAGTACACCGCGACCTACTACGACGCCTCCGTCCACGACCCCGAGCGCCTCGCGCTGGACGTGCTGCGCGACGGCGTGGAGGCGCATCCGGGCGCGCACGCCCTCAACTACGTCGAGGCGATCGGGCTGAGCCCGTCCGGCGTCCTCCTGCGCGACCGGGAGACCGGCGAAGAGTTCCCGATCGACGCGGAGGTGGTCGTCAACGCCTCCGGCCCATGGACCGACCTCACCAACGAGGCGCTCGGCGACGCCACCGCGTTCATGGGCGGGACCAAGGGCTCGCACATCGTGCTCGATCATCCCGAGCTCCTCGAGGCCACCGGGGGCCGGGAGATCTTCTTCGAGCACTCCGACGGACGGATCGTGCTGATCTACCCGCTCAAGGACCGAGTGCTCGTCGGCACGACCGACATCCCCGCCGACCCCCGCGAGCCTGCGCTGTGCACAGAGGAGGAGGTCGACTACTTCTTCGACCTGATCGCGCACGTGTTCCCCTCGATCGCGGTGAGCCGGGACCAGATCGTCTACCGGTACGCGGGCATCAGACCG
Organism: uncultured Microbacterium sp.; assembly: GCA_964406995.1. Classification (GTDB taxonomy): domain Bacteria; phylum Actinomycetota; class Actinomycetes; order Actinomycetales; family Microbacteriaceae; genus Microbacterium. The sequence continues at coordinate 3,108 of CAYOTY010000186.1, forward strand.
CTGCCGCATGCCGACGACACCGCTCCCGGCTTCATCTCCCGCGACTACCGCATCGAACGGCGCGAGACGCCCGGACAGCCGCCGGTGCTGAGCCTCGTCGGCGGAAAGTGGACGACCTTCCGCGCCCTCGGCGAGTCGCTCGCCGACCGCGTACTGGCAGAGCTCGGCGCCGAACGGCACGTGCAGACCACGGGCATGCGCATCGGTGGCGGAAAGGGCTATCCGCGCACCGGCCGGCGCCATCTGCAGTGGCTCGAGGAGAACGTCGGCGACGATCCGCGCGGCCGCGTGCTGTTCACCCGATACGGCACACGAGCCGCGGACGTGGCGGCGTTCCTGCGCAAGGGCGACGACGCCCCTCTCCTGGGCGAGGTGCTCTCCCGCCGCGAACTGGCGTGGATGGTCGAGCAGGAGTACGTGCGGCATGCGACCGATGTCATCTTCCGCCGCACGAGCCTCGCCTTCACGGGCGATGCCACGCCGGATGCGGTGCGCACGATCGCCGAGGCGCTCGCTCCGCTGCTGGGCTGGGACGCCGCGCGCACCGAGCAGGAGGTCGACGGATGCCTCACCGTGCTGCGCGAGGCGCACGGCGTCGGATCCGCGGCATCCGCCACCCTCTCCTAGCGCAGGGCGAGGAGATCAGCCCTTGCCGAAGAGCTTCTGGATCTCGGCCAGCTCATCGGGGCTGGGCGCCTGCGGCGCGCCCAGGCCGAAACCGCTCCCCTGCCCGGCAGAAGCCGGCAGCCCGGAGTTCTCGGCGGCGCGCTTGGCGGGGTTGCCCGAGCGCGAGCCGGTCTTCGCCTTGCCCTTCTTGCCGCGCTTGGACGAAGCACCGGTGCGCCCCATGCCCGGCATCGGACCCATGCCCGGAATGTTGGGCGTTCCGCCGCGGGCGACGGTCTTCATCATCTTCGCGGCCTGGTCGAAGCGCGCCATGAGCTGGTTGACGTCGGTGACGGTCATGCCCGAGCCGCGG
>CAYOTY010000187.1:0-2978 GCA_964406995.1 uncultured Microbacterium sp.
CTTCTCGCCACACTCCGGGCAGTGCGGCACGCCGATGCGCGCCCAGAGGAGGCGCATGTAGTCGTAGATCTCGGTGATCGTACCGACCGTGGAGCGCGGGTTGCGGTTGGTCGACTTCTGGTCGATGGAGACCGCCGGGCTCAGACCCTCGATGAAATCGACGTCGGGCCGATCGACCTGACCGAGGAACTGGCGCGCGTAGGCGCTGAGCGACTCGACGTAGCGGCGCTGCCCCTCGGCGAAGATCGTGTCGAAGGCGAGGCTCGACTTTCCGGACCCGGACAGCCCGGTGAACACGACCAGGGAGTCGCGCGGAATGTCGAGATCGACGTTCTTCAGGTTGTGGACGCGGGCGCCGCGCACACTGAGCTTTCCTGCGGAGGCGATGGGGACGATAGGCACCCGACAAGTCTAGGAGGGGCCTCCGACACTGGCTCCGCTGTCCGCTGACAGCGAGTCTGCGTGCCGCCTTCGCGTGAGCAGCGACTATGCTCTCGGGATGGATCCGGAACAACTGAGCTTTCAGGCCACGATCGGGGTAGAGGTCAAGGGCGACATCTGGAGCTGTGTCGAAATCCCCGGCTCTGCGGAGTTCTTCGGCACGGGGAAGACGGTCAGGGTGGACGCCCGCGTCGACGACGTCGTGCTGGAGAACGTCGGCGCGATGGTGACGGGTGCAGGCGGGCACATGGTGTCCCTCAGCGCGAAGGTCCGCAAGGCCCTCGGCAAGGACATCGGCGACACGGTCGCGGTGACCATCATCAAGAGATAACCGGTCGACGCGACGGATGAGGTCAGCGCGCCTCCGTCGCGTGCATGCGCCCGGCGAAGGGCGCCAGTCCGTCGCGGAGCGCGGCGAGTTCGGTCACGCCGAGCCCGACCCGCGCCATGATCTGCTCCGGCACCGTGAGCGCCTGCTCCCGAAGCGCGCGCCCGGCATCCGTCAACCCGATGTCGAGCACGCGTTCGTCATCTGTGCGCCGCGAGCGCGTGACCCTTCCCTGCGCCTCGAGCCGCTTGACGAGAGGCGAAAGGGTGGCCGGCTCCATCGCGAGCTCCTCGGCCAGCTCGCCCAGCGATCTCGGAGCCTTCTCCCACAGGGCGAGCATCACGAGGTACTGCGGATGCGTCAGCTGGAGCGGCTCGAGCACGGGGCGGTAGATCGAGACCACATTCCGTGCCGCCGTGACGATCGCGAAGCAGAGCTGGTTGTCGAGCTTCAGCAGTTCGTCCCGATCCGTCATCATTCCTCCTCGGTAATCTTTTAGTACACTAATTATCATGACACGAAATGATCCCGACAGGCCGAGGCTTCGCGCACGTGTCGCCGCCGCCGGCGGCTGGTACCGCTATCTCAACGCGAGCCTCATCCGAATCGCCGGTCCTGCATCCGTGGGTCCCTACGACACCGAGCCCGAGCCGGATCGCGCGGAGCGCGCCTGTCCGCTCTGCGGAGCGCCCATGTCCGCCCATGCCTTCGACCGCACAGGCCCCAAGCCCCTGATGCACTGCCCCTGAGGCTCAGCTCGCCTCCGCGCACTCGACGAGCTGCACCGGGTGGCCGTCCGGGTCCTCGACGAAGAGGATGACCTGAGGATCGAAGAACGTCATGGCGCCAGCACAGGCGTGCGCTCACTCCCCCACGGCGTTGTGCTCGCGGGCGAGATCGATCCAGAACAGCAGCTGGTCGTCGTCTTCGAGCGCCTCGCCCTCGACGGTGAGCCAGCTCGGCCCCATGCTCGTGCGCTTCGGCCCCATCTCGGCCTGGCGGGCTCCGGGACACAGCAGAAGCTCTGCGCTGCGCTCGGCATCGACCCTGACGAGCAGGTCTCCCTCGCGCCCTGCCGCCACGAGCAGGCGCCCGCGCAGCATGAACGCCAGCGTGCCGAACATCGGCTTCTGCTCGCAGGTGGGCTCATCGGACAGGAGCGACCGGATGCGGTCGGCCAGTTCCGCGCGCTTCTCGTTCATGGTGTCATCTTCCGCAGGCCGGGCGCCGACAAGGTCATCCGAGGTGGACGGCGCCGGATGCGTCCAGTCGCCAGCCGGGGTTCCACGCCACCTCCCAAGGGTGCCCCTCGGGGTCAATGAACACTCCCGAGTAGCCACCCCACGGCGTGGGCGCGCCGGCTCTCCCGATGCGCGCACCGGCACGCTCTGCGTCGGCCAGCACGGCGTCGACCTCGGCGCTCGAGCGTACGTTGTGAGCGAGGGTCACGCCGCCCCAGCCGCCGGTGTCCTCCATGCAGGAGTCCTCCGCCAGTGAGGCGCGCGACCAGAGGGCGAGGGCGATGCCGCCCGTCTGGAAGAACGCGACCTCACCGGCGACGGAACCGGGATGTGGCTCCCAGCCGAGCGCACGGTAGAAGCCGATCGCTCGTTCGAGGTCGGCGACGCCCAGCGTGACGAGAGTGAGTCGTTGCTCCATGCTGCCTCCTGTGTCTCACGCGCATCCGTTTAGGCGTGCCCGGCGCGCTCCATGGCGCGCAGCTCCTTCTTCAGGTCCTGCACCTCGTCGCGCAAGCGCGCGGCGAGCTCGAATTTGAGCTCTTCGGCGGCGGCGAGCATCTGCGCAGAGAGGTCGCCGATCGTCGCCTCGAGCTGTTCCGCGCCCTCGGCCGCGATGCCCTCTCGCCGCAGGTTCGGCGTCGGGCTCTTCCCCCTGCCGCTCTTCCCCTTCTTCGAGAGCATCTCGGCCGTGTCGGCGCCCTCGCGGGCGAGCACCTCGGTGATGTCGGCGATCCGTTTGCGCAGCGGCTGCGGGTCGATGCCGTTGGCCACGTTGTACGCGATCTGCTTCTCGCGGCGGCGCTCGGTCTCCTCGATCGCACTCGCCATCGAGTCGGTCACCTTGTCGGCGTACATGTGCACCTCGCCGGAGACGTTTCGCGCGGCACGGCCGATCGTCTGGATGAGGGAGGTGCCCGAGCGCAGGAAACCCTCTTTGTCGGCGTCGAGGATCGCCACGAGCGACACCT
>CAYOTY010000187.1:2988-3754 GCA_964406995.1 uncultured Microbacterium sp.
GTGCAGGTAGCGCACGCGCACCCCGTGCTCACCGAGGAAGTCGGTGAGCTCTTCGGCCATCTTCTTCGTGAGAGTCGTGACGAGCACGCGCTCATCGCGCTCCACCCTGAGGCGGATCTCTTCGAGCAGATCGTCGATCTGCCCCTTGGAGGGTTTGACGACGATCTTGGGGTCGACCAGTCCCGTCGGGCGGATGATCTGCTCGACGACGCCGTCGGCGATGTTCATCTCGTACTTCCCCGGCGTCGCCGACAGGTACACGGTCTGGCCGATGCGGTTCTTGAACTCGTCGAAGCGCAGCGGCCGGTTGTCGAGCGCGCTCGGCAACCGGAAGCCGTGCTCGACGAGCGTGCGCTTGCGCGAGGCGTCGCCCTCGTACATCGCACCGATCTGCGGCACCGTCACATGCGACTCGTCGATCACCATGAGAAAGTCGTCGGGGAAGAAGTCCAGCAGCGTGTGCGGCGGCTCACCGGGTTCGCGACCGTCGAGGTGGCGCGAGTAGTTCTCGATGCCCGAGCAGAAGCCGAGCTGCTGCAGCATCTCGAGGTCGAAGGTCGTGCGCATCCGCAGTCGCTGGGCCTCCAGGAGCTTGCCCTGCCGCTCCAACTCTCCCAGCCGGGCGGCGAGCTCGGTCTCGATCGTGCCGATGGCGCGCCGGATGACGTCCGTGCCGGCGACATAGTGCGAGGCGGGGAAGATCGGCACCGAGTCGAGACGGGCGATCACGTCGCCGGTGAGCGGATGCAGCGAGTACAGCGCCTCG
>CAYOTY010000187.1:3764-4023 GCA_964406995.1 uncultured Microbacterium sp.
GACAGGGATGATCTCGATCGTGTCGCCCCGCACGCGGAAGTTGCCGCGGGAGAAGTCGACGTCGTTGCGGTTGTACTGCATCGAGATGAACTGACGGATGAGGGCGTCGCGGTCGTAGCGCTCCCCCACCTGCAGCGCCACCATCGCCCGCAGGTACTCTTCGGGCGCGCCCAGGCCGTAGATGCACGAGACCGTCGAGACCACGACGACGTCGCGCCGCGACAGCAGCGAGTTGGTCGTGGAGTGACGCAGACGCTGG
>CAYOTY010000188.1:0-687 GCA_964406995.1 uncultured Microbacterium sp.
CTGGAGGTCTCGCCGCCCTTCCCCGCGCCGAGGCTGACCTGGACCGAGTACGGCTCGCCGTTCCTGGCCGCTGTGGAGAACGGGCCGCTGTCGGCCACCCAGTTCCACCCCGAGAAGTCGGGGGAGGCCGGCATCCGCCTCCTGTCGAATTGGATCGGCTCGCTCCGCACCGATACGCTCTGAGATCGTGCCCCCAAGGGGCGATCTCCCGCCACCAACGAGGAACCATGACCGACTTCGCATCCACTCCCGAACTCATCCTGCTCCCGGCCGTCGACGTCGCCGACGGCAAGGCCGTGCGCCTGACCCAGGGGGAGGCGGGCACCGAGACCAGCTACGGCGACCCGATCGATGCCGCCGGCGAGTGGGTCGATCAGGGCGCGCAGTGGATCCATCTGGTCGATCTCGATGCGGCCTTCGGCCGCGGCAACAACACCGCGATGCTGCGCCGGGTCATCAAGCAGTACCGGCACGTGAACATCGAGCTCTCGGGCGGCATCCGTGACGATCAGAGCCTGGAGTCGGCGCTGGAGAGCGGTGCGACGCGGGTCAACCTCGGCACGGCGGCGCTGGAGAACCCGGAGTGGGCGGCCGATGTCATCGCCCGTTTCGGCGAGGCCGTCGCGGTCGGTCTCGACGTGCGCGGCACGACGCTCGCCGCGCGCGGCTGGACGAAGGAGGGCGGCG
>CAYOTY010000188.1:697-3935 GCA_964406995.1 uncultured Microbacterium sp.
GGGCCGAACCTCGACCTCCTGCGCGATGTCGTCGCGCGCACGCCGAAGCCGGTGGTCGCCTCCGGCGGGGTATCGAGCCTCGACGACATCGCCGCGCTCCGCGAGCTCGTGCCGCTGGGCGTCGAGGGCGCGATCGTGGGCAAGGCCCTGTATGCGGGCGCGTTCACGCTGGCCGAGGCGCTGGATGTCGCAGGCCGCTGACCCGCAGGATTCCTGCGATCACGGCGACTCCGCCGGAGTCCCGTGGGAGGGGCGCGCCTTCCAGGAGAACCTCCACGCCGCCGATGACGGCTCGGCCGATCCGGCGCTGCTGGCGGCCCTGACGCGTTTTCGCGCGGGGGAGGGCTCGCAGCAGGAGGTCGTCGACGCCTTCCGCGGCGTCCGCGTGCTGATCCCTCTGATTGCCGAGAAGGGGGAGGAGGGCACCGCTCCCAGCGGCCTGACCGTCGATAAGACGCAGGAGCTGTCGATCGTGACGGTCGCCGCCCCCGACGGCCGCCGCGTCCAGCCGGTGTTCAGCTCGGTCGAGGCGATGTCGCGCTGGGATCCGGAGGCCCGCCCGGTTCCGGTCGACGCCGTGCGTGCCGCCCTTGCCGCTTCGGCCGACGACACCGACCTCATCGTGCTGGATCCGACCTCCGACACCGAGTTCGTCCTTCGCAGGCCCGCCGTCTGGGCAGTCGCGCAGCAGGAGCGCTGGGTGCCGAGCTTCCTGTCGCCCGAGGTCTACACCGGTCTCCAGGAGAGCGTGGCGACCGAACTCGCGGTGATCGACGTCGCCGTCGCTCCCGGCGACCCCGACGCGCGCCTGCGCGGTCCCGAGCTCGTCGTCGAGCTGGAGCTGGTCACGGGTCTGGAGCGCGCGACCCTGGACGCGGTCCTGCAGCGCCTGGCCCAGCGGTGGGCGGCCGATGACCGGATCGCCACTCTCGTCGACTCCCTCACGGTCCGCCTCACGGCCGGTCGCGACAGCGGTCGGGGAGAGTGAGCCTGCCGGATCTCCCGCGATCTCACCGGGTCTGCGTGCTCCACGCGGCGGCGAGGCTGAAGTGGCTTTTCACGCCGTAGTGGACCATGGCCTCGGCCACGCGCCGACGACCGGTTCTCGGAGTGAGTCCGAGGGAAGAGGCGGCGGCCTGCATCGTCAGCCCCTGGCTCATCAGCCGGAGCATGCCGTCCCAGGGCTGCTCGGTGCCGGTGACCGGCACCGCCTCTCGCCAGAGGCGCTCATAGACCCAGCCGAGGATCGATGCCAGGGGCGGGGATTGCGTGGCGATCACCGCGGAGGGCCAGCCTTCTCCCCACTCCAGCGGCACAGCGACGGTGCTGCCGTCCGCGACCCAGAAGAAGCTCGGCAGATCGGGATGCATGCGGATCTGCACCCCGTGGGCGTGTTCCTTGGCGATCGCCTCCTGCCCCTCGGGCCGGGCGGCGTCGGTCGTGCTCATCAGCAGGCGCACCTCTAGGGGTTCCCCCGCGTGCCGCCCCCAGTAGGAGGCCTGGGAGTCCTGACGCAGTTCGAGCAGCGCGCCGGCATCGGGAATGCACAGATCCACGAGTCGAGGGATCGCGCGAGAGAACTGCAGCCGCCACATGCCGGTCGCCGCCCACGGCCCGTGCAGAACCTCGAGCGGCAGGGAGCTCTCGTCGGCGCTGCCCTCGCGCCATGCCTGCAGCAGCCCCGGAAGCGACTCCAGCGCCTCCTGCGTCTGCTGCAGCGTGTCCTGCATGTCGCGGGCGAGATCCTGGAACGTGCGCTCGGCGAGGTCGGTGATGGTCACATCCGGACGCCGGTAGGAGATCGTGTCCTCGACGAGGGTGAGAAACCCTTGCGCTTCGAGCCTGTGAAGCTGCGCGACCAGAGCTTCACGATCGGTTCCGAGCACCTCGGCGAACTCGTCGATCGTGGCGGCACGAGCGCGCAGGGCCTTGGCGAGAAGATCGAGGTCTTGGGCGGTCACGGCGGCTCCTTCGCGCGCGGCGAGGGCGCCGAACTCGCACAGGGTTGAGAGAGACGCCTGAGATGGACACTAGTGTCCATTGGCCATCTCCGTCCACTCGATGGCCGCTAGAGTCCAAATACCGCCATATCCCGCCGCGCTTCCCGACATGGCCAGGAACGGAGCAGACCATGCAGAATGCTGCAGATCTCGACCGCCGTACGCTGCTGCGTGCGGCGGCGTGGTCAGTGCCCCTCATCGGCGTCGCGGTGGCGACGCCTCTCGCCGCGGCCAGCGAGGAGGGTGAACTGACGGGAGATCTCCTCTATGCGGACTGGCTGGCTGACAATGACACGTTGGTCGTCAGCTTCGACTGGCTCCCGGCCACATCGATCACGATGGACGGCAGCTTCTTCACCGTGGAGGGTCGCCCCGACGTGAGTTTCACCCTGCTGGAGCGTACGCATACCGCGCCGGGGGAAGCGCTCGTCATCCTGCTATCCCCCGGTTATGATCCCGTCAACCTCGAGGATCGCCTGCAGATCAAACTGCCCGGCGTTCGGGTGGGATTCATCCCTATCGAGGTTCGTTAGCACTGTTCTGACGCGAGGATGCGGGAACCCACCCACCGGTATCTGCACCTGTCTCGCTCCCGAGTCTCTAGTTGACCGGCCCCGTCCACTTCTCGCCCGGCCCCTTGCCGATCGGGTCGGGGATGGCCGAGGCCTCGCGGAACGCCAGTTGCAGGGAGCGCAGGCCGTCGCGCAGCGAGCGGGCGTGCATGTCGCTGATCTCGGGCGCGCCGGCGGTGATGAGCCCGGCGAGGGCGTTGATCAGCTTGCGGGCCTCGTCGAGGTCGGTCTCGGCATCCGGGTCATCGGCGAGGCCGACCTTGACCGCGGCCGCGCTCATCAGGTGCACGGCGGTGGTGGTGATGACCTCCACCGCGGGGACCTCGGAGATGTCCCGGGTTGCGGATGCGGCGGCCGCTTCTTGCCGCTCCCAGCGCTCCGCGCGCTCGTCGTGCTGCTGATCTTGACCCGGAATCGTCACTGTGAGGCGCCTTCTGTTAGACTTGATTGGCTCGGAGCACTGTGCTCCGACACGAAAGAGGATTCACTTCCCACCCGCGCTTGCCGTTCCAGGCTACCGGGTCTTGCACTCCGCCGATTCGCGTCGGTAGACAGGGTGCGCTGGCGCCTGTAGTCAGCGGGTGGGGTTGAGCGTCTCTTTCTCAGACCGTCCCCACCGAAGGAGTTCCGCATCAGCGATCCCCGCACCAATGAGCGCATCCGCGT
>CAYOTY010000189.1:0-3807 GCA_964406995.1 uncultured Microbacterium sp.
CCTGCGCGACGAGATGATCCCGATCAACTCGCGGTGGAAGGTCGACGAGGCACTCGACGCCGCCCGCGGCTACTTCGAGAAGACCGGCCGCCGCGTGTCGATCGAGTACGCGCTCATCAAGGACATGAACGATCACCCCTGGCGCGCGGACCTCCTCGCCGAGAAGCTCAACGCCCGCGGCCGCGGCTGGGTGCACGTGAACCCGATCCCGCTGAACCCCACGCCGGAGTCGGTGTGGACGGCATCCGATCGCCCGGTCCAGCGGGAGTTCGTGCGCCGCCTCAACGATGCGGGCGTTCCCACCACCCTCCGCGACACCCGCGGCAAGGAGATCGACGGGGCCTGCGGGCAGCTCGTGGCGACCACCGAGGACGAGGCGGCCTCGGCCGCCCTCGGCTGAGCGGCCCTCCGCCCACTGAGCACCCCGCCGTCGAGTGAGCACCCGAAAGACGGCGTTCCGGTATTCACTCGGCGTTCTGGTACTCACTCGGTGAGTCGGATGTCTGCCGTGCGGCGTCGACGCGTCCGAGCTGTTCGAGGCGCGCGAGCCAGCGCGCCACCTTCTCGTCGCTCGCGGTCTTGACCCCCAGCATTCTTGTCACTCGAACCGGACGGATGCCGCACAGGCGCATCGTGTTGCGCGCCACCTGCGTCACCGCGGGCAGCCCCGTGAGCGGCACCGCCCATGGCGGGGTGTCGGCGGTGAGCAGGAGGCGTCCGGGGCGCCCGGCCAGCAGCCCTTCGGGCAACCCGGCATCGGTGATGCGATACTCCTGCTGCGGGAGCAGCGCCCGGTCGAAGAACCCCTTCAGCAGCGCAGGGACCGACCCCCACCACACCGGAGTGACGACGACGATGCGATCGGCGTCATGCAGGGCGCGCCGCGCTTCGGCGAGGTCCGGCTCGATCGGAATGCGGGCACGGTAGCCGAAGCGCAGATGCGGATCGAAGTCGAGATCGCGCAGTGCGAGGATTCGGGCGTCGCCGTGGCCGTGCGCATAGCGCTGGGCGATCGCGGCCGTGAGGGAGGCGGCGTCGGGGTGTCCGTCGATCACGAGAGTGCTCATCGAAGGGTCCTATCTTGATGATGTCTAGTTCTGGTGGACAGTGTCAAGATAGGGGAGAATGTTGCTTGTGTCAAGTTCTCGGTCCGCCTATCATCACGGCGATCTCGCGCACGCGCTGGAGGTCGCGGCGATGCAGCTGCTCGCCCAGAAGCCGGCCGCCGAGATCAGCCTGCGCGAGGTCGCGCGCGCCGCAGACGTCAGCCACAACGCGCCGTACCATCACTTCTCGGATCGAAACGGTCTGCTCAAAGCGCTCGCGGAGCGCAGCATGGCCGAGCTCGTCGACCAGGTGCAGGATGCGGTGAGCTCGCATCCGGCTCCCCGTGCGGCGCTGGAAGCGGGGGGAGCCGCCTACATCCGTTTCGCCGTCGACCGTCCGCACGCCTTCGTCGCGATCTACGATCCCGCGGTGTGCGTCCCCGGAGAGCCGACCGAGACGATGGCTCCTCTCATCCATGCGCTGGAGGGACTGCTCGCCGGGGTCGCCGCCTCCGCGGGTCTCGAACGCGCCGACGACGTCTCGGCCCTCTGGGGGCTCGTGCACGGACTCGGCACGCTCGCGGCCGCCGGGCACCTCGATCTCGGCGCCGCACTGGACGGCTACGGGGCCGCCGTCGATCGGATGCTGGCCGCCCTCTGACGGATCGAGGCCACGGGAGGTGGCGACACCCAGGCGATGCCCAGACCGGGGTCCGGCAGCCATGACACCATGGTCAGGGCGCTGCACGGGCGCCGGTGCGAGGCGAAGGGCGCTGATGACTGCGGGTGCGCGTGTGGTGAAGACGGCCGCCGAGGGCGGGTACGAGGGCTTCATCGGCTGGGTGCTCTCGCTCATGGAGTCCCTCGGCGAGGTCGGCGTCGGCATCGCCGTGCTCATCGAGACCTTCGTGCCCCCGATCCCCTCCGAGGCGCTGCTGCCCGGTGCGGGCTTCCTGGCCTATGAGGGTCGCATGAGCTTCTGGGGCGCGTGGCTGGCCGCGACCGTCGGGGTGCTCGTCGGGGCCTTGATCTGGTACGCGATCGGTGCCGCCCTCGGCCGGGATCGCACCCGGCGACTGGTCGGCCGCATCCCCCTCATGGACACCGACGACTTCGACAAGGCCGAGGCCTTCTTCCAGCGCTGGGGCGGGGCCGCCGTGCTGTTCGGGCGCTGCGTGCCCCTGGTGCGCTCGTTCATCTCCATCCCCGCAGGGATCGAGCGGATGCCGCTGGTCAAGTTCACCGGCTACACCTTCATCGGATCGGCCATCTGGAACGGCATCTGGGTCGGGCTGGGATTCGCCTTCGGGCCCGCGATCGCGCCGATCCTGGAGCGCTGGAGCGGTGTGCTCTCGAATGCGGTGGTCGCCGTGGTCGTGATGCTGTTCCTGTGGTTCATCGTCGCCCGGCTGCTGCGCATCCGCCGCCGGCTGCGCGACGCGGTCGAAGAGGTGGAGATCGTCGAGGCGATCACCGGCTCGATCGAGCTCCCGGATGCCGACGGCGAGCTGAACGCCTCGCGCTGAGTGCCGGCGGCATCCGGTCCGTCCATTCCGGCAGGCCGGGTCCGCCGCGGAGTCTCGGCCGCGTGCGGGAACGCGCACGCGCATCCCGGCGACGGCGTCGCCCCTGTCCTCCACCCGCGTCGCCGGCGCCGGAGCGAATGCGTCGAGTGCGGAAGGCGATCGAGTATATGTATACCTAATGGCCATGAGAGCTGGACTGGATGGCTATTTTGTTTGTTTTATGTATACACTAGCGTCATGACCATGCTCGGCGAAGGCACACGCGCCAGCGATCGTGCCTACCTCACGCTGCTGGAGGAGATCCAGTCGGGCGATCTTCCCGCAGGCACCGTGCTCGGCGAGGTCGAGCAGGCATCCCGCCTCGGCGTCAGCCGCACGCCTCTGCGCGAGGCGATCCGGCGCCTCGCCGCCGACGGCCTGGTCGAGCAGCAGTCGCCGCGGGTCACGGTCGTCACCGACATCGATGCCGACGACATCCGCGAGCTGTTCGAACTGCGTCGTGCGCTGGAGGAGTCCGCCGCCCGCTTCGCCGCCGAGCGAGGCGACGCGGGGGAGTTCGCCGCCCTGGCGACGGAGTTCGCGAGGGTGCAGCTGGGTGCGGCATCCGGCCTCGACGCCTACTATGCGCTCATCGCCCGCTTCGACCGCGCGATCGACGACGCCGTCGACAACAGCTATCTCACCGCGGCGCTGCGGACCGTGCGCACCCACCTCGTGCGCGTCCGCCGGATGGCCCGCGACAAGCCCGCGCGTCTGACCGAGTCGGTCGCCGAGCACCGGTTGATCGCATCCGCCCTCGCCGCCCGCGACGGCGACCTCGCCGCCCACGCCACTCACGTGCATCTGCACAACGCGCTCAGGAACATCCTCGACACGCTTTCATCCCCCGACCCCGAAGGATCAGCATGACCGTCACGCACCACGTCCGCGTCTACAGGAGCGAGGAGAGCCTGCCCCGCGAGCAGCAGCTGGCCTGGAAGATCGCCGAGGTCGCCACCGACCCCGTCGAGGTCGAGGCCGCGACCGAAGACATGATCATCAACCGGATCATCGACAACGCCTCGGTCGCCGCCGCCTCCCTGAACCGCGCCCCGATCGTCGCTTCACGGGCACAGGCGCTCGCGCATCCGGTCTCCGCCGGCGGGCAGGGAGCATCGATCTTCGGCCTCGCAGCCGAGAAGTCCAGCCCCGAGTGGGCGGCCTGGGCCAACGGCGTCGCCGTGCGCGAGCTCGAC
>CAYOTY010000190.1:0-3489 GCA_964406995.1 uncultured Microbacterium sp.
CCGTCTCACGGATGTCGACGGACACCGACGGCGGGACGGGGAACCGCGACCAGCGGTCGAGGGTGCCGAGCATGTCGTCGGCATCGTGACCCGCCGCGCGGGCGTTCCACAGGCCGAGTCTCGTGACGCGGTAGGTATGGATGTGCTCGGGCGCGCGCTCCAGCTCGGCGAAGATCGCCAGCTCGTGCCGGGCGCTCTCGGCGTCGGGGTGCGCCACTTCCAGGAGCACGGTGCGGTCGCTCTGCACGATCAGGGGGCCATCAGCCATAGCGTTCGATTCTACCCGGCCCGGCGGATGCGGGATCCCTGCCGCCCCGATCTGCACAGCCCGCCCCGGTTCCCGCACGAACGTGGCGGGTGCGTGTGCAGATCGGGACGGGCGGAGGAGCTGGGGAGGGGATCAGCCCTCGACGGGGTGCGCCGAGCGGATGCTGGCCACGGGCAGGGTGCGCTCGACGTCGGCCGCGCGATCGAGACCGCGCAGGCGTCCGCCGCCCAGCCCTGTCGCCTCCAGGGTGAGCATCCGCATCGAACCGTCGGGCATCGCCACCTCGACGGCGAGGACCGACCGCGCCTGCACCGCCGCCTCCAGTGCGCGCTCCAGCCAGGCGGCGTCGGCGTCGGGTCCGTGATGGGCGCGGAGGCGCTCGATCAGCGGGGCGTAGGCGTCCGCATCCGAGGCGCTCTCGGGCACCGGGGCCGCGCGATGCCGGCCCGCCACGATCGCCTCCCCCCGCGCATCGACGAGAGTCGCCGGGTAGCGGGCGTCGCTCAACGCCCAGAACACGGTGGTGGCGTTGACGCGGGAGCGGAGCTCGTCGGCGTGCCGCATGAGCCCCAGCGGTCGCAGAGCCTGATCGACCAGGATCGCATCGAGCAGGTGCCGGTCGCTGCTTCGCACGCGGGTGTGCCCGCTGTCGCCATCGGCGGCGACGCGCACGAGCCCGTGGCGCGCGGTCGTCTGAGCGATGAGGTACCGCAGGGGCTGGGGGATGCCGGTCAGCGACAGCTCGCCGAGGAACTGCAGCAGCGACTCCTCGGTCTCGCCCAGCGCCAGGGCATGCGCGATCGACTCGGCGGTGAAGCGGTAGGACGAGGCCTGCGAGGCCGACTCGCGGCGGGCGAGGGTGCGCAGGCGCACATCCAGGGCGGGGGCGAGAGGACCGGGGGAGATCGCCGAGAGGTCGTTCTGCAGGAAGATCCGATCGACCTCCGCCGGAAGGAACCTGCGCAGTGCCGTTGCGTCGGCGGGCCGGCCGCGCCGCAGCGCCGCCGCCCACTCCGGCTCGGCTCCGCCCTCGGCGACCAGCCCCAGCATGCTCGCGCGCCGGAGCAGGGCGGCGAGCCTGTCGGGCCATGTCGGATCCCAGGGCAGGGCGCCGGGCCAGGCGGCCGGGGCGATCCAGCCGCCGTCGGGTGAACGCAGCGCGCGCGGCATCCTCTCGCGGAAGCCCGTGGCCAGGGCGGCCCAGCGCTCGGTCACCCCCCGGAGCAGCCAGGCCTCACCGCGCTCGGTCACCCGGAGCGCGCGGTCGTCGGTCACGGCCAGCCCTGCATCGCAGGCGCAGGCGATCAGGTCGTCGAGATCGCTCCCTCGCGGCACGACCTCGACGTCGGCGAACCGGCGCTTCTCTCCTGCGCTGGCCGCACCGCTCGCCAGCAGCGCCAGCGGCGTGGCGCGCGCGACCAGCAGCACTTCGGCGATCGCGGCGACGTGGGTGAAGGCCTGCTCGGCGGCGTGCGCCTCGGCCGTCTCGTCAGCGGTGAGGGAAGGGGCGACGAGGGACGCCGGCGGCACCTCGCGCCCCGCGATCTGCTCTGCGACGGCGGGAGAGGGGGAGCCGTGCGCGGAGAGCAGGGCGAGCGAGCGGAGGGAGGCGACCGCATCCGCGTCGCTCTCCGCACCGATCAGCACCGCGGCCTCGCGCCGGGTCAGCTGCGGCAGCACGCGGGTGATCGAACCCGCGTCGAGCAGTGCCTCGGCGGCGTCGAAGAAGTCGTTCCACGTCGCCCTGGGGCTCACCCCCCGACGGGCGAACAGGGTGGCGAGCTGCTCATCGTCCTGGGAGACGAGCCACTCGGCGAGCGAGCGCGCGTGCGTGCCCATGTTCAGGGGCGCTTGGCGGCGCGGCCCTTCCGGATGAACGTCGTGATCAGCAGCGTGATGATCATGACGAATGCCAGCGGGAGACCCCACATCGGGACCGCGGCGACGACCGGCCAGACGCCGGAGCCGAAGTCTGCCTGCTCCATCCCCGTGGCCGTGCCGATGATGATCCCCAGGAAGCACGCGATCGATGCCGCCGCCAGCGTCAGCGCGCCGAACGCGAGGATGCGGTCGATCGGCCGAACGGGCGGGGTCGGTGCGGAGGACGGGGTGCTCATCCTTTTCAGCCTACTCGCTCGCCGGGAGCGGTAGGCTGGAGGGGCCGCATAACCGCGGCACCTTTTTTGTCCCTACTCACCCAGCGAGGTTGTCCCATGCCCAGCGGCAAGGTCAGGTTCTACGACGAGGAGAAGGGGTTCGGCTTCATCGCCAGCGATGACGGCCAGGACGTCTTCTTGCACGCCACGGCCCTTCCTGCAGGCACGACGTCGGTCAAGTCCGGCACGCGTGTCGAGTTCGGCGTCGCCGACGGCAAGCGCGGTCTGCAGGCTCTCTCGGTCCGTCTGCTCGATGCGCCGCCGTCGCTGGCGAAGGCCAAGCGCAAGCCGGCCGACGACATGGCGATCATCGTCGAAGACCTCGTGAAGCTTCTCGACGGCATCGGCGGAGATCTGCGTCGCGGACGCTACCCCTCGTCGGCGCAGGGCAGCAAGATCGCCGCGGTGCTCCGCAAGGTCGCTGATGACCTCGACGCCTGAGGCCGATGAGCGCCTGATCGCCGCGCACGATCTGGCGCGTGCGGCGCTGCGGGAGATCACTCCCGCCTCGACGATCGGCGAGCCCGTCGGCTATGCCCTCGAAGAGGGCGGTGTCGTCTCCCTGCGCTTCGCGAACACGATGGACGGCTACCCGGGCTGGTTCTGGACCGTCTCGGTCGCCGTCGTGGACGACGCCGAGCCGACCGTCCTCGAGCTCGAGCTCCTTCCGGGCGACGACGCGCTGCTGGCGCCGGAATGGGTGCCGTGGGCCGAGCGCATGGCCGAGTACCGCGCCTCGATGGCGGCGGCCGAGCAGGCCGCGGCCGAAGCGGCCGAGGCGGAGGGCGAGGAAGACGACGAGGAGCTCGAAGACCTCGACGATCTCGACGCCGCCGACTTCGATGAGGACGGCTCCCCGCACCTGCACTCGGGCGACCTCGACGGCGTCGACATCGACGAGCTCGACGACTCGGTCCCCGACGAAGAGGAAGAGTAGAGCTCAGCCGGCGAGGTGCTCGAGCACGTAGTCGATGCAGCGGATGAGCTGGCGCACGTCGTCGGGCTCGATCGAGACGAAGGTCGCGATGCGCAGCTGGTTGCGGCCGAGCCCTACCGCAAGCTCGG
>CAYOTY010000190.1:3499-3806 GCA_964406995.1 uncultured Microbacterium sp.
CGACGATGCCGTTCGCGCGCAGCGCCGTGGCCACGCCCGCGGCGTCGATGCTGTCGTCGAAGTCGATCGTGGCGACCACCGGCGAGCGGTGCGCGGGGTCGGCGACGAAGGGGGTGGCGGCATCCTTCGCCTCGGCCCAGTCGTACAGGGCCTTCGAGGACTCGGCCGTGCGGGCCGCCGCCCAGCCGAGCCCGCCGCCTTCGAGGATCCATCCCAGCTGGCTGTCGAGCAGGTGCAGGGTGGCCAGGGCGGGGGTGTTCAGCGTCTGGTTCAGCCGCGAGTTGTCGACGGCGTTCTTCAGACTGAG
>CAYOTY010000191.1:0-3751 GCA_964406995.1 uncultured Microbacterium sp.
CCTCGGCGCCGAGCAGGCCGGGCACATCGCCGGCGTCGGCTTCGATCTGTACCTCAGGATGATCGGCGAGGCGGTGGCGACCTTCCGCGGCGAGGAGACCGAGACCGGCGCGGAGCTGCGCCTGGAGCTGCCCGTGCGCTCCCGCATCCCCGAGGACTACATCGACAGCGAGCGGCTGCGCCTGGAGGCCTATCAGAAGCTGTCGGCGGCGGCATCGGTCACCGCCGCCGACGATGCGATCGATCTCGTCGTCGAGGAGCTCGGCGACCGCTATGGGGAGCTCCCGGAGGAGGCCGCGGGTCTCATCGAGATGGCGCGCCTCCGCCGCCGCGCGGCCCGCGCCGGGCTCAGCGACCTCGTCGTGATGGGGCAGAACCTGCGCCTGGCTCCGGTGAGTCTTCCCGACTCCCTGCAGGTGCGCCTGAAGCGCCTCTACCCGAACGCCAAGCTCATCCCCGCGGGCGAGGCGCTCGTGGTCCCCGTTCCCCGCCCGCACGGCGAGGCGCTGCCCGATGCCGACCTCATCGCCTGGGTCGAGCAGCTGCTGACGGCCCTGTTCCCCGCACCCGTCGGCGCCACCGGAGGAACGTCTGCTGGATCCTGAGTCCATACAAAGTAACTTCTTCCGTTCTGGATCCATTATTGGATTAGGCTGATGAGGCCACGTCAGGACAGGAGCGAGATGGATCAGCAGCGCGCGGAGGAGCCGCAGAGGCGGCGTCTGCTCCGCATCCTTGCGATCGTCGGCGTCGCGGTCGTCGCGGTGGCCGTGGGCACGACCGGCGTCCTCCTCTTCCTGGGGGCGAAGGTCGACACCGTGGGGAGCGTCGACTTCCGGCATCCGCTGACCTACCCGACGGTGGTCGAAGGCGCGCTCGCCGCCGACGGCGCGAGGGAGTTCGAGCTCGTCATGCAGAGCGGAACCCACGACTTCGGGGAGGCGGTCGCGCCCACGTGGGGCATCAACGGCCCTCATCTCGCACCGACCCTGCGCATGTCCCGCGGCGACACGGTGCGCATGAAGGTCGCCAACGACCTTCCGGAGACCTCGACGCTGCACTGGCACGGCATGCACCTGCCTGCGGCGATGGACGGCGGACCCCACCAGACGATCGCCCCGGGTGCGCAGTGGACGCCGGAGTGGACGGTCGACCAGCCCGCCGCCACGCTCTGGTACCACCCCCATCTGCACGGGAGCACCGCCGCCCACGCGTACCGCGGGCTCGCCGGGATGATCATCGTCGAGGACGAGGAGTCACCGGCTCTTCCGAGCGACTACGGGATCGATGACCTTCCGCTGGTGGTCCAGGACGTGAAGTTCGACCGCGAGGGGCGGCTGGACGAGCGGGAGGGGATCGGCCACGTCGGCATCCTCGGCGACCGGATGGCGGTCAACGGCACCATCGGGGCCTTCGCCGAGATCACCGCCGAGGCGACGCGCCTGCGCATCCTCAACGCCTCGGTCAGCAGGGTCCTGACCTTCGTCTTCGACGACGGGCGGGACTTCGCGATGATCGCCTCCGACGGAGGGCTCCTCTCCGCGCCGGTCGAGCTGAGCCGGCTGCAGCTGACGCCCGGCGAGCGGGCGGAGATCGTCGTGCGCATGGAGCCGGGGGAGACCGTGGTGCTGCGCAGCGAGGCCGCCGAGAACTCCGATCGCTTCAACGGCGGCGACGACCGCTTCGACATCCTGCAGCTGCGGGCCGCCGAAGCACTCGCCCCCTCGCCCGCGCTGCCCGCGGCGCTGGCCGTGCTGCCCGAGATCTCCGAGTCGGATGCCGTGAACACCCGCGTCTTCGACCTGGACGAGCCGAGGATCAACGGACAGGTCATGGACATGTCGCGCATCGACGAGGTCGTGACGGTGGACACCACCGAGGTGTGGGAGGTGCGCAACGCCGACGGGAAGGTGCACAACTTCCATATCCACGACACGCAGTTCCGGGTGCTCTCGATCGGCGGCCGGGAGCCGCCGCCGGAGCTGGCGGGATGGAAGGACACCGTCTTCACCCCGCCGAACCAGACCGTGCGCCTGCTGGTGCGCTTCACCGACTACACCGATCCCGACATGCCCTACATGTATCACTGCCACATCCTCCGCCACGAGGATCGCGGCATGATGGGCCAGTTCGTCGTGGTCGAGCCCGGTCAGCAGGCCGGCACGATCCCGCACCGGGAACACGACCACTGAGCCGGCACCGAGCGGGTAGGGTAACGGCATGATCTACGAGCACCTCGGAGTCCGGCCCCGCATCCACGACACCGCGGTCGTCTCGCCCACTGCCGTGATCTCCGGCGATGTGCAGATCGGCCCCGGATGCCAGGTGCTGCACGGAGCGATCATCACCGCCGAGGGCGGCCCGATCGTGCTGGGCGAGCATGTGATCGTCATGGAGAACGCCCTCGTCCGGGCGACCGCGGCGGACGCCGTCCACGTCGGCCGCAACTGCCTGCTGGGCACCTTATCCTCCGTGGCCGGCGCCGATATCGCCGAGGAGTCGTTCCTCGCCTCCGGCGCCCGGGTCTTCAACGGCGCCCGGATCGGCGCCCGCAGCGAGATCCGCGTGAACGCGATCGTGCATCGCCGTGCGGTGCTGCCCGAGGGGACGGTCGTGCCGATCGGCTGGGTCGCCGTGGGAGACCCCGCCCAGCTGCTCTCACCCGACCGCGCCGAGGAGATCGCCCAGGCACAGCCCGAGCTCGACTTCCCCGGCTACGTCTTCGGCGTCGATCGCGACACCCCCGACCTCATGGTGCAGCTCACCGAGCGCTACGCGCAGTCGCTGGCCCGCCACGCGGAGGATGCGGAGGCCTGAGGCTCAGATGACGCCCTGGGCGAGCATCGCCGCCGCGACCCGCTCGAAGCCGGCGCAGTTGGCGCCGACGACGTAGTCGCCGGGGGCGTCGTAGCGCTCCGCGGCATCGAAGGCCGCCGCGTGCACGTCCGCCATGATCTCGCGCAGGCGCTGCTCGCTGTCGGCGAAGCTCCAGCGCTGACGGGAGGCGTTCTGGCTCATCTCCAGCGCCGAGGTCGCCACGCCGCCGGCGTTGGCCGCCTTGCCGGGTGCGAAGAGCACTCCCGCCTTCTGGAAGGCGTCCACCGCCTCGGGCACGCAGGGCATGTTCGCGCCCTCGGCCACCGCGCGCACGCCGTTGCCGATGAGCGTGGCCGCGTCGGCCGCGCTCACCTCGTTCTGCGTCGCCGACGGGACGGCGATGTCGACCGGGACGTCCCAGACGCTCCCGCCCTCGACGAAGCGGGCGCTCGGACGCCGATTCGCGTACTCGACGATGCGGGCGCGTTCGACCTCCTTGAGCTGGCGGAGCAGCGCCAGGTCGATCCCGGCGTCATCGACCACATAGCCGGAGGAGTCCGAGGCCGTCACGGCCTTCGCACCCAGCTGCGTGGCCTTCTCGATCGCGTAGATCGCCACGTTCCCGGACCCGGAGACGCTCACGCGCTTGCCCTCGAGCATCTCGCCGTGCACCGCGAGCATCTCCTGCGCGAAGAACACCGCGCCGTAGCCCGTGGCCTCGGTGCGCACCTCCGCGCCGCCCCAGCCCGTGCCCTTGCCGGTGAACATGCCCGACTCGTGGCGGTTGGTGACCTTGCGGTACTGGCCGAACAGGTAGCCGATCTCGCGGGCGCCGACGCCGATGTCGCCGGCGGGAACGTCGGTGTGCTCGCCCAGGTGGCGGTACAGCTCGTTCATGAAGGACTGGCAGAAGCGCATGACCTCGGCATCCGTCC
>CAYOTY010000192.1:0-3721 GCA_964406995.1 uncultured Microbacterium sp.
GGCCCTGGCCTTCGACCCCCTCGAGGATCACATGCGGTGTGAGCTCTTCGAGAGGGTTCGAGCGGCGCCACTGCGCGTGGAAGTAGCCTTCCTTCGAGTAGTCGCCCCCGATCTCGTAAGTGACCTGGTAGTAGACCCGCACATCGACGACGGAGGTGTTCTCCAGCGTGACACGGGCGCTGTCGCGGAACGGCATCGGCCAGTAGGAGTTGAACCCGCCGTGCGGGTTCGCGGCGATCGTCTGCGAGTTCACCTGTGCGAACACGCCCCAGCCGTTGCAGAAGAAGTCGCCGTAGGGGACCTCGACGGCGGGCTCGGAAGCGCCGTCCCAGTAGGCGCGCAGCAGCAGTGTGCGCCAGTTGTCGGTGTGCGTGGTGATCCAGATGTGCGTGATCTTCCCGGCTCCGGCGATCGATGCCAGCTCGAAGGTCTCGCCGGCTTTGATGTCGACGCTCGGCGAGATCTTCCAGCCTGGGCCGAGATCGCGGGCGCAGTCGGCGCCGGTGCCTTCGGTGGCACGCCCGCCGCCGCCCGCGGAGCCGTCGAAGTTCTCGGGAGAGATGGATCGCGTCTGCACCGTGCGCAGAGCGGAGATCGAGGAGAGATCGGATGCCGCGGTCATGACGTTCCTGTCCTGCTTCGGGGTGATCGGGTGATGACAATGAATGTAATCGATTTCAAGTTGAAACGCCAGAGAATGGGACTCGCGCGCTACTGTTGCAGAAACACGCAGTTTCACGTTTCGCACGGAGGGGCGCCATGAGCACGATCTACGACGTCGCGCGTCTCGCCGGCGTCTCGCCGGCCACGGTGTCGCGGGTCTTCAACGGCACGAACGTCTCCGAGGAGAAGGCCGCGGCCGTCCGCAAGGCGGCCAAGACGCTCAAGTTCACGCCGAACCGCACGGCGAGGACGCTGCGTCGGCAGAGCTCGGAAGTCATCGCCCTCGTCATCCCCGACATCGAGAATCCCTACTTCACCGAGATGGCCAGAGGCGTCGAGGATGTCGCCAGTGAAGCGGGCTATTCGGTCGTGCTCTGCAACTCCGATGCCCAGCTCGAGAAGGAGGCGACCTACCTTCGGATCGCGATCGCCGAGCACATGTCCGGGGTCATCATCGCCACGGCCTCCGAGCACAGCGAACTCGATGAGATCCTCGCGACAGGACGTCCCGTCGTGGCCGTGGACCGGAGCACGAACTACGACATCGACGGCGTCGTCATGGCGAATCGTGCCGCGGGTACCGCGGCCACGCGAGCTCTTCTGGACGCCGGGCACCGCCGCATCGCCTACATCGGGGGTCCGGAGCACATCGATACCGCGGCCGAGCGGGCGGAGGGCTGGCGGGCCGCGCTGCGCAAGGCGGGCCTGCTCGAGGGTAATGAGGAGCTGCTGCGCTTCTCGACCTTCCGCGTCGACGGCGGCCGGGCCGCGATGGAGGAGCTTCTGGATCTGCCCGAGCCCCCCGATGCGGTCGTGGCCGGCAACAACCTCATTGGCGTCGGCGCGATCCAGGTGCTGACCGAGCACGGTCTCACACCGCCTCGGCTGGGCGTGGCCGTCGTCGGCTCCCTGCCGTTCACGACGCTGTCCCCGAGCGCGGTGACCGTCGTGCGCCTTCCTGCGCGGCACATGGGTGTCACAGCGGCACGGATGCTGCTCGAGCGCATCGCGGGCGACGCGCAGCCCGCGCGCACCGTGGTGCTGCGCAATGAGCTGCAGCCCGCGACGCCGCGAGGCTGAGCGCGCCGTCTCGCCCCTTTTCGGATGAAGAGGCGCTTGCGTTATGAAATCGATTTCGCATACGCTGGGAAGAAGCGACATGAGACGAGGAGGTGCGCATGCGCGCGACGCTCGGAGTGGACATCGGCACCTCCAGCAGCAAAGGAGTGCTCGTCGCCGAGGACGGCACGGTCCTGGCATCGGCAGGCCGCGCACACGAGGTCTCCCGACCGCGCAGCGGCTGGGTGGAGATGGACGCCCGCATCTGGTGGGAGGAGTTCATCTCTCTCTCGGGCGAGCTCATCGCCGCCCGACCTGACGCCGACATCGTCGCCGTCGGCGTCAGCGGTATGGGGCCGTGCGTGCTGCTGGCCGATGAGCACGACGAACCGGTCCGCCCCGCGATCCTCTACGGCGTCGACACTCGCGCGACGGCTCAGATCGAGCGGATGAACGCCGAGCTGGGGATGGAGGAGATCACTCGCGTCGGCGGTTCGACGCTGACCTCCCAGGCCGCGGGCGCCAAGATCGCCTGGGTCGCCGACGAGGAGCCGGATGCGTGGGAGCACGCCCGCCGCCTCTTCATGCCGGCCTCGTGGCTCGCGCGCAGGCTCACCGGTGCCTACGTCCTCGATCACCAGTCGGCCAGCCAGACCTCTCCGCTCTACGACATCGAGCAGGAGAAGTGGTACGAGCCCTGGTGGGATCGATACGCCGCGCCGATCGAACAGCCTTCGCTCGCCTGGGCCGGCGACATCGCGGGCACCGTCACCGCCGACGCCGCCGAGCTCACCGGCATCAGCCAGGGAACGCCCGTCATCGTCGGCACGATCGATGCCTGGACGGAGGCGGTCAGCATCGGCGCCCATGAGCGCGGCGACCTCATGCTCATGTACGGCACGACGATGTTCCTCGTCGCGACGGGCGAGGAGACCCTCCGCACTCCCTCGATGTGGACCACCGTTGGAGCCTTCCCCGGCACCCGCAACCTCGCAGGGGGCCTGTCGACATCCGGTGCCCTCACCTCGTGGCTGAAGGAGCTGACCGCGGCGGACTACCCGCAGCTGCTCGAGGAGGCCGAGGCATCCGGCCCCGGTGCGCGAGGGCTGGTGCTTCTGCCGTACTTCGCCGGAGAGCGCACACCGATCCAGGACCCCGACGCACGAGGAGTGATCGCCGGGCTCACCCTCCGGCACGGCCGGGGCGACCTGTACCGGGCGGCGCTCGAAGCCACAGCGCTCGGCGTGCGTCACAACGTCGAGACCATGCGAGCGGCCGGCGCAGACATCCGGCGCATCGTCGCCGTGGGCGGGGGGACGCAGGGTCGCCTGTGGCTGCAGATCGTGTCGGATGCGACCGGGCTCACCCAGGAGATCCCTGCCACGACGATCGGCGCCAGCTATGGCGCCGCCTTCCTCGCCGCCGCGGCCGTCGCCGAACGGCCTCCGGCGATCTCCGACTGGAACCCCATCATCGAGACGATCACCCCCGACCCCGGGCTCTCCGGGGTCTACGACGAGCTGTTCGACCGCTACCGGCGTCTCTACGAGGGCACCGCGGACGTCGTTCACGAACTGGCCGCCCGACAGCGAAGAGCCGATACGGCAACGCAGGACCACACACCGACGGAGACACCATGAGCTATACCCTCCCCACCTCGGCAGCGCGTCCGGAGCTGGCGCCCAAGACGGCCTACCTCATCGCCTCGGGAGATCTTCGAGAGTCGGCCAATTCGGCGGGCTGGCCCACGCAGCTCGAGCTCGAGGCCGCCGTCACCGCCGTCTTCGAGGAACTGGGCTGGGCAGTGGTGCGCGCGAACGACGTCGACCCCGCCACCGGTCACGGCTTCATCTCCAGCCAGCGTATGGGCATGGAGGTGTTCAAGAGCATCCCGGCAGAGGCGCCGCTCATCGTCGCCGAAGCGGTCTGGCAGTACTCGCACCATGTCCTGGCGGGGCTGCGCACGCACGGTGGCCCGATCCTCACGGTCGCGAACTTC
>CAYOTY010000193.1:0-3692 GCA_964406995.1 uncultured Microbacterium sp.
CACGAGTTCCGCCACTTCCACCCGGAGCGCGCCGACCGGTACCCGAAGGACAAGACCGTGATCATGCGGGAGTTCTCCCGCTTCGCCACCCGCGCCGACGAGCCCTACTATCCGGTCAACACCCCGGCCGATCGCGAGGGGCTGCTGGCCTACCGAGAGCTCGCCAAGGGGGAGCAGGACGTCCACTTCGGCGGACGCCAGGGCACCTACCAGTACCTCGACATGCACAGGGCCATCGGCTCGGCGCTGTCGATGTGGAGCAACCACCTCTCCTAGACTCGGCACTGTGACTCACGCCGCCATCGGCGCCCCGGGAACCCTCCGGCGCTACCTGCACTCGCTGTGGATCCTGTCCGCTCGCGATCTGCGCGTGCGTTATGCGACCAGCTTCCTCGGCTACCTCTGGTCGATCCTTGACCCGCTCCTGATGAGCCTGATCTACTGGTTCATCTTCACGCAGGTCTTCCAACGCGGTGTCGGCGAGGATCCCTACATCGTCTTCCTCATCGTGGCGCTGTTGCCCTGGGTGTGGTTCAACACCTCCGTCTCGGACTTCACCCGCGCCTTCCGCCGGGACGCGAGACTGGTGCGCTCGACGGCGATCCCGCGAACGATCTGGGTGGGCCGCATCGTGCTCAGCAAGGGCATCGAGTTCCTGTTCTCCATCCCGGTCCTGATCGCCTTCGCGATCTTCGCCGGCGCGACGGTCGGCTGGCAGCTCGTGTGGTTCCCCGTCGCAGTGCTCCTGCAAACGCTGCTCCTGGTGGGGATCGGCCTGCTCGTCGCACCCCTGTGCGTGCTCTACCGTGACCTCGAACGCACCACGACGCTCTTGCTCCGCGTGCTCTTCTACGCCTCGCCGGTGATCTACTCGCTCTCAGACCTTCCCGCCCCCTTCGACGCCATCGGCGCCTTCAACCCCCTCGCAGGCATCTTCACGCTGTACCGCGTCGGGTTCTTCCCCGGCCAGTGGGACACCGTCCCCATCGTGATCAGCGCAGCGCTCTGCCTGACGATCTTCGCCCTCGGCGTCTGGGTCTTCCGCGCCCTGGAGCGCCCGATGCTGAAGGAGCTGTGATGGCATCCGCGATCGAGGTGAGCGGTCTCGGCATCCGCTTCCGCCGTAACCGGCGAGGCCGCCGCAGCTTCAAGGATCTCTTCGCCGGACGCCGGCGCCGTACGCGACCGGGGGAGTTCTGGGCGCTGCGCGAGGTGTCCTTCACCGTCGCGCCCGGCGAGTCGATCGGGGTGATCGGTCGCAACGGACAGGGCAAGTCCACGCTCCTGCGCCTCGTCGCCGGCGTTCTGCTGCCCGATGAGGGCAGCGTGCATGTCAACGGAGGTGTCGCCCCGCTCATCGAGCTCACCGGCGGATTCGTCGGCGACCTCACCGTGCGCGAGAACGTGCGCCTCACCGCGGGCCTGCACGGTATGGCGCGCGACGAGGTCGCCCGTCGCTACGACGACATCATCGCCTTCGCCGAGCTCGAGGACTTCCAGGAGACGCCGTACAAGCATCTCTCCAACGGAATGAAGGTGCGGCTCGCCTTCTCCGTCGTCTCACAGCTCGATGAGCCGATCCTGCTCGTGGACGAGGTGCTCGCCGTCGGCGACAGAGCCTTCCGCAAGAAATGCTACGCGCGTATCGACGAGCTGCTCGCGGAGGGGCGCACCCTTTTCTTCGTTTCGCACAACGAACGTGATCTCCGTCGGTTCTGCACCCGCGGCCTCTACCTCGACGGCGGCGCGCTCGTCATGGACGGCCCTCTGACCGAGGTGCTCGACCGCTACAATACCGACCACGGAACCTCTGAGTGAGCACCGGCAACGTCTCTGACCGAGCCGACACTCGCTTGTAGAGGGTATTCGCGCGTCGATCGCAGGAGGGCAGTACGAAAGTGATTCTGAGACATGCTGCGGCGGGCGCCATCGCGGCAGCGATCGTGCTCCTGTCTGGGAGCGCGGGCAGCCACACCGGCGAGGTCTCGCGGAGCATCGAGCCGGACCCGGCCCGTGCAGAGAGCGGTATCCGGCTGACCACCGGCGGCCCGGTCACGGTGATCCTTCGTGGCGAGCGGGCTGAGCTCTGCCTAGGTGGAGTCTTCGGCTCGCTGCCGCCCGGTTGCATGGGAGGTCCGGTGATCCTGGCAGGCTGGGACTGGGATGCGGAGAATGCACACTTCGCGTCGGCCCATGACGTGCGCTGGGGCGAGTTCACGGTTGCCGGCCATTACGACGCTGACGCGGTCGCTCTCATGGTTGACGAGGTGATCCCCGCGGGAGAAGGACCGTTCACGGACGTGGCGATTCTCCGGAAGATCTGGGGCGGCACGCTTCGTGTGGCTGAGACCGATCGCACAGCGGAAGATCTCGAGAGGATCGCGCACGAGATCATCGAGGAGTATCCTGCCCTCTCGGTCGGATGGGATGGGATGGGCGGTACTGTCTGGGTGACCGTGGTCTACGACGAGGAAGGCGTCTTGCAACGGTTCCTCGACGTGCGGTACGGGGCGGGGACGGTGCGGGTCCGGTCGGAGCTGTCGCCGGCGCAGAAGGAACCATGGTAAAAGCGGTACGGAAGACGGTGACCGAGGTCCTTCGCTGATCCTGTGCACGCTCGTCGGCACGATGGTGGCCCTCCGCGCGCTTTCGGCAACCCGCAGCCGGTGAGTCCGGACGAGCGGTCCTACAGGCCCACGAGCCCGCGCAGCGCGTTCGCGGCGCCGCGCGCATCGGAGAGGGCGGATGCCGCATTCGTCCCGTTCGTGTACGCGCGGTGCAGCGCATCGAGTCTCGTCGCATACGTGCTCAGCTGCGCGCGCCAGGACGAGGAGATCGAGCTGGGCGGGTTCTTGTCGCTCAGCCGCTGGGCGTCCAGCTGCAGCGACTCGACGACGAGGGCCGCATCGGCGCCGCCGGCGCGCTCGGCCAGGGAGAGCCCAGTCAGGGCGTCGTCCAGGAGCGGCCTTACGTCTGTCGCGAAGGCCTCCACCGTCGGGTCGGCCGGCGGGGGCGGGCTCGGCACCACCGACTCGCTCGGCTCCGGCTCGGGCTCCGTCTCCGTCGGAGTGGGGCTCGGTGTCTGGCTCGCCGTCGCCGACACGCTCGGCTCCGGCGTCGGCGTGTCCGAGGCGCTCGGTGCGGGTGCCGCGCCGCGGGGGAGGAGCAGGAACAGCATCCCGGCCACGATCGCCACCGCGAGCAGCGACAGGAGCACGATCAGCCAGGCGCGGCCGCGCCGGGGCGCGGCCTTCTCCAGGGGCGCGGTCCACTGCACATCGGGCTTGGCGCTGTTCATGCGCTCTCCTTCAACGGGGGCATCGGCTGCCAGGAGCGATCGCGGGCGATTCTGCGCCCGTCGCGCAGACCGCGGAAGAGGTTGCTCGTGCCGCGCACGGTGCGCTCCACCGCCATCAGGCGGATGATCTCCTTGAAGAACGTCAGCGTCGTGCCCAGGCCGAACAGCACGGCGTTGTAGGTGCCGTGGGCGCGGTAGTAGTTCTTGATGTAGGCGCGGTTGCGCATGATGTAGTACCGGTAGGCGTTGCTGGACGCATTGAGGTGGCGCACGCCCATGTCCCACTGGCGGATCTCCCGCGTGCGCCGCAGCACGAACTCGTTCACGATCACCGAAGTGGTTCTGCGCGAGGCGAGCCAGCCGTAGAGCTGATCGTCCCAGTAGATGAAGAAGC
>CAYOTY010000194.1:0-3643 GCA_964406995.1 uncultured Microbacterium sp.
AACGGGGAGTACAAGTACCCCGAGGGCTTCGACCCCGAGACCAACCAGTGGAAGGAAGGCTTCGACGCCGAGCGCGAGAAGTGGGAGCAGGAGTACGCTGCCGCCCAGGCTCGCTGGGAGGCGCACAAGGCCGCCGTCCTCAAGGCCGCCGAGGCCGAGGCTGCGGGTGAGACCGCGGGCGAGGCTGCGGGCTCCTTCTCCGCAGAGTCGGCATCCAGCGCCGGCACGCTGGCCGACGACGAGGCGCTCGCGGCGCTGCGCGAGAAGCTCTCGGGCGGCAACGCCTAAGCCGCACAGGCACTCTGAGACGGGTCGTCGCCTTCGGGCGGCGGCCCGTCTTCGTGTTCGGCGCGGGATGTGACGGCTCGTGTGACAGAACATTACGAACCGGTTCGTAATAAAAGCCCCGGCTCGCCACGATGGGGGTATGACCCTGATCGCCGAGCCTTCTCACGCCGTGAGCGCTCCCGTCGCGCCGTCGGCGGGTGCCGTGCACCTCTCCCAGGTGGAGCGCTCCTTCGCGATGCCCGAGGAGCGGCGGGATGTGCTGCGCGGCCTCGACGTCGAGGTCGCGGCGGGCGAGATCGTCGCAGTCGTCGGGCCCTCCGGATGCGGCAAGTCGACGCTGCTGCGTCTGATCGCCGGTCTCGACACCCCGACGAGCGGCACCATCGCCCTCGATGCGACGCCGATCCGCGACACCGACGAGCGGACGGCCGTGGCCTTCCAGGAGCCGCGCCTGCTTCCGTGGCGCACGCTCGCGCAGAACGTCGAGCTGGGGCTCCCGAGAGACTATCCGCGTCGTGAGCGGTCGGGTCGCGTCCGTGAGCTGCTGAGCCTGGTCGGGCTCTCGCATGCGGCCGGCCAGCGTCCGCGTGAAGTCTCGGGCGGCATGGCGCAGCGCGCCTCGTTGGCCCGCGCTCTGGCACGCAACCCCGATGTGCTCCTTCTGGACGAGCCCTTCGGCGCACTGGACGCCCTGACCCGGCTGCGGATGCAGGACCTGCTGCTGGACATCCACGCCGCCGAGCCGACCACCGTCGTCCTTGTGACGCATGACGTCGAGGAAGCCCTCTATCTGGCCGACCGCGTGCTGCTGCTGCGCTCGCTGGTCGCCGAGCCGGATGCGCAGGCGCCCTCCGTCGCGCGCACCATCGTCGTCCCCGGCATCAGACCCCGCGACCGGGCAGACCGTGCCCTCGCGAACCTCCGCGCCGAGCTGCTTGAGGGGCTCGGCGTGGACACCCACCACCACACACCCTCTGAGGAGAACCGATGAGCATCATCACCAAGCGTATTGTCCCCGCGGTCGCGATCGCCGGGGCGATGATGCTCGTGGCCACCGGCTGCGTGCAGGGAGAGAACGCCAACGCGGCTCCGGCCGAGCCCTCCGGCGACTGGTCCAGCAGCACCCTGACGGTGGACTGGGCGACATACAACCCCCTGAGCCTCATCATCCGCGATCAGGGCATCCTCGAGGAGATCGTCGGAGACTCCGTGACGGTCGAGTGGGTGCAGTCGGCCGGCTCCAACAAGGCGAACGAGCTGCTGCGCTCGGGCTCGGTCGACGTCGGCTCCACGGCGGGCTCGGCGGCGCTGCTGGCGCGCGCCAACGGCTCGCCGATCAAGGTCATCAACATCTACTCGCAGCCGGAGTGGGCGGCCATCGTCGTCCCCGAGGGCAGCGAGATCACCTCCATCGAGCAGCTCGCCGGCACCTCGGTGGCCGCGACCAAGGGCACCGACCCCTACTTCTTCCTCCTCCAGGCGCTGGAGGTCGGCGGCCTCACCGTGAACGACATCGAGGTGCAGAACCTGCAGCACGCCGACGGCCGCACGGCCCTCGAGGGCGGCGACGTGGACGCCTGGTCGGGCCTCGACCCGATCATGGCCGCCGCCGAGGTGGAGTCGGGCGCGAAGCTCATCTACCGCAACGTCGACTTCAACACCTACGGCTTCCTCAACGCGACCCAGGACTTCATCGACAACCACCCGGATCTTGCGCAGGCGGTCGTCGACGCCTATGAGCAGGCCCGCGAGTGGGCGCTGGCGAACCCGGCCGAGACGGCGGCGCTGCTCGCCGAGGTCGCCGGCATCGACCTCGCCGTCGCGACGACCGTGATCGAGGAGCGCTCCAACCTCCACGTCAGCGGCATCCCCGGTGCGGCGCAGGTCGCCGTGCTCGAGAAGATCGTGCCGGTGCTCCTGGCCGACGGCGACGTGCAGGGCGGCCAGAAGGCCCTCGACGACGCTCTGGCCAGCATCATCCACGACGCCTTCGCGAAGAAGGCCGTGAACGGCTGATGAGCACGCTCACCGCGGATGCGCCGGTGGGGGAGGCGGCAGCACCACCGAGCCGCGTCTGGGACCGGCGCGGCCTCCGGATCGCCGGAGGTCTCCTCCTCCCGATCCTGATCCTTCTCGTGTGGCATCTGGTCACCGCGAGCGGGCTCGTGCCGCCCTACCGGCTGCCTGCGCCCGCCTCCGTCTTCGAGGCCGCCGTCGATCTGCACGAACGCGGCCAGCTGTGGACGCACATCGCCATCTCGGTGCAGCGCGTGCTGCTGGGCTTCGCCATCGGCTCCGGGATCGGTCTGGCCGTCGCGGCGCTGGTCGGCCTCTCCCGACTCGGCGATGTGCTGCTGAGCCCGAGCCTGGCGGCGGTGCGCGCCGTCCCCTCGCTCGCCTGGGTGCCCCTGCTCATCCTGTGGATCGGGATCGGTGAGGAGTCCAAGATCACGCTCATCGCGATCGGTGCGTTCTTCCCCGTCTACACGACGGTGGCGGCGGCGCTCCGGCATGTCGATCCGCAGCTGGTCGAGGCCGGGCGCTCCTTCAGTCTGAAGGGCTGGTCGCTGTTTCGCACCGTGCAGCTTCCCGCGGTCATCCCCTCGGTGATCTCGGGGCTGCGTCTCGCCCTCGCGCAATCGTGGCTCTTCCTCGTCGCGGCAGAACTCCTCGCCTCCTCGATGGGGCTGGGATTCCTGCTCGACGACTCGCAGAACAACGGCCGGGTCGACCGCATCCTGCTGGCGATCGTCCTCCTCGCGCTTCTGGGCGCGCTGACCAATGCGCTGCTCGGAATCGCCGAGAAGCGCCTGCTGAAGAAGTGGGCTTGATGACCGACGAACACCGTTTCGGCTTCCGCACGCGTGCCCTGCACGCGGGCGGAACCCCGGATGCCACCACCGGCGCCCGCGCCGTGCCGATCTACCAGACGACCTCCTTCGTCTTCGACGACGCGGCGGATGCGGGCAATCTCTTCGCCCTGCAGAAGTACGGCAACATCTACTCACGGATCGGCAATCCCACCGTCGCCGCCTTCGAGGAGAGGCTCGCCTCGCTGGAGGGAGGGATCGGCGCGGTCGCGACCGCCTCGGGGATGAGCGCGGAGTTCATCACCTTCGCCGCTCTCGTCGGCGCGGGCGACCACGTCGTCGCCTCGGCGCAGCTCTACGGCGGCACGGTCACGCAGCTGGACGTGACGCTGCGCCGCTTCGGGGTGGAGACGACATTCGTGGCCTCGACCGATCCCGCCGACTATGCGGCGGCGATCCGCCCCGAGACCAAGGTCGTCTACGTCGAGGTCATCGGCAATCCCTCCGGCGAGATCGCCGACATCGAGGGTCTCGCCGAGATCGCC
>CAYOTY010000195.1:0-3507 GCA_964406995.1 uncultured Microbacterium sp.
ACTTGTCTTTGAACTGGGTCATGCGCCCGGCCTCGCCGAAACCGGTGATGGTGGAGAGGATCCACGCCAGCTCGGCGTGCGCGCGCACGTGCGACTGCACGTAGAGGGTGGACCGCGAGGGCTCGATGCCCGCGGCGATGTACTGGGCCGCGGTGCGACGGGTCTTCTCGCGCAGCTCGGCCGGGTTCTGCTCGACGGTCAGCGCGTGCAGATCCACCACGGAGAAGAACGCCTCGTAGGAGTCCTGAAGATCCCGCCACTGCAGGAGCGCCCCGATGTAGTTGCCGATCTGAAGAGAGTCGGCCGAGGGCTGCATTCCGGAGTAAAGACGAGGCTTGGTCACCTCACCATCCTAAGCGTCACCGCTCCTGGGCTACTGCTGGGTGATCGTGTGCTGGAGCTCGGCGATGCCCTCCGAGATCGTCAGCAGCTGGGTATCGATGCGGTCGAACCTCTTGTCGTGGGCGTCGAGCCGTGCGTCGATCCGGTCGAGTCGGGTGTCGATCTTGTCGAACCTCTTGTCGTGAGCATCGAGGCGTGCGTCGATCCCCTCGAGATGTCCGTCGATCTCGTCGAGCCGTCCATCGATGCCGTCGAGCCGGCCGTCGATCTTGTCGAACCTCTTGTCGTGAGCATCGAGCCGTCCATCGATCCCGTCGAGCCGTCCATCGATCCCGTCGAGCCGGCTGTCGATCCCATCAAGCCGCTGGTCGATGCGGTCGAACCTCTTGTCATGCTCCACGACCTTCGTCGTGAGGAAGGCGACGTGCTCCTCGACGCGCTCGACATGCTTCTGGGTCTCCGCTATCTGCCCGGCGATCATGAGGAACTGTGCGTTCGTGGTGCTGCGCACGCCGTCCATCATCTTGTCCAGACCGTCTGCGCGCATGGCCGAGAAGCGGATGTGCTCATCGAGGCGTTGACGGGTCTCGCGCTGTTCCTCTATGCCCTGTTCTACGAGGCGTGCGATCGTCCCGAGCGAGGGTGCAGGAGAGGGCGCTGTCGGCGTTTCGGTCATGATCGTCACCGTTCTCCTCCGGCTGGGCAATGGCTGTGCCTTGTCTTTCCGCGAGTGTACTGAGGATGCTACTCGGCAGTCTCACCGGATAGAACCCAGCGCACGTGATCTGTGGACAAGTCAGAGAATCGCTGAACTGTGGAGGAAGAGTGCTGGTTGACCGGCCGTCGTGATGACCAGTGCGTGGTCATCCCCGCAGCCGGTGGAGGGAAGGGGTGTTCGATGAGGATGAAACACGGGCACGCCGAGGGGTAGTCACCGTGTTTCGCGGACCTCAGTACCGATAGTCGACCACGACCGGGGCGTGATCGCTCCAGCGCTCGGCGTAGGAGGCCGCACGGGCGACGTGATAGTTTTCTGCGCGCTCGGCGAGAGCCGGAGTTGCCACGTGGTAGTCGATGCGCCAGCCGGTGTCGTTGTCGAAGGCCTGGCCGCGCGCCGACCACCAGGTGTACGGACCGTCGACCTCGCCGTGCACACGGCGGCCGATGTCGATCCATCCGAGACCGGGACCTCGGGTGCCGTCGACGCCTTCGACCTCTTCGCCGTCCGGTCCGAAGAACCGGTCGAAGTAGGCCCGCTCGCGGGGGAGGAAGCCGGCCTTCTTGCGGTTTCCGCGCCAGTTCTTGATGTCGAGCTCGCGGTGGCCCACGTTCAGGTCACCGGTGACCAGCGCCAGCTCTCGTTCGGCCTTCAGCTCGGCGAGGCGCTGGGTCATCGCATCCAGGAACAGCCACTTCTGCTCCTGCCGGGGCGTGTCGACCTCGCCGCTGTGCACATAGGTGCTGACGATGGTGACCGGCTCGTCGCCGAGCAGGAAGTCGGCTTCGAGCCAGCGTCCGGCGGAGTCGAAGTCGTCGGCGCCCAGCGCGGTGCGGGTGGCCAGAGGAGGGGTGCGGCTGACGACGGCGACGCCCGCACGCCCCTTGGCTGTGGCCGGGTCGTGCACGAAGGTCCAGCCGGGGAAAGCGGCTTCGAGATGCTCGTCCTGCGCGCGCACCTCCTGGAGGGTCAGGACGT
The DNA here is from genome assembly GCA_964406995.1 of uncultured Microbacterium sp. GTDB lineage: Bacteria > Actinomycetota > Actinomycetes > Actinomycetales > Microbacteriaceae > Microbacterium. The sequence continues at coordinate 2,039 of CAYOTY010000195.1, forward strand.
CGACATCGGCGGTGTCGAGCCACGAGTGCAACCCGTTGCGGACCGCCGCGCGGATCCCGTTGACATTGACAGAGGCGACACGCAGATGAGGCATAGAACAAGCCTATCGACGCCCTCCGACGTTCACTCGAACAGGCTGCTGCGCCTCGGCGGCGGGGGAGCGGATTCCTCGATCCTCGCCAGCTCGTCTGCCGCCTGTCGCACCGCCCGATCCGCACGCCGACGGCGCCACCACGCGGCATCCGCCCGTTCCGCCCTTGCTTCGCGCAACCGGATCTGCGCGGTCAGCAGGAGAGCGGCATGCTCGGCGGCACGCCGCTCGTCCTCGCTCTGACTGCTGAGGGGCAGCTCCTGGTCGCCGGCGGAGACTGCGATCCAGGAGGCGGCGACGAGGATGACGATGCCGTTCAGACGGAACCAGAGCAGGAAGCCGATGAAGATCGCGAAGGTCGCCAGGAGCGGGTTGGTCGGTGTGTATCCGAAGAGATAGCTGGCTCCCAATTGCAGGAGTGCCATGCCTGCGCCGCCCAGAGTGGCGCCGGGCATGATGGAGCGCAGACGAAGGCTCGTTCCCGCGAGGAAGCGGAACAGTCCCGCAAGAGCAAGCGTGTTGATCGCGAACGCGACGACGATCGACAGGAGGCGCACGAAGACCCCGGACCAGAACACCGTGTCGGGGCCGAGAAGCGAGACGATCCAGCTGAACAGGCCCGAGGTGACCGTCGCCAGCACCGAACCGGCGATCAGCGCCGCTCCGAAGACGAGCGCAGCCAGCAGATCCCGCGTCTTGAGCAGGAAGTAGCTGCGGCTGTCGAAGGGAAGCACGAAGATGTCGCGCACCGCTCGGCGAGTGAAGGTGATGAAGCCGATCGCCGTCCAGATCGCCACGCCGAGCGCGACGATACCGGTGATGGTGAAGACGCTGGCGCTCCGATCCGCGACCTCTCTCACCTGTTCGGGTGTGACGAGGCCGTTGTCGCTGATCAGCTCGGGGATGTAGCTGTTGATGATCGCGATCAGCCCGTTGATCACGTTGGTGTTCGCGCCGAGCCAGAGTCCCGTGCTCGCGAAGGCGACGTAGAGCGCCGCGACGATCGCGAACAGCGCCTGATAGCTGACCCCCGCGGCGAGCAGGAAGCCGTTGTGCTGCAGGAAGTGGCGCCACACGCGCACCGGGAACCAAGCGAGCGTGCGCCGGGTCAGCTCGGTGGCGCGCTCGACGGGCTGTTCGAGACGGCCCCGCAACGACTGCAGCGGACTCGCGTCCTGCGTTTCAGGCTTGTCGGGCACGTCCCCACCTTAGAGCTTCTCGGCATCCGATCGAGAACGCGCAGAATGTTCCTCCGTCTGCAGGCAGAGGACGTTCGTGCGCCCTCGGCGGTGGAGGCGGTTCTCAGCGGCCGCCGCGGAGGATCGCCTGCTTGACCTCGGCGATCGCCTTGGTGACCTCGATGCCGCGGGGGCACGCC
>CAYOTY010000196.1:0-3493 GCA_964406995.1 uncultured Microbacterium sp.
GATGTCGCGGCGAGCTTCCGCGAGGCCGTCGTCGACGTGCTGGTGACGAAGGCGCTCGCCGCCTGCGAGGACCGGGGCGTGCCTCGCCTGCTGCTGGGCGGGGGAGTGATCGCCAACCGGCGCCTGCGCGATGTCGCGCTCGAACGCGCAGGCGCTGCCGGAGTCGCCGTCCGCATCCCGCCGCTGTCGCTGTGCACGGATAATGGGGCCATGATCGCTGCGCTCGCCGCCGAGCTCATCCGCTCGGGCCGCCCCGACTCGACTCTCGCGTTCGGCGCGGACTCGACGCTGCCGGTCACCGAGATCCAGGTGGCCGCGCGTACGGAAGGGAGTGCCGGGTGAGCGAGGACGAGGCAGGCAAGCCGCTGCGCCGCGACCTTCGTCGGGAGGACGCCGCGACCTCTGCCGGGGAGGACGCTGTCGACCCGGCGCTGCCGGAAGAGGGCGCCGTGCCGCAGATCACGGTGACCCCGCCGCTGTCGGCCGACGACGCCGAGCACGTCACCGCCCGCCCTCTCGAGCCCGGCACCGCGCTCCTGGACGGTGATCTCGGTGCCGATATCGTGCACCCCGCGGCATCCGCCCGTATCCCGGGCGACACGCGACGTCCGCTGACCCGGTTCCCGACCGATCCGATCGAGGTGCAGCCCACTTTCGAATCCGGGCCCATGCTCGGCGAGACCAGCCCGCTCGCGGAGATCGCCCCGTTGCAGCCGGTGCGCGGTCTGCTGGCGCCGTGGGCACTGGCGCTGTCGATCCTCGCGCTGTCGGCGGCGTTCTTCGTCGGCTGGGGAATTCCCATCGCCCTGCTCGCCGTCGGCATGGCGATCGTCGCACTCCGCCGCCCCATCGAGAAGCGCGCTCTCGCCGCGTGGGCTCTCGCGCTCGGACTCCTCGCCACCGTCTACAGCCTCGGATGGCTCATCTGGGCGGCGATGGCGCTGGAGCGGCTCGGCTGACATGAGCGACGAGAACGCCGAGCTGCGCGCTCTCCAGACACGCGCCTACGCGCCCGGAGGGAGCCTCAGCAACACCGAGCTCGTGCGCCTGGAGGAGCTGCAGAACCGGGGGCGGAGAGCACGGAGCGTGGATGCGGCATCCGTCGCCTCTGCATCCGTCGCCTCTGCATCCGCCTCCGGCGCGGCCGGCGCACGCGAGAACAGGCAAACACGCCAGAACAGGCAATCAGACCTGTAACTGCCTGATCTGACGCGTTTGCCTGTTCTGGCGAGGCAGGATCCCCACGACGCACCCCACGACGCACCCGACGCGGCACCCGAGCAGCCGCCGGCACGGCATCGCCTCCGCTCAGCGCTCCTCGGCGCCGGCCTCCTCGTCGTCGGGATCGTGATCGGTCTGCTGGCACCGCTCGTGGCGGGTTCCACCGGACAGTCGCTCACCGCCGAGCAACTGGAGCGTCGCGCGGCGGTCGCCGAATCCGAGAACTTCGATGCAGGCTCTCTGGTGCTGGTGGGCGTCGAAGCTGATCCCGGCGACGCCCTCGTCTGGCTGGCCACCCGCCGCGACGGCGCCCAGACCTGCGTCGTGCTCGACACGGAGGGCCAGTACGGCACCTCGTGCGCGAGCACGGAGGGCTTCGCCGAAGACGTCGATGCGTATGTGACGGTGCGGCATCCCCAGGGGGATGGGCAGACCGTCGAGGCCGGCGTGTTCCGCACCGTCGGCGGCGACTACGTCGCGCGGATCTTCCGCCACACCATGACGATGCATACGGAGTCCTGGTTGGAGCAGTTCCCCGACGATGCGCGGCCCTTCGCCGAGCAGCTCATCGACGAGGGCTTCGACGTGTACTCCGTGCAGATCGTCGGCGAGTTCCGTGGCGACTACGTCTGGACCGCGACGCGCATCGCCCCCTCTGAGCACTGCCTGATCCTCTCCGGGGAGGACATGGCGGTGCGCTGCGAACCCGGTCCGCAGACGCGCGAGAGCGGGCTCACGCTTGTCACGGTTACCGGAGAGTCCGAGGTGCACGAGTTCGTCCTCAACTACACGAACTGGGGCTGGCCGTATCTGTCGATCCGCACGCTGGACGACGTCGGAGCCTCGCGCATCACCATCGAGTGCGAGGGCTGCGCCGAGGAGTGGGTGACCGTCACACCCGGTCCGCGATGATCGCGACCCTCCTCGTCCCGATCCGGGTGAGGAACAGGGTCGCGCTCTCGTCGCCGCGCAGATTCAGCTTGCGCCGGAACTGCGCGGGGTCGATGTCCACTCCGCGCTTCTTGATCTCCAGGGTTCCGATGTCGTTCGCCCGCAGCGCCGCGGTGATCGCGGGGAGCTTCGCCGGTATCGCCTCGCGCACGCGGAAGGATTGCACGAAGGGGCTCGTCCGCTCGCTGTCGGAGGTCAGATAGGCGATCCGCGGGTCGAGCATGCCGGCATCGAGGCTCCGGGCGACGTCGCCGATGAGGCGCGCGCGGATGATCGCGCCGTCCGGTTCGTGCAGGTAGGCGCCGAGCTCGCGCGCCGGCTCGTCCTCGGAGTCGGATGCCGCCGTCAGCTCGTGCGCCCGGTCGCCGCGCAGAACGAGCGCCGCGCGCCGGACGCCCTCGCGTGCCAGCGCGCCGGACCACAGCACGAGCTCGACGACGCTGCCGTCCGCGCTGATCCACTGCGCCTCCGCATCCGCAGGGAGCTGGTCGCGATCGTGTGCCGGGCCGAGCTTGATGCCCGTCGGCGTGCGAGTGGCCAGCTCGAAGGCCCAGTCCAGGGGAGGGGAGTAGTCCTCGGGCCGGATGCGGCGGGTCTCGCCGTGTCCGGCCGTGCGGCGCGCGGGGTCGAGCCAGATCGCCTCGGCGGTCCCCGCCCCCGTGCCAGGCATCGCCTCCGACACGTACTCCTCGGCGGTCCCGTGCCGCACCTCGACCTGGTCGCCGAAGACCGCGAGGTTGTAGGCGGCGATCGCCGCGGTGATCTCGTCGGCGTCCACCGCCGTCACGCGCAGACCGAGTCCGGCGAAGGCGAGGGCGTCCCCGCCGATCCCGCAGCCGAGGTCGGCGACGTGGGCGATGCCGGCCTGCCGCATCCGCGCCGCATGCCGGGCTCCGACCGATCGCCGGGTCGCCTGTTCGAGACCCGCGCGCGTGAACAGCATGCGTTCGGCGAACTCGCCGAACTTCGCCCTGGCCCGCTCGCGCAGCCGCACCTGGGTGACGACGGCCGCGACCAGGTCGGGGGAGTGCCCGGCCGCGCGCAGGCGTGAGACCGTGCGGGCGGCATCCGCGGTCGACTCGATCGGCCCGACGCCGCCCAGCAGCTGCATCCCCTCGGGTGTCAGCAGTGCGCGCAGCTCGCTCATCTCCACGCCCCCAGCCTACGTACCCCGGCCGGAGAGGACGCCGCATTGGCACTCGCGTTGCATGAGTGCCAGCTCACCGCCTACACTGTCATTAGCACTCTCGGGTTGAGAGTGCGAAAAGTCTTCATCTGTCGTGTCAAGAAAGAAGAGGTAGACCGTGTCGGTTTCCATCAA
>CAYOTY010000197.1:0-3471 GCA_964406995.1 uncultured Microbacterium sp.
GGCCTGCAACCAGCTGCTCACGAACGAGGTGTGGTGGGCGCAGCTGCTCATCATCATGTCGATGACCGCCGGCTGCGGTCTGATCATGTGGTTCGCCGAGCTCGTCACCGAGCGCGGCATCGGCAACGGCATGTCGCTGCTGATCTTCGTCTCCATCTCCGCGACCTTCCCCGGCTCGCTCGGCCGCATCTGGGAGGCGCACGGCTTCGACATCTTCCTGCTGGTGATGATCATCGGCATCATCGTGATGACGCTGGTCGTCTTCGTCGAGCAGTCCCAGCGCCGCATTCCCGTGCAGTACGCCAAGCGCATGGTCGGCAGGCGGACCTATGGCGGCACCAATACCTACATCCCGATCAAGGTGAACATGGCGGGCGTGATCCCGATCATCTTCGCCTCCTCGCTGCTGTACCTGCCGATGCTGATCGCGCAGTTCAACACCCCGGTCGACGGTTCGGCGCCGGCGCCGTGGGTCACCTGGATCCAGCAGTACTTCACCACCGGAGACCACCCGCTGTACATGGCGGTGTACTTCCTCCTGATCATCGGCTTCACCTTCTTCTACGTGGCGATCACCTTCAACCCCGTCGAGGTCGCCGACAACATGAAGAAGTACGGCGGCTTCATCCCCGGCATCCGCGCGGGCCGACCCACCGCCGAGTACCTCGACTACGTGCTCACGCGCATCACCACGCCCGGCTCGATCTACATCGGTCTGATCGCGCTCATCCCGCTCATCGCGCTGGCGACGGTCCAGGCCAACCAGGACTTCCCCTTCGGCGGCGCCTCGATCCTGATCATCGTGGGTGTGGGCCTCGAGACCGTCAAGCAGATCGACGCGCAGCTGCAGCAGCGCCACTACGAAGGGCTCCTCCGATGACGCATACTCCGGCTCGTCTTCTGATCGTCGGCCCGCAGGGCTCGGGCAAGGGCACCCAGGGCGTGCGCATCGCCGCCGCACTGCGGATCCCGGTGGTCGCCACCGGAGACATCTTCCGCGCGAACATCAAGGAGGGCACCGAACTCGGCCAGAAGGTCACCGCGATCCTCGACGCCGGAGATCTGGTGCCCGATGAGCTGACGAGCGAGCTCGTGCGCGATCGCCTGTCGCAGGATGACGCGCAGGCCGGTTTCCTGCTGGACGGGTACCCGCGCAACACCGCACAGGTCGCTCACCTCGACGAGTTCCTGGGCGGTCGAGGCGAGGCGCTGGACGCGGTGCTGCTGCTGGACGTCCCGCGCGAGGAGAGCATCGCGAGACTGCGCCAGCGCGCGCTCGAGCAGGGTCGTTCCGACGACACCGAGGAGACGATCGCGCACCGCCTGGACATCTACGAGCAGGAGACCGCGCCGATCCTCGAGGTCTACGGCCAGCGTGGCATCGTCGATCGCATCAACGGCGTCGGATCGCTCAACGAGGTCACCGAGCGCATCGCGGGCGCCCTTGCGGCACGGGGCCTCGTCGCCACGGCATGACGCTGTTCCGCCGTTCCCCCTACAAGACCACCGCGCAGCTGCGCGCGATGGTCGAGCCCGGCCTCATCACCTCCGCCGCCCTCGACGCGGTGCGCGAGAGGGTCGCCGCCGGTGTCACGACGGCCGAGCTGGACGCCATCGCGCACCGGGTCATCGTCGAGCGGGGCGCAGAATCGAACTTCCAGCTCGTGCGCGGCTATCGGCACACCACGTGCATCTCGGTCAACGACCAGGTCGTGCATGGCATCCCTTCGGACCGAGTGCTCGAACCCGGTGACATCGTCTCGATCGACTGCGGTGCGCAGTACAAGGGGTGGAACGGCGACAGCGCGATCACGATCGTGGTGCCGGACGCCTCCCGTCCCGAGCTGGTCGTGCGCCGCCAGGAGCTCTCCGATGCGACCCAGGGCTCACTGTGGGCGGGGATCGCCGCGATGGCCAGCGCCTCGCACATCGGCGAGATCGGCGCGGCGATCCAGGCGCATCTGGAGGCGAATCCGCCGGTGTCCGGTGCGGGGGAGTGGGGCATCCTCCGCCAGTACGTCGGTCACGGGATCGGCCGCAAGATGCACGAGGTCCCCTCGGTGTTCAACTACCGCACACCCGACCCCGGCGCCGAGGTGCGCCCCGGTCTCGTGCTCGCCATCGAGCCGATGGTGACCGCCGGGAGCGATGAGACCTTCGTCGAGGACGACGAGTGGACCGTGACCACCACCGATGGCTCCGACGGCTCACATTGGGAACATAGCGTCGCCGTGCATGATGGTGGCATCTGGGTGCTGACCGCGCCCGACGGAGGAAAGGCCGGCCTCGCGCCCTTCGGCGTCGAGCCCCGAAAGATCGGATAATCATGGCACAAGCCAAGACCGGACCCAACTGGTTCGCGATCGTCATCGCGACGATCACCGTCGTCGCGCTCGTCGGCGTCGCGGCGCTCGTGATCGTGCTCAACAACCGTGCCACCGCCCCCGGCGTCGCGCCGACGGGTGCGATCATCAACTCCGAGACCGGCGGCATCACCGTCGGCGCGGGCGAGGACACCGTCGCCGTCTACCTGGACTTCATGTGCCCCGCCTGCGGCCAGTTCGAGGCGCAGTACGGCGAGCTGCTGAACGAGGCCGCAGGCGACGACCGGATCGCTCTCGAGCTGCATCCGATCGCCATCCAGGACAACCTCTCCCAGGGCACGCAGTTCTCCTCGCGCGCCGGAAGCGCCCTCTACTGCGTGGCCAGCCACGCGCCGGAGGCGGTCCTGGACTTCCAGCTGGAGATGTTCGCGAACCAGCCCTCGCAGGGCTCGCGCGGGCTCAGCGACGAGCAGATCATCGCGATCGCCGAGCAGACCGGTGCTGGTGCGGCATCCGACTGCATCTCCGACGGCACGTACATGAAGTTCGTGCAGGACCGCACCCCCGAGACCCCGGCCGGTCCCGATGGCCGGATCGGCACGCCGACGGTGGTCATCAACGGCGAGCGCCTCGGTGTGCAGGACGTTCCGGGGGCGCTGGTCGCGCTCCTCGGCTGAGGCCGAGTTGCCGGATGCCGCGGGCTCATATAACATAGATCCTTGGTGCGTTGCGCCTGCTTCGGCGTGTCTGTAAGCCCGGCGCCACCCCATCCATCCATTCACCGCAGATCGACCGGTCTGCACCAAGCGACAGCGAGGCTATGGCTAAGAAAGACGGTGTCATCGAGATCGAAGGCACGGTGTCCGAGGCGCTGCCCAACGCGATGTTCCGCGTTGAGCTCACCAACGGGCACAAGGTCCTTGCGACGATCTCCGGCAAGATGCGGCAGAACTACATCCGCATCATCCCCGAGGACCGTGTGGTGGTAGAGCTCTCGCCCTACGACCTCACCCGCGGACGCATCGTCTACCGCTACCGCTGACCGGTCGAGAAGTAACGGCCACCGCGGTCCGAGCCCGAAGGCAAGGCTCAGGACCGGGATGGTACGAAGACAGCGAACAGGAAGAATCATGAAGGTCAACCCCAG
>CAYOTY010000198.1:0-3462 GCA_964406995.1 uncultured Microbacterium sp.
GGGCGAAGGTGAAGGCCGCGCTGAAGCACGGTCTCGTGCCGGTGATCTGCGTCGGCGAGACGGCCGAAGACCTGGAGGAGCACGGGGCGAGCGCCGTACCGGTCGCGCAGCTGCAGGCGGCGCTGGAGGGCGTTTCCGCATCCGCCGACATCGTCGTCGCCTATGAGCCGGTCTGGGCGATCGGCTCGGGACAGGCGGCGACGCCGCAGCAGGCCCAGGACGTCTGCGTCGCACTTCGCGGCGTCATCGCCGAGAAGCTCGGTGAGGACGCGGCCGCCCGCACCCGGGTGCTCTACGGCGGGTCGGTGAAGGCGGGCAACATCGCCAGCTTCATGCGCGAACCGGATGTCGACGGTGCACTGGTGGGCGGTGCGAGCCTGGACGCGAACGAGTTCGCCGCGATCATCCGCTTCGAGAAGCACGTCGGCGTCTGACGCTGCGGGCGGGTCGGATCCGTCCGACCGCCTATAATTGGGTGACTACGCGGACGATCGTCCCAGCGAAAGGCTTTGCTTCGTGGAAATACTTGAGTTCGTCCTGCAGGTTCTGCTGGGCATCACCAGCATCCTGCTGACCCTCCTCATCCTCTTGCACAAGGGTCGTGGTGGCGGTCTTTCCGACATGTTCGGCGGCGGCATGACCTCGGCGGTCGGCTCCTCGGGCCTTGCCGAGCGCAACCTCAACCGCTTCACGGTGGTGCTGGCGCTGCTCTGGTTCCTGTCGATCGTGGCCCTCGGCCTGATCACCAAGTTCACGGTGATGATGTAAATGGTCACCGGAGGAAACGCGATTCGCGGCACCCGCGTCGGCTCGGGGCCGATGGGAGAACAGGACCACGGATTCCACGCCGACCGCATCGCCGTGTCGTACTGGGATGCGCTGGGCAACGAGACCGTCCGCTACTTCGCCGCCGGCCTGCCGGAGGAGGAGATCCCCGAGACGATCGATCACCCGCACTCCGGGCTCCCGGCCGGGCGCGACAAGGACAACCCGCCGGAGCTGGCGAAGACCGAGCCGTACAAGACGCATCTGGCGTATGTGAAGGAGCGTCGCACCGAGGAGGAGGCGACCGAGCTTCTCGAAGAGGCGCTCCGTCAGCGTCGCGCGCGTCGCGGTCAGGTCTGAGGCCCGGGCCGTCCGGATCGAACCTGTGAGAGCCTGTCGCCTCGTCAGCGGCAGGTTCTCGCTTTGTCGATGATCTCCTGCCGCGGATAGCCGTAGATCGAGACGCCGTTGCCCTCTGAGGTGTGCCCCATGCTGATCGCCCAGGCCGTGGCCCACTCCTCGTTGGCGTCGCGGTCCTCCCAGTCGAACATGTCGTAGCACTTCGCGGAGATCGCATGTCCCACCTCGTGCGCGACGAGCGCGCGCATGATGGGGGAGGGCCAGTGCTGTGCCACCGAGTTCGACAGCGTGATCGTCGCGTGACCGCCGTGGCCGGAGTTCCAGCTGGCCAGGCCTCCGGCGCTGCCGTTCAGCCCGCGTCCGTTGACGATGCGATCCCATTCGAACTCCAGCAGCACGCCTCCCGCGATGCTGCGGGCGAACTCCTCGACCTCCAGGCGCCTCTGGAGCAGTGAGCCCGCCTTCGACGCGAGCACCTCGTCGTGCGAGGCGGCGACGGCGGATGCGGCCGCGTTGAGCTGCTCGAAGGCGTCGGCCGCCGCCGCATCCGGCAGAGAGGGCAGTGCGAGGATGTCGTCGCGGGCCAGCCGCAGCTCGATGACCTGCGCGTTGCGGGCGGAGATGTGGCGCTCCTCGAAGCCGGCTACGGCCTCGGCGGCCGTGCCGATCAAGTACTCGGCGGCGTCCTCGATCGTCTCGATGCTGAACTCCAGCCCGTCCTCGGCATCGCGCAGCGCGACGGTCAGGCTCTGCGCCGCATCCGACTCGTGGTCGAGGTCTCCGGCCCCGGCCAGCAGCTCCCAGGGCCAGAACGGCTTCTCCGGGGTGCGCGGCAGAGGCTCGGACGCGGCCTCCGACGCCGCCGCGATCTCTGCCTCGGCGGCGTCGATCGCCGCGCCCAGCTCGTCACGTGCCTCGGCGCTGGTGAGCAGGCCGGCATCCGCGCCTCGAAGGCGCACGGCGGCGTCGAGCGTGCCGCGATGGGAACGGAGGGACTCGGTGAGGTCGCGATGGGCGCTGCCGGCCTCCGCGGAGGCCTGCGCGAACATCGTCGCGGCCTCGTCGTAGTGCAGGTTCGCCCACAGCTGCCCGCCGGCGACGAGACCGACGACGACCAGCGCCGCGGCGAGGCCGAGCCACACTCCGGGGTGCCGGCGGCGCGGCGCCCGCGCCAGGATGCGCGAGGCATCCGATGCCGTGTCGACAGCACCGAAGAGCGAGGGCAGACGATGCCCGTCGAGGTGGTCCGTGTCAGTCACTTCCACCTCCTGGTGCCGGGAAACGCCGAGGCGGCTATGGAGGGGATGACGGGAATCGAACCCGCACCATCAGTTTGGAAGACTGAGGCTCTACCATTGAGCTACATCCCCGAAGGGCCCGGCATCCGAGGAAACCGGCTGTTCGATTGTAGCGGACAGAAGAGTCCCCGCTCGTCCGTTAGACTTTTGTGGGCCGTTCCCGCGCGTGCGGGTTCTCCGGGGCGTAGCTCAGCTTGGTAGAGCGCCCGCTTTGGGAGCGGGAAGTCGCAGGTTCGAATCCTGTCGCCCCGACGTGATGCAATGTCTGGCCCTCTGGGCCAGCCATTTCATCACTCGCGGCTTCCAGGCGGGCCCCCAGCATCAGAGGCTCCACGCGTCGCGAATGCGACGTGTGGAGAAGATGCCTGGGGACGCGCCCCCAGTAAGGGACGAAAGCCTGACCCGAGGGGTCAGGCTCCACAGCCGGTCGAGAACTGAAAAGACTTCACACCCGCGCACGCGCGCGGAAATCACAAGGAGAACACACGAGTATGGCTACGAGCACCGTCGAGAAGCTGTCGCCCACCCGGGTCAAGATCAGCATCACGGTCACCCCCGAGGACCTCAAGCCCAGCATCCAGCACGCCTACGAGCACATCGCTCAGGACGTGCAGATCCCCGGCTTCCGCAAGGGCAAGGTTCCCGCGCCCATCATCGACCAGCGCTTCGGCCGCGGCATGGTCATCGAGCACGCCGTCAACGAGGGCCTGGACGGGTTCTTCCGCGCCGCGGTCGCCGAGAACGAGCTGCGCCCGGTCGGCCGTCCCGCCGCCGACATCACCCAGTGGCCGAGCGAGAAGGACTTCTCCGGCGATCTGCTCGTCGACGTCGAGGTCGATGTGCGCCCGGAGATCGAGCTGCCCAGCTACGAGGACATCACCCTCACCGTCGACGCCGTCGAGACCGACGACGCCGCTCTCGACGCCGAGCTCGACCAGCTGCGGGCCCGCTTCGGCACGCTGATCCCGGTCGACCGTCCGGTCGCCACCGGCGACTTCGTCGAACTTGACCTCGTCGCGACGATCGACGGCGCCGAGAT
>CAYOTY010000199.1:0-368 GCA_964406995.1 uncultured Microbacterium sp.
CTCAACGAGGGCCTTGCGCGCCTCCTCGGGGAAACGCGCAAGGCCCTCGTTGAGAGCGGGTTCAACGCCATTCACGTCCCGGAGCAGTTCGACGGTCAGGTGTGTCATGGCCAGCAGCACCAGTGGCGGGACGGAGGCCACGAGCGCGGCGATCACGGAGGGTACGCGGGAGGAGGCTGCCACGACCGCGTGGGTGATGTTCGCGGCGACCGACACCGCGGCGCCGGCCGACAGCAGCAGCCACGCGAAGCGGCGGGCGGCGGCAGCCTTGTTGCGCAGCGCGACCACGCTGATGGTCGCCTCGAGGATCACCCCGTCCACGATCAACGGCCACACCCACGCCTGGTCGGCGGGGATGCCGGCAAGGA
>CAYOTY010000199.1:378-3460 GCA_964406995.1 uncultured Microbacterium sp.
GTCGCGCAGCGCGGTGAAGCTCAGCCAGAACGCGCCGAGCGCGAGCAGGATCGTGCCAGACAGGCTCGTGCCGATCACCAGCCGCGACACGCCCCGCGTGCCGGTGGAGACCGCACCCTTCCCCGGCCGCTGGCGCGGCTCGGAGCGGCCGCCGCTGGTCATCGCGTCACCGCCTCCCGACGTGACAGAGACCGGTCGTCGGTCCCCTCGGCTTCCGGGGTGAGTTGCGCGGCCCGCCACGCGGATCCCACGGTCGAGGTGATCTCCCGGTCCGGCAGTCCCGCCTGACGGGCGGGACCGTCCAGGGCGTTGAGGATCGTCGTCTCGTCCAGGCCGATCTCGGCGAGCCGGCATGCCGCCCAGAACAGGCTCGCATTGCGGTTGCCTTCCACCGCCCCGGCCAGCCATCCCGCCAGCCGCTGCACTCGTGTCTCCGTGCCGGCTGGGGGTGCGGAAGGGGCGCGGGCCGGTCGTGGCGGGGTGAGCAGGTCTCGGATGGCGTCCGCGTCCACCGGGGACGCCGCCGGGGAGAGGGCGATGGTCTCGTAGCGGCGCGGGGCGCCGCCGACGGTGACACGGGAGGGCGGGGCGATGACGTAGCCGCCGGTGCCGCGGAAGTCGACGTGCGTGGTGCCCCGTGACCAGGTGCGCCGAGGCTGGTCGGGATCGCTCGGGAAGTACAGGTGCACACCGCCCGATGGGGTGCGCACCGCCTGCAGGGCCCCGGAGACCAGGCCCGCCGCGTGCAGACGCTCCAGCACGTCGTAGCCGTCGCCGCCGGGGTGCACGTCGATGTCGAGCACGTCCACCCCGTGCCCGGTGGCGATGCCGATGTTCGCGTTCGGCTGCCACGCCCACCAGCCCCGGATGCGGCGGGCCGAGGTCGTCGCCTCCCGATACCCGGTATGGGTCAGCGGAGTCTTCCCGCCGGGCACGCAGGGGAAGACCGGGAGACCGGCGTCGGCGTAGGCGAGCGCCGCGTCGCGCAGCATCGCCGGCGGCTGGGTGTGCAGCCGGGTGAGCAGCTGCGGGAGCGGGACCATGCTCTTCTCCTTCCGTGACCTCGTCGTCTGGCATCGCACCGATGGCGCCCCGATGCGATTCATCTGCCGGTAACCCGAGGACGCTACGGTGAGGTGTGCAGGCGGCGGTGCCAGACCGTCACGGGACGGCCGCGGGGTTCTTTAGCGATACGCGGTCAGGGCGCGGGGTGTCCAGCCTGTGCCGCCAGGATGCGCGGTTGAGCAAAGGATCTGCGTGACTCGGTCACACACCCCTGCCTCTGCCCGGTAACGCGCAGGCTCCGGCCGCAGGGTGCTAGAGGGACCGGCCCGGGCCGCTCTGGTCCGGGTGCGACCTGCCGGTGTGATCGTCGTCGAGCAGCTCCTGACGGTAGGCCAGCAGGCCGCGCAGCAGCGGGTCCGGTTCCCGGGGGTTCTTCGGGAGCAGGTCGAGGTCCGCGGAGGGGCGTCCGGTGAACGCGAGCACGGTGTTGATCGCGTGCAGGGCGCGGGACATCTCGGCCGGCTTGATGCCCTCGATGAGGAAGAAGATGCGATCCAGCGCCGCCGCGTCGTGCTCCGGCACCGTGAACGCCGTCGACGCCGTGTCACCGTGCAGCCCGGCGCCCACCACGAGCCGCGACCGTGCCGCCGGGTCGTCCAGACTGCGGGCCGCATACACTCCCGCCGGGATCCAGCGGTGGGCTTCCGACGCCGGCCCCTCATAGATCGGAGGCGCCCCGGCACGCTCCGGGTCCGGCACGACCACGTCACGCTCGGCCCCGGCGACGATCTTGGCAAGGTGGTCCCGCTCGCCCCGGTCGAGCACCACGTGCCCGTCTTCGACGAGGGCGCGGAGCACCTGCCAGGCCAGCAGGTCCGCGGGCGCCGCCGCCTCGATGTCCTGGATCGGGATCCAGCTGCGGATGCTGGGCGCGTCCTCACCGAAGTCCTCCCCGTAGACCCGCTCCCCATCGGTGACCAGTGCCTCCGCGGGTGCGGCGAGCTCCTCGATCAGCGTCTCACGCACGAGGTACTCGGCTTCCTGCGCCGACCTCGCCTGCACGTCGAACGCGATCGACACGGTGTGATGCTCCAGTGGAGCTGGCGTGTAGCCCAGCGGTGGTCGCTCGTCGTTGCCGGTCACATCGACCCTTCCTCTTCACGCGGTCTGTACCAGGCAGATGCCGGTCCGGTTGCCGCAAGGTGCGGGACGCAGGCGACAGGGCGAGCGCGGCAGGGCGTGATCGATGCCGAGGGGACAGGTTCCTGGTGTGACATGCGATCTGTCAGCTCCGAGTCTTCGGCCTGCATCCGGGTCGTTCGCCTGCCCGCACGAGCGGCCGCGGGGGTCTGGTCGAGGCAGACGGTCGGTGATGGTGCCGGCGTATGGTCGAGGGTCCTGGACCCGGCACGACCCGCGTACATGCCATGCCGACAAAAGCCAGAAAGATTATGCCGGATATTTCTGGCTGACGGTAGGTGTGCGGGGTCGTCAGCGTGGAGGTATGTCCTCTACCGCTCCGTCTTCATGGGAGGACTACGCCAAGGCGCTCGGCATCGAACTGCAGCGTCAGCGCCTCGCCGCCGATCTCACGCAGGAGACCCTCGCCCACAAGGCGGGCATCACCCGCACCCACTATCAGCAACTGGAGCGAGGCTTCTGGAAGCCCGGCGCCCCGGCGAACCCGTCGGTCAAGCACCTGGCGAAGCTTGCCCAGGTGCTGCAGATCGAGATCGGGGTGCTGCTGCCGCCCGTGTCCGATCTGGAGTGGCCCGCCGACTAGGGCGTGTCTCCCATATGCATCGTGAGGTTCGCGGCAGTCTGGTGGGGTGAGGTCGACGGGTTCTCGATATCGGGTGTTCACGGATGCGCAGTGGAAGCGGATCGCTCCGCTGTTGCCGTCCAATGCCGGGCGGCGTGGTCACCCGTTCGGTGACGACCGGCGGGTTGTGGAGGGCATCGCGTACCGGTTCCGCACCGGGATCCCGTGGCGTGACTTGCCCCGCGAGCAGTTCGGCCCGTGGCAGACGGTGTGGAAGCGGCATCGCCGTTACGCCCGTGACGGGACGTGGGATCG
>CAYOTY010000200.1:0-3443 GCA_964406995.1 uncultured Microbacterium sp.
TCTCCGGCGGTCAGCAGCAGCGCGTCGCGATCGCCCGCGCCCTCGCCATGCGGCCGAAGGTGATGCTCTTCGACGAGCCGACCAGCGCCCTCGACCCCGAGATGATCAACGAGGTGCTCGACGTCATGATCGGCCTGGCGGGGGAGGGCATGACGATGATCGTCGTCACCCATGAGATGGGCTTCGCCCGCAAGGCGGCCGACCGGGTGGTCTTCATGGCCGACGGCCGGATCGTCGAGGACGCCACGCCCGAGGAGTTCTTCACGAACCCTCAGAGCGACCGTGCGAAGGACTTCCTGTCGAAGATCCTCGCGCACTGACAAGACTTGGCCGCCTGACCAGGGCGGCCGGGAACAAGGGCCGCGTAAGCGGTCCGAAGACACAGCAAAGGACGAAGACATGAGAAGAGCAAAACTCTCTTTGATCGCGATCGCTGCCGCGGGCGTGCTCGCGCTCTCGGCTTGCGCCGGCGGAGACCCGGAACCGGGTGGCCCCAACGGCGGCGGCGAGCCGGAGCCGACGGAGGAGTTCCCCGCGGGATCGACGATGGCCGCGCTCTCCGACGCGGGCTCGATCACGATCGGCACGAAGTTCGACCAGCCGCTGTTCGGTCTCATGGGACCCACCGGTGTTCCGGAGGGCTTCGACGTCGAGATCGGCAAGATCATCGCCGCGGAGCTCGGTATCGCCGAGGGCAACATCAACTGGGTCGAGACGGTCTCGGCCAACCGCGAGCCGTTCATCGAGAACGGCCAGGTCGACCTCGTCATCGCGACCTACACGATCAACGACACTCGCAAGGAAGTCATCTCGTTCGCAGGCCCGTACTACATGGCGGGTCAGTCGATCCTCGTCCTCGCGGACAACGACGACATCCAGAGCGAGGACGACCTCGTCGGCCAGCGCGTCTGCTCGGTGACCGGCTCGACGCCGGCGGACAAGCTCGAGGAGCTCGGTGCGATCACCGAGCTCACCGACGCCTACTCGAACTGCCTGGAGCCGCTGCGCAACGGCACGGTCGTCGCGGTCTCCACGGACAACGTGATCCTCGCAGGGCTCGCCGCGCAGAACGAGGGCGAGTTCAAGATCGCCGGCGTTCCCTTCACCGAGGAGCCCTACGGCATCGGTCTGCAGAAGGACGACACGGAGTTCCGCAACTGGATCAACGACGTTCTCGAGGCCTCCTACGCCGACGGTCGCTATGAGGCGGCGTGGAATGCGACGGCGGGCGCGGTCCTGCCGTTCGTCTCTCCGCCCACCCCTGACCGTTACTGATCGCTGACGGACACTGACGCGGGGTCCGGTCCTCGGGCCGGGCCCCGCGTCACCCCGAGAGAAAGGAGCTCCGGTGCTCGAACAGTGGTGGGGCATGATGCCGATCTTCATGCAAGGCTTCCGGACGACGCTTCTGCTCTTCGTCGTCGCAGGCCTCGGCGCCCTTGTCCTCGGGACGCTGATCGCGGCGATGCGTATCTCGCCGGTCGTCGCGCTTCGCGCGATCGGCACCGTGTGGACGGAGGTGGCGCGGAACACCCCTCTGACGCTGGTGTTCGTCTTCACGATCTTCGTGCTGCCGATGATGGGGCTGCGTGTCGACTTCCTGCCGCTGGCCCTCGCTGCGCTGATGTACTACACCTCGCCCTTCGTCGCCGAAGCGCTGCGATCGGGCATCAACGGCGTTCCCCTTGGGCAGGCCGAGGCCGCCCGCAGCATCGGGCTCGGCTTCCGGCAGACGGTGTCGATCGTCGTCCTCCCGCAGGCCTTCCGAATGACCGTCCCCCCGCTGATCAACGTCATGATCGCGCTGGTGAAGAACACCTCGGTAGCCGGAGGCTTCTTCATCCTGGAGCTGTTCGGCGTCGCGCGTACGCTCGCCAATAGACACGGCAACATGGTCATCGTGATCCTCCTCACCGTTGCCGCGCTCTACCTCGTGATCACCGTCACGCTCGGTTACCTGGCTGGGCGGCTCGAGAAGAAGTGGCTGGTGCTGCGATGACACAGAACTCGGTTCTCTTCGACGCTCCCGGACCGCGGGCGCGACTGATCTCGCGTCTCGTCTCGATCATCACGATCATTGCGGTCCTCGCCCTGCTGTACTGGGCCTTCACGATCCTGAATGCTCCCCGCCAGTCCGGCGGGATCACCCTTCCAGGAATGTTCGACGCCTCCCGCTGGGACATCTTCGCCGACCCCCAGGTGTGGACCTTCATCGGCGCCGGTCTCATGAACACTCTCCGCGCCGCGGCGGTGGCCGCCGCGGGAGCGATCCTCTTGGGCGTTGTTTTCGCTCTCATGCGCAGTTCGACCCTGGTATGGGTGTCCAAGCCCGTTACCGTCCTTCAGGAGTTCCTGCGCGGCATGCCCGTGCTGCTGATGATGCTCTTCATCATCCTGGTCGCCGCGACTTCTCCCTTCTGGGCCGTGGTCCTCGCTCTGATCCTCTACAACGGCACCATCATCGGCGAGGCACTGCGCGCGGGGCTGGTGTCGCTACCGCGTGGCCAGCGCGAAGCCGCCCTCAGCGTCGGCATGGGCGTGTTCCAGTCGAAGATGCTCGTGGAGTTCCCGCAGGCCTTCCGCCAGATGCTGCCGATCATCGTCGCCCAGCTCGTCGTCCTCCTCAAGGACACCTCGCTCGGCTTCATCGTGGCCTACAACGAGCTCATCCGCACGATGATGAACAACCTCGCCAACTACTACGGCAACCGTTACCTCTTCTCGCTGTTCGCCGTGTGCCTGATCATCTACCTGACGATCAACATGCTGCTGTCGTGGTTCGCGCGCTGGCTCTCCGCGCGCACCGCGAGCGGGTCAGCTGCGGGCAGGAGGGGCAGGAAGCCGCTGCCTGCGGCATTCCTCGGTCGCGAAGGCACCGACACCCAGCTTCTCGTCGCTCAGGTCGATCCCCTGGACCCGGGCGTGGCCCCGCGCCCGTAGACGGATGCGATCGGCGGTCTCGCCGCGCCGGTAGACTCGTCTACCGTGTCTGATACTCCTTCGATCACCCCCGAGGCGGTGGAATCCGCCGTGTCGGCCGCGCTCGCCGCGATCGATGCGGCAGGCGACACCGCCGCGCTCAAAGCCGCCCGCGCCGCGCACACCGCCGAGGGCTCCGCGCTGGCGAGGCTGAATGCCTCTATGCGTCAGGTCGCCCCCGCGGACAAGGCGGCCGCAGGCCGCCTCATCGGGCAGGCGCGGGGGCGCGTGAGCCAGGCACTCACCGCCCGCGAGGAGGAGCTCGCCGCCGCCGAGACCGCGGCGAAGCTCGAGGCGGAGCGCATCGACATCACCGCGCTGCCGTCCAGGCGCCGCGTCGGTGCGCGGCATCCGCTCACCCTCCTCCAGGAGCAGGTGGGCGACATCTTCGTCGGCATGGGGTGGGAGATCGCCGAAGGCCCCGAGCTCGAGCACGAGTGGTACAACTTCGATGCGCTGAACCT
>CAYOTY010000201.1:0-3366 GCA_964406995.1 uncultured Microbacterium sp.
CAACGAGGCCGGGGCGCTCTTCCCCTGGCGCACGATCAACGGCGAGGAGGCCTCGGCCTACTACGCCGCCGGCACGGCCCAGTACCACATCAACGCAGACGTCAGCTTCGCGCTCGGCAAGTACGTGCGGGCCACCGGCGACGAGGACTTCCTCGCGCATGAAGGCGCCGACATCCTCGTGGAGACCGCGCGTCTGTGGGCCACCCTGGGCTTCTGGCGCACCAGCAACGGAGACGAGTCCTTCCACATCCACGGTGTCACCGGGCCCGACGAGTACACGACGGTCGTCAACGACAATCTCTTCACGAACGTCATGGCCCGCTACAACCTGCGCTATGCGGCGGTGGTCGTCCGGGAGATGGAGAGGCTGCATCCGGATGCCTACGCCGCCCTCGTCCAGCGGATCGGCCTGGATCCGGGTGAGGTGGATCTGTGGGAGCGCGCCGCCGAGGCGATGCACATCCCGTACAGCGAGGCGCTGGGCATCCACCCGCAGGATGCGCAGTTCCTGGAGAAGGAGGTGTGGGATCTCGCCCACACCCCGGCTGCGCAGCGTCCGCTGCTGCTGCACTTCCATCCGCTGGTGATCTACCGCTTCCAGGTGCTCAAGCAGGCGGATGTCGTGCTCGCGCTCTTCCTGCAGGGCAACCACTTCACCGAGGAGGAGAAGCTCGCCGACTTCGAGTACTACGATCCGCTGACCACGGGCGACTCCACGCTGTCGGCGGTGGTGCAGTCGGTGATGGCTGCCGAGGTCGGCTATCAGGACCTGGCGCGGGAGTACTTCGAGCAGTCGCTGCTCGTCGATCTCGCCGACCTCCACCACAATGCCGCCGACGGTGTGCACGTGGCCTCGGCGGGCGGCGTGTGGACAGCCCTCGTCTCGGGTTTCGGCGGCATGCGCGACCATCACGGAGAGCTGAGCTTCGATCCGCGGCTGCCGGAGGACTGGCCATCGCTGTCGTTCCCGCTGCAGTGGCAGGGCTCCGCGCTGCAGGTGGTGGTGAGGCGAGACGAGCTGACCGTGGAGCTGCGGTCGGGGGATCCGGTGCGCTTCAGCGTGCGCGGCGAGGCCTTCGAGGTGTCGGATGCCGTGACCGTGCCGCTGGCCGATCAGGGTCCGGTGCGCGAGGGTCGCCCGACCCTCCGCCAGATCTCCGAGGCCCGTCGCGAGGACGGAACGCTGCTGTCGGCATCCGTTCCGGTCACCCAGGCCCTCTCGCTGGAGTCCTCCGGTTCCTGATCCGTACCGTGCGTTGCAGCCTGCACACGCTGTTGCAATCAGCGCACGGATCGGTCGTCATCGTGTGCTGTCTGCAACATGATGTACTGATTGCAACAGCGAGCGGATGCCGCGTGCCGAATCAGCGGGAGCATCCCTTGCTCCTGGACTGCCGGATCGAGGTTGATCCACGATCGATGGGTCGGATCGCTGGGCAGTCTGCGACAGCATCGATTCGACAGTGTCGTATCGTCCTCCGACATTGCATCCGTAGCGATGTCTGACCCTGAAGATAGAGTTCTCGGTCAAGAGAGTTGAGGAGATTCTTCGATGAGGAGGTGCCGGTGACGACGGTGATAGAGCTCTTCGAGCAGGCGGGGGTGCCCTACGGGGGAGTGGTTCAGTGGAATACTCCGGTGCCATTGGAGCGCGCCGGAGTCTATGTCCTCTCGACGCAGGAGGATCCGAGTAGGTGGCAGGGGCTGGACGTCTGTCCGGTAAGCGATGCTGCAGTAGACACTCTGTTGGCAGCGCGGCCGGAGGCCACCGTCGATGGGGAGGCGGCGACGCACGACGCCGTCGTTGCGCACCTGCGGTCGATGTGGCTGCCGGGCGAGTCCGTCGTGTACATCGGGCTGACGGGCAGAAGCGTGCGTAAGCGGATGGACGAATTCTACAGAACTCCGGTCGGCGCCCGTTCGCCGCACGCCGGAGGTTGGCCGATAAAGATGCTCGATGCTGCCGTGCCGATCTGGGTGCACTTCGGCGCAGCGGACGATCCTGACGGCGCCGAGCGCGCGATGATGCAACGTTTCCTCGACGGTGTCCGGGAGGATGTGCGCGAAGGGCTGATCGACCCTCAACTGCCCATTCCCTATGCAAACTTGAAGCTTCCCGGTGGGAGAAGCAAGGCTCACGGATTTCGAGGAGTGAAGGAACAGAGGCGCCGGGGAGAAGAGAGCATCAGTCGAAGGGACGAACCGCCGGTGACGGTTGCTTCCGACCTATCTGAGACGATGCCTGATGCGCGCCCCCGCAGCACCCAGCCAATCACGCAAGCTGATATTTTGCGCTCTCAGCTTAGGGTTCCGTCAGTCACGAAAGCCATATTCCCTCCCTCGCGCGCGCAAATCCAGATTGTGCTCGGTGACGAGACTTACCGCGCTTCGTGGGATCCGCGTATGGGGCCGGATCGTGAACGGTCGGGACTGATTCGTCTTCCTCGTGGAGTGCTGGCTTCACATGTCTCTGCTGGCTCTGCCCGCAGGGTTCAGCGAATGCCGCAGGGCCACTATGTGCTCGATTGAGATGATTCCCTGATGGACAGTTCCGGTAGGGCAAACTCACAGAATCGATGGTCAGCGCAGGAGGTCATCGAGGTCCGAGCGGGCTTTAGCTTCTCGCGTGAAGGCGCGCTGAAGGCCGCCATCGATGCCGCCTTGGCTGAGAAGCCGCCGCATCGGATCATCTCGCTCTCCGTCTTTAGCGCGGGGGCGGAGTCGACCACCGAAATCGGCGCGATCATCGTGATCGAGTATCCGTGAGGGGCGGCAGCTCGCCCGCCCTCGGTGGCCGCGATGCGCGTGAGGGTAAGGGGATACCGGGTGTCCGAGGCACGCCGTAGGCTGGGGTGGTGACCACAGCCCTGTATCGCCGCTACCGGCCCGAGACCTTCGGCGAGATGATCGGGCAGTCCCAGGTGACCGATCCGCTGATGACGGCGCTGCGCGGTGACCGGGTCGGCCACGCCTACCTGTTCTCCGGGCCGCGCGGATGCGGGAAGACGACCTCCGCGCGCATCCTGGCGCGGTGCCTGAACTGCGCCGAGGGGCCGACCGACACCCCCTGCGGCACCTGCCCGAGCTGCGTGGAGCTCTCGCGAGCGGGCGGCGGCTCGCTCGACGTCGTCGAGATCGACGCCGCCAGCCACAACGGTGTCGACGACGCCCGTGACCTTCGCGAGCGGGCGACCTTCGCCCCCAGCCGCGATCGCTTCAAGATCTTCATCCTCGACGAGGCGCACATGGTCACTCCGCAGGGCTTCAACGCGCTGCTCAAGCTCGTGGAGGAGCCGCCGCCGCACGTGAAGTTCATCTTCGCCACCACGGAGCCGGACAAGGTGATCGGCACCATCCGCTCCCGCA
>CAYOTY010000202.1:0-3349 GCA_964406995.1 uncultured Microbacterium sp.
GGCGGCCTGCGCCATGAGCCCGACGTTGGGGACGGTGCCGATCGTGGTCGGATCGAGCGGGCCGTTCGCGATCACATCGTCGATGACGGCCTGGTAGATGCCGGCGTAGGAGGAGTCGGGGATGACGGCGAGCGTGTCGTCCTCTCCCCCGTCCACGCCCCAGAGCTTGCCGCCGTTGCGCACGAGAGCGGGCATGGAGGCGTCCACGATGACATCGCTGGGCACATGCAGGTTCGTGATTCCGCGGTCGGAGTTCACGTACGACAGGCGCGGGCCGGATGACAGCGCCGCCTCGAACGCGGCCGCGATCGCCTCCCCGTCGGCGATCTCCGCGAGCCCGGAGAGGATGGAGCCCAGGCCGTTGTCGGGGGTGAGTCCGGCCTCGGCGAGCGTCGAGCCGTAGGTGGCGAAGACATCCGCGAAGAAGACCTTGACGACGTGACCGAAGATGATCGGGTCGCTGACCTTCATCATCGTGGCCTTCAGGTGCACCGAGTAGAGCACGTCGTCGTTCTTCGCCTGCTCCAGCGTCTCGGCGAGGAAGGCGTCGAGGGCGGCGGCCGAGAGGAACGTCGCGTCGATGATCTCGCGCGGCAGGACCTTCAGGTCGTCCTTGAGGACGGTCTCGGTGCCGTCGGCGGCGAGGTGACGGATCGTCAGCACGTCGTCGTGAGCGGCGACCCAGCTCTTCTCGTTGTGCTTGAAGTCGTTCTGGCCCATGGTCGCCACACGGGTCTTCGAGCCCTCGGCGAAGGGCTTGTTGCGATGCGGGTGCTTGCGGGCGTAGCTCTTCACGGCACCCGGCGCCCGGCGGTCGCTGTTGCCCTCGCGCAGCACGGGGTTGACCGCGGAGCCCTTGATGCGGTCGTAGCGGGCCCGCACGTCCTTCTCCTCGAGAGTGGCCGGCTCGTCGGGGTAGTCGGGGATGCTGTAGCCCTTCTCCTGCAGCTCGGCGATCGCGGCCTTCAGCTGCGGGATCGAGGCGGAGATGTTGGGCAGCTTGATGATGTTCGCCTCGGGGAGGGTGGCAAGGCCTCCCAGCTCCGCCAGGGCGTCGCCCACCTGCTGCTCGGGGGTCAGCGCCTGCGGGAACGCCGCCAGGATGCGCCCGGACAGCGAGATGTCTCGAGTGGTGACGCCGACTCCCGCCTGGCCGGTGTAGGCCTGAATGATCGGGAGGAACGATGCGGTGGCCAGAGCCGGCGCCTCGTCGGTGTGGGTGTAGATGATTGTGGCGTCGCTCACCAGGGAACTCTCCGTTCGCGGACTTCTCGGATTCGTATCAACGATACCGGAGCCGGAGGTCTCCGATATCTCCCCGCGATCGCATGAAGCCGCGGCGTTCGTCCACAGCCTGCGACAAAGCACGTGTGGGGGCGGACGGATGCGGTTACCCTGGAAGGTATGACGGATCTGCGTGTGGTCGAGCTCTCTGCCGCGACGATTGTCGCCGTGAACAACCTGTCCCTCAAGCCCGGGCAGGAGCAGTTCCTGGCGCCGGTGTCGTACGGCACCGCCGCGACCGTGATGAACCCGCAGACCACCTGGCAGCGCGTCGTGCTCGATGCCGACGACGTCGTGGCCTTCGTCAGCGCCAACTTCGACTCCGATGCGCCCGAAGAGCACTTCCGGTGCGTGCTGTGGCGCATCAACGTCGATGCCGACGATCAGGGCCGCGGCGTCGGCCGCTTCGCGGTGGAGGCACTGCTCGAGGAGGCGCGGCGGCGCGGCTTCGATCACGTCAACGTCATCTATGAGGCAGGCCCCGACGGCCCCGAGGCCTTCTTCCAGCGCGTAGGATTTACCCCGGTCGGTGAAACCGAGTACGGCGAGGTCATCGCCGAGATTCGGCTCGACTCCTAAGACCGGCGGCGGGGTTTCGGATTCCCTCCCCCACCGAAGCTCCGTCGCCTTTCCTGTGCCCGCAGGCCTGCGCAGAGACGCGCACGCCCCTCAGTCCTTCTCGTCCTGCTTGCCCTTGCGGTTCCAGGCGGCGAGCGCGGAGGCGGCGACCTCCGCGGCCCGGTCCAGCGCCTCTGCCGAGCGGGAGAGCACCTCCTGGGCGCTCTCGTGCCAGCGGAGGGTCTGCGGATCGGATGCCGCAGGGGCTGCGCCGTTCGCCCGGGCCTTCGCGGCGCGCTCAGCGGCCTCGAACGCCTGCTCCAGCGCGACCACGGCATCGCGGTAGCGGGCGAACTCCGCCGGGGTGACCGCTTTCGCGCTCGTCGGGCGCAGCCACCGTGTGCGCTCGGATGCGTCGAGGAACACCTTCGTCTCGGGGCTTCGCACGTCGCTCATCGCAGGGTATGCGATGAGCTTGGCGGGATCGGTCTCGTAGTCGAGCCAGCGGGCGGTGACGGCGTCATGGGCGGCGGTGACGCGGACGAGGGGGTAGTCGGCGGCATCCGTCGTCGCGGCCAGCTCGTGGCGAGCGACGGCCAGCCTGGCGCGCAGCGCCCGCACCGTCGCGTCGGCGGCCTTGACCGCCTTCTCGGCCTGCCTCGCGGTCCGGCGCGCACCGGCGACATCGACGGAGGCCGAGCGGGTCGCCGCTCGCTCGGCGATGAGGCGCCCGACCTCGGCGCGGGCGGCCTTCAGCTCGCTCCGCCGTGCCGCGGCGGTCTTGCGGGCCTCTGCGAGCTCGACGCGGGCGGCCTCATACGCCAGGCGTCGGGCGGAGGTCCGGCGGAGCCGATGCAGGCCGAAGGCACCGAGGCCGCCCGCGGCGATCGCGCTCGGGGCGACCCACCAGAAGTCGGCGGCCCACAGCCAGAACATCTCCACCCCTCGATGCTATTCGCCTGCGGGGCCCAGGGCATCCCCGATCGTCGGGCGAGCGTAGCGAGTCGACATGTCGACTCGCTACGCTCGCTCAGCACGGCGCTCGATCGACTGCGCAGCACGAGCGCGATTGGGCATCACACGAGCGACTCGCGCCAGGCGGCGTGGAGCTGGGCGAACTTGCCGGTGCCGGCGATCAGCACCTCGGGGGCGTCGTCCTCGATGATCCGACCGTGCTCCATCACCAGCACCCGGTCCGCGATCGCGACCGTCGAGAGGCGGTGGGCGATGATGATCGCCGTCCGATCGGCCAGCAGCGTCTGCAGGGCGTCCTGGATGAGGCGCTCGGAGGGGATGTCCAGCGAGGCGGTCGCCTCGTCGAGGATGAGCACCGCGGGGTCGGCGAGGAACGCCCGCGCGAAGGAGATCAGCTGGCGCTGACCCGCCGAGACCCGGCCGCCTCTCTTGTTCACGTCGGTGGCATAGCCGTCGGGCAGGCGCTGGATGAAGCCGTCGGCTCCCACCGCGCGCGCCGCGGCCTGGATCTCCTCGAGCGTCGCATCGGGCT
>CAYOTY010000203.1:0-3330 GCA_964406995.1 uncultured Microbacterium sp.
AGCTGCTCGACGGCGGTGATGTAGTTCGCGATCTCGTAGGTCGCCGCCCGCGCATCCGTCACCTGGAAGTAGATGACGGTGTCGATGGAGACGACGAGGTTGTCCTCGGTGATCACCGGCTGCGGCGGGAAGGAGACGACCTGCTCGCGCATGTCGATGAGCGGGCGCAGGCGGTCGATGAAGGGGACCAGGATGTTCAACCCCGGGTTGAGGGTCTTGTGGTACTTCCCGAGCCGTTCGACGACGCCTGCCGTGGCCTGCGGGATGATCCGGATCGAGCGGACGACGGTGACCACCACGAACAGGATGATCGCGATGGACAGTATCCACCCGATCGCGGCGGGGATGAATGAGCTGTCGGGCACGGTGAGGACTCCTAGTCGTGTTTCGGTCGGACGATGGCCGTGGCGCCCTCGATCGCCGCGACGGCGATGGGAGAGCCCGGGGGAATGGTCGGGGAGTCATCGGTCCTCGCCGTCCAGATGTCGCCGTTGGAGAGCTTCACCTGGCCGGAGAGCCTCGTCACCTCGTGGAGCACGACGCCGCCGAGGCCGATCAGAGCCTCGATGTTGGATCTCGTCGGGTCTTCTCCGCGGTGCAGCCTGCGCAGAAGCGGCGGACGTAGGAAGAGGATGAGGACGGTGGCCCCGATGCCCGCGACGATGAACTGCAGCCACAGCGGTGCATCCAGGAGGCCCGACACGAGTCCTGCGGTCCCGCCGAGCGCCAGCATCAAGAACGTGAAGTCCAGCGTCAGCATCTCGATGACGAGGAAGACGGCGATGAGCACGAGCCAGCCGATCCATGCCCACTCGGTGAACACGGCGACGATGGTGGGGAAGTTTTCCACGGAGCCTCCTTTGCGCCAACCTATCACGCGCGCCGAGCCGCAGAGCGGGCGGGAAGCGCTGTTGGTAGGGTGACAGAGGCCGCGCATCCACTCGGCCGGACGCATCACAAGGAGTCTCGATGTCACAGCCTCTCGCTCCCGGATCCCTGACCGGCAAGGTCGCCCTCGTCACGGGCTCTTCGCGCGGCATCGGCGCAGACACCATACGGTATCTGGCGGCAGCGGGCGCGGATGTCGTCATCAACTTCCGCAACAAGGCCCCCCGTGCAGAGAAGCTCGCCGCGGAGATCCGCGAAGCCGGGACGCGCGCCCTCGTGGTGGGTGCCGACCTGACCGACCCCGCCTCCGTGCAGTCGATGTTCGACGCCGTGCGCGAGGAGTTCGGCCGCCTCGACATCCTGATCCTCAACGCCTCCGGCGGCATGGAGTCGGGAATGGCCGAGGACTACGCCCTCAAGCTCAATCGCGACGCGCAGGTGAACGTCCTGGAGACGGCGGAGCCGCTCCTCGGGGAGGGGTCACGCGTGGTCTTCGTCACCAGCCACCAGGCGCATTTCATCCGCACGACGCCGACGATGCCCGAGTACGAGCCCGTCGCGCTCTCCAAGCGTGCGGGGGAGGATGCCCTGCGCGAGCGCATCCCCGCCCTCGCCGAGAAGGGGATCGGCTTCACCGTGGTCTCGGGAGACATGATCGAAGGCACGATCACGGCGACCCTCCTCGAACGCGCCAATCCCGGTGCGATCGCCGGCCGCCGCGAGTCGGCGGGCAAGCTCTACAACGTGTCGGAGTTCGCCGCGGAAGTCGCCCGTGCCTCCGTGGACGCGGTCCCGGAGGACAACACGCGTCTCGTCGGCGACACCGGCGACTTCCTCGCCGAGTAGTTCCCGCTGAGGGCTACTCCGCGGCGTCCGCCAGGGCGTCGCCGATCTCTGCCGCGACCTTCTTCGCCGCGCGACCCAGGGTGATGGCGCGCACGATCTGCAGAACGCCGAGGACCACGAGCGTGATGCCGAGGATCCACCAGAGGATCACCGCGCCGTAGATCGGCGAGAAGAGGACGACGACACCGCCGACGATGCTGATGAGGGCGTAGAAGAGCGTCCACCCCTTGGAGGCGGCGTCGCCGAGGAACGAGAGGGAGACGATCCCGTCGAGGATCCAGCTGACACCGACGAGGATCGCGAGGAAGATCGCCAGCGTCACGGCCGCGACGGTGAGATTCACGAACGCCGCGATGCCTGCGACGACGTAGAGGAGCCCGAGGACGATGTGTCCGACCCGCGTCCACCCGGTCTTCTCCCTGGAGAAGATGCCGAGGCCGACATAGACCAGACCCACCACGACCAGGTAGGTGGCGATCAGACCGGTCACGAACAGTGCGGACTTGCCCGGCCATACCAGGATGACGATTCCGACGATCAAGGAGACCGTGCCGGCCAGGGCAAGGGTGACGCGGGCCGATCTGACGAGCTCGCGTGCTTCGCTGAGAGGTGCGGACATGAGATCCCTTTCTGGGAGACTGCTGAGAGCGGATGCCTTCAGGGTACTGCTCTGCAGCATTCGCCGGGAGGTGCTTTCACGGAAGTTTCCTCGTGTGTCGTGGCGCGCGGGGGAGGGGAGTGGCAGGATCTAGTGCGTGCCTGCTACTGACGCCTCCGCATCGAACCCGACCCACTCCGCCGACAGCCACGACCTGATCAGGGTGCAGGGGGCGCGCGAGAACAACCTTCGCGACGTCTCCGTCGAGATCCCGAAACGACGCCTGACGGTGTTCACCGGGGTATCGGGCTCGGGGAAGAGCTCGCTGGTCTTCGACACGATCGCCGCCGAGTCTCGCCGTCTGATCGACGAGACCTACAGCGCCTTCGTGCAGGGCTTCATGCCCCAGGTTCCCCGTCCCGATGTCGATGTTCTCGAAGGTCTGACAACGGCGATCCTCGTCGATCAGGAGCGTCTCGGCGCCAACCCCCGCTCGACGGTGGGCACGGTCACCGATGCGAACGCGATGCTGCGCATCCTCTTCTCCAAGCTGGGGGAGCCGTACATCGGAGGGCCGACCGCATTCTCGTTCAACATCCCGACACAGAAGGCGAGCGGGGTGATGACCGGCCCCAAGGGGGAGAAGAAGATCGTCAAGGACGTCGTCTACCTCGGCGGGATGTGCCCGCGCTGCGAAGGGCGAGGGACGGTCTCGGACATCGACCTCGCACAGGTGGTCGACGAGTCGCTCTCGCTCGACGGGGGCGCGATCCTCGTGCCGGGCTACACGGCCGACGGCTGGATGGTGCGCCAGTTCGCGGAGTCGGGCTTCTACCCGGCGGACAAGCCGATCTCGGCCTTCACGGAGAAACAGCGCGAGCTCTTCCTCTACGGCGAGGTCACCAAGGTCAAGGTCCAGGGGATCAACATCACCTATGAGGGCCTGATCCCGAAGATCACCAAGTCCATGCTCTCGAAGGATCTCGACGCGCTCCAGC
>CAYOTY010000204.1:0-251 GCA_964406995.1 uncultured Microbacterium sp.
GACGTCGCCGCGCTCGATGCCGATCCGCTCCGCTGCTTCGACGCGAAGACCTCTGCTCGAATGGTCGAGGAGGTGGATGCCGCCCGCAAGGACGGCGACACGCTCGGCGGGATCGTGGAGGTGCTCGCCTACGGTCTGCCCCCGGGGCTCGGCTCGCACGTGCACTGGGATCGGCGCCTGGACGGGCGACTCGCCCAGGCGCTGATGAGCATCCAGGCGATCAAGGGCGTCGAGGTCGGCGACGGCTTCGA
>CAYOTY010000204.1:261-3319 GCA_964406995.1 uncultured Microbacterium sp.
GCCACCGTGCCGCGCGCTCTGCGCACGATCGACGTCGCCAGCGGTGACGAGGCCTCCGCTCACCACCAGCGCTCCGATGTCTGCGCCGTTCCCGCCGCCGGCGTCGTCGCGGAGGCGATGGTGGCCATCGAGCTGGCCCGTGCGGTGCTGGAGAAGTTCGGCGGCGACAGCGTCGGCGAGACCCGCCGCAATCTGGAGTCGTACCTGGCCGCCATACCCACGGCGTTGCGCACGGCGCCCGCGTCGGAGGCGGCCCTGATCGAAAATGATGAGCGCGACTGACCGCAGCATCGTGCTCGTCGGTCCCATGGCCGCGGGCAAGACCAGCATCGGGCGTTCCGTCGCCAAGGCGCTGGGGATGCCGTTCAGCGACAGCGACAAGAGCATCGTGGCCGGCCACGGCCCGATTCCGGAGATCTTCGCCGCGCACGGCGAGGAGCACTTCCGCAGGTTGGAGCGGGAGGCGATCGCCGAGCTCCTGGAGCGCGGCGGGGTCATCTCCCTGGGGGGAGGGGCGGTGATCGATCCGGTCACCCGCGGGCGGCTCGCCGGGCACCGAGTCGTCTTCCTGACGGTCTCGGAGCAGGCCGTGGCGCCGCGGATCACCGGCGGCGGCCGCCCTCTCCTGGCCGGCGAGGAGGATCCGGTCGTGCGGTGGTCGCGCATCTTCCGGGAGCGGCTCGCCTGGTACGAGGAGGTCGCCGACGTGACATTCGACACCTCTCGCATCCCCATGAAGCATGTCGCGGCGCAGATCGTCGCCTGGCTGGAAGAAAAGGGCACAGATGAGCACTGACATCACCACGATCGGCGTCACCGGAAGCGATCCCTACGACATCGTGATCGGCCGAGACATTCTCGATGAGGTCGCGGCGCGACTGGCGCCCGGCGTGCGAAAGGTGCTGGTGGTGCATCCGCCGACTCTTGCCGACCGCGCCGCGGCGCTGCGTGAGCGTCTGATGGCGGACGCCGGCGATGGCCCGCGCGATGTGCTGCTGGCCGAGGTCCCGGACGCCGAGCAGGGCAAGCGTGTCGAGGTGGCGGCCTTCTGCTGGCAGGTGATGGGCCAGGCGGACTTCACCCGCAGCGACGCCGTCATCGGCTACGGCGGGGGAGCGGTGACCGACCTCGCGGGTTTCGTCGCCGCCACCTGGCTGCGCGGTGTGCAGCTGATTCAGGTGCCCACGACCGTTCTGGGGCTCGTGGACGCCTCGGTGGGCGGCAAGACCGGCATCAACACCGCCGAGGGCAAGAATCTCGTCGGCGCCTTCTGGGCTCCGCGCGCGGTGATCGGCGACCTCGATGAGCTCGGCAGCCTCAGTGCGAACGAGGCGACGGCGGGCTTCGCCGAGGTCGTCAAGGCCGGTTTCATCTGGGCGCCGGAGATCCTGGAGATCATCGAGAGGGATCCGGCTCGCGCGACCGACACCACGACGGCAGAGTTCCGTCGCGCCGTCGAACTGGCGATCGACATGAAGGCTCGTGTCGTCTCCGACGACTTCCGCGAGGCGGGTCTGCGCGAGATCCTCAACTACGGGCATACTCTCGGCCACGCGATCGAGCACGCCGAGCGCTACCGCTGGCGGCACGGCGCGGCGATCTCGATCGGCATGGTGTTCGCCGCAGAGCTGTCGCGACTGGCCGGGAGGCTCTCGGACGAGTCCGCGAACCGTCACCGTGCGGTGCTGGAGTCCCTGGGGCTTCCGACGAGCTACCGTGCCGGCGCCTGGAACCAGCTCCTGGCGACGATGCAGCGCGACAAGAAGACCCGCGGCGGGATGCTGCGCTTCATCGTGCTCGACGAGATCGCCAAGCCCACCGTCCTCCAGGCGCCGGATGAGTCGCTCCTCTTCGCCGCCTACCAGGAAGTCGGTGCGTGACCGTCTCGGTGCGTCGCGTGCGGGCCGAAGAGTGGCGGCGTGTTCGTGGGCTGCGGCTGGAGGCTCTGCAGGACCCGGATGCCGCCATCGCCTTCCTCGACACCTATGAGAACTCGTCCGCGCAGCCAGACGCGTTCTGGCGGGAACGGGCCGCGGGAGCCGCATCGGGCGACGCCGTCGCCCAGTTCGTCGCCGAAGAAGGAGAGGACTGGGTCGGCACCGCGGCCGTGCTGCGTCGCGCAGCCGGGGAGATCGACCACCATGGCGCTCCGCTCCCGCACGCCCGTGCTGACGTCGTCGGCGTGTATGTGCGGCCCTCCCACCGCGGCGCCGACGTGATCGATGCCCTTCTCGCGTGTGCGGCCGAGTGGACGCTGCAGTGCGGCGGCGACGCACTGACCCTGGATGTGCACTCCGACAACCTCCGTGCCCGGGCTGCGTATGCCCGCTGCGGATTCGCCGTCACCGGGCGGAGGTTCACCTCGGTCATCGGCGACGAGGTGGAGATGCGCCGAGAGCTGCCTTATGCGGGAAGCAGCGCCGGGCGATAAGGTGCACTCGTGAGCGAACGCCGTCTTCTGCTGGTCAACGGACCGAACCTGAACCTGCTCGGCACCCGCGAGCCCGAGGTCTACGGCACCGCCACGCTCGCCGATGCGGAACGTCTCACCGCAGATGCGGCATCCGCGCTCGGCTACGAGGTCCGTGCCGTGCAGAGCAACCACGAGGGCGTGCTCGTCGACGCGATCCATGCCGCGCGCCAGGACTGCGCCGGGATCGTCATCAATCCCGGCGGGCTCACCCACACCTCGGTCGTGCTGCGCGACGCGCTCTCGGGCGTCGCCCTGCCCTTCGCCGAAGTGCACATCTCCGACGTCTACGCGCGCGAGCCCTTCCGGCATCACTCGTACCTCACCGACATCGCCGTCGTGCGCGTGATCGGCGAGGGCGTGAACGGCTACGCTCGCGCGGTGCGGGAGCTCGTCGCGCTCATCCCGTAGAATCGGTGAGTCCCTTTTCGCGTCCGAGGCTGTCGCCGCGCGCAAGGGCCGTGATCACAGACAGGAACGGAACTCGCACACATGGCATCCACCGCAGACATCAAGAACGGCGTCGTGCTGTCCATCGACGGACAGCTCTGGAGCGTCGTGGAGTTCCAGCACGTCAAGCCCGGCAAG
>CAYOTY010000205.1:0-3209 GCA_964406995.1 uncultured Microbacterium sp.
ACGCGGCAGCGGCCCACGTTCGCACCGGGCTCCTGCGCGCGCCTGGTCAGCGTGGGGGCGAGGGCGGTCTGAGAGTCGATCCACACGCCGTCCTTGTCGGTCCGCGGCGGCTTGTGGTTCCAGAATCCGTTGCACTCGATCTCGCCCTTGGCGCTGGCGAGCGGAGCGAAGCGCGTGTCACCCGAGGACTTCCAGTCGACATACTCGATATCGAGCCACTCCTTCGGGTCCATTTCCTCCTGGTAGCTGTCGAGGACGACGAAGCCCTTGTCCTCGAGCGCAGTTGACTTGATGTATCCCATGAGTTCTCTCATGTCCTTTCGACAGGGGCCAGCACGTTTTAACAGGCCCACTTAGGCAAGCCTAACAGCGACCCCTCGGCGCGCCCGGGAACCAGCCGTGAATATCGGAATAGACTGGCTGCGGCATCCGCGGCCACCCCTCGCGAGGCCGAAGCACAGGAGGACGACACGTCAACATGAGCACCGCGACCAACGTCGAGGCGATGGCCGTCAACACGATCGAATGGCTCTCCGCGGACTCCACGACCATCGTCGTCCCGGTCTACCAGCGCCAGTACCGCTGGGACATCGGCGGATGCGAGCAGCTGCTCGGCGACATCCGCGCCGTCGCCGATCAGGACGAGGCGCAGCGGCACTTCCTCGGCTCGATCCTCTCCGCCCAGGAGACATCGACGGCCGATGCCGACCTCATCCTCATCGACGGCCAGCAGCGCATCACGACGCTCATGCTGCTGATCGCCGCCCTCCACCACTCGGTGCGCGAGAGCGACCCCGCGATGGCGGCGCAGCTGCGCCGGGTGCTCGTGCGGGCCGATGATCCGACGCGCACGAAGCTGCGTCCTCACCGCGCCTGGGCCGAGCTGTACGAGTCGGTCGTGCTCGAACGCCATGACGACGCACGCGAGTCGCGCTTCGACGACAACTACGCGTTCTTCCGCAGCCAGGTGCACGCCGAGGAGGCGCCGCGCATCTGGCGAGGGCTGCAGAAGCTCGAACACGTCTCGATCACGCTGGGCGCAGAGGCCAATGCGCAGCAGATCTTCGAGAGCCTGAACTCCACCGGCGAGCCGCTGCGCGACCACGAGCTCATCCACAACTACGTGCTGATGGGCCTCTCGCACGCCGAGCAGCGGGAGGTCGAGGAGCAGTTCTGGCTGCCGATCGAGCACGCGACGGGCGAGACGATCGGCTCCTTCTGGCGCCACTATCTGATCATGACCACCGGACGCGAGATCGCCCCCGCCGGCGATCACGGCGTGTACAGCGCCTTCCGGCAGACGTTTCCCCGCTTGGATCTCGCCCGTCTCCGAGCGGACGCCGCCGTCTGGCGCGACTATGCGGAGGTCTACCGCATCCTGCTGGATCCGAGCCTGGAACAGGATGCCGGCATCCGCCGTCAACTCGCCTTCCTGAACACCTTCGGACGCACACCGTACCCGCTCGCGATGGGCGCGTACTACGACTATCGCGCGGGGAGCACCGGCAAGGAGGAGCTGATCAGGACCCTTGAGTGGGTGCAGGCGCTGTATCTGCGACGCACGATCGTCGGACTGCCTCTGGATCGTCTCATCGCCCGCCTGTGCCGGGCACGGGCGAGGAGCCTCGATGCACTCATGCGGGCCGTCGCCCGTATCACGCCCTCGGACGAGCGGGTGCGCGCCGTGCTCAAGTACGGCGAGCTTCCCCATCCCGGCTATGTGCTCGGCAGGATCCTCGGGATCGAGTCCGTCGAGGGCTACGACGTCGAGCACATCGTTCCCCTTTCGCCCGGCGATGCCTGGTCTGGCGACGGCATCCGCTCGTGGAGCGACCTCAGCGAAGACGAGCAGAACAGTCACCGTGCTCTGGCCCCCACCCTGGGGAACCTGACGCTGCTGGAGCAGCCGCTGGCCGAGCGGATCTTCGGGGCCTCGTTCCCCGAGAAGCGGCGCGACGGCTATGCGCGCAGCAGTCTCGCCGCCACGACCGAGCTCGCCGCACGCGCCTCCTGGGGCACGACCGCGATCGCCGAACGCACCGTGGCCCTGACCGACGAGCTCATGCGGATCTGGGCGCGCCCGCCGCTTCCCGAGATCGACGATGACGGACTCACCCCGGTGCTCGACGCCGTCCGCCGCCGCGGCTGGCCGGCCGGATGGGAGCGCGAGTTCGACTACGTCGAGTATCGCGGCGAGCACTGGGAGGTCAAGGACGTCCGGTATCTGTTCAATCGCGTCTTCCGCCGCGCGTGGACAGACGACCGCGAGGCGGCGCTGGCGTACAGCGCCCGCCGCGGTGGGCCGATCTACGGGGAGAAGGCCTGGAACGGCCAGTGGGACGACCTGGGCGACGGCCACCACCTCTACATGGGCTGGGACTCGAACTACATGATGGGAGCGCTTCAGGGCGTGCTCATCGAGTCGGGCATCGCCAGCGAGGTCTTCGTCAAGTACTCCTACATCGGAAACGTGATGTGACGGACCCGATCAGGCGCGGCGATGATGAACGGAATCGTCACCCCGGGCGCTGAGAGGCGGTGCCGTCATCCGCTCTCCGATGACGAGAGAAGCGTACCGACGAGATGATCGTTGCGCTTTCTGATCAGCCGACGCAGATAAGGGACGAGAATCGTGCGCTCGACAAGGCGCCCGAGGATCGGTGAGGCGACCGCGATCGTGTCCGTCATCACCACCGCACTCCCCTCACTCACGAAGACGTGCTCATGGCGGAAGGAGCGGAACGGCCCGCGGACCTGCTCATCGACGAAGCGATGAGGGCGATCCAGCGCCGTGATCTGCGAGGTCATGGTGAACCAGATGCCGAAGTGTCGGGCACGCCAGGTCACGCTCTCCCCGAGCCCGATCGTTCCGCTCGTCACTCCCCCGATCGCCTGCTCGCGGGAGGCCGCCATCGAGTCCTGATGGGCGTCGATGCTGAGCGAGAGATCGAACAGCTCTTCCGCGGGCACGGGAACACGCGTCACAACCGAGAAGACAGAGGCCACGAGTCCATCTTCCCAGCACGGCCCTCCCGTCACGGGACGCCTCGGCGCTGCCTCGCCGTTCGCCGCCGCATCTCGCGAGAAGTCTGAGCGCTCTGCGGAACCGGCTGCGCTCTGCGGAGACGGAGTGAGTGGGGCGGGTGGGACTTGAACCCACGATCGTCGGGTTATGAGCCCGCTGCCTTGACCAGCTTGGCCACCGCCCC
>CAYOTY010000206.1:0-3121 GCA_964406995.1 uncultured Microbacterium sp.
CGCCTGCCGGATGCGCTCGTGCACGGACTCGAACTCGGCCGTGCTGAAGACGTACAGGCAGCGCTCCTGTCCGCGGGTGATGACGATGCCGCCGGCGAGGTCTTCGCGGAACTTCGCGGGGAGGATGACGCGCCCTTTGTCGTCGAGCTTGGGTGTGTGCGTTCCCAACAGCATTGGCCATCACCCCCTCCAGCCGGCCATGTTCGAGGTGCGCTCCACTTTACTCCACTTCACTCCACTTTCCTACGAAACGCCGCAACAATCTTCCCGAAAGCACGATCCGCGCTCTCCCTCTCACTTCCTGATTCCGCAGAAAATCAAGGGATCTCAGCATGGGGAGGACGGTGGAGGGCCAGTGGAGGAAGAACGCACCCCACCCGGACCGATCAGAGGGTCAGAGCACGGCGAGCACCGTGGCGACGAGGCGCAGTCGAGCACAGGCGGAGGAAGGACGCGTCTCGCAGGAGTCGATCAGAGGACGGTGAGCACCGTGGCGCACAGGCGAAGGGGCGCATGCCTGCAAAGAAAAAGACCCGGATGCCGCAGCATCCGGGTCGGAGATCGAAGAGGGTCAGCGTCCGTCTTGACGGCGCTCCCAGCGCTCGTTCATGCGATCCATGAACGCCGCCTGGGAGGGACCGCCGGAGGAGGCGGGACGACGCGGGCGTGTCGCCTCGGGCGAGGCGTGGCGCACCGGGGTGATCGCGAACATCACGCCCGCGAACATCGCCGCGAATCCGACGACGCCGACGATGACGCCGACGAGGTCTCCGACGATGACGCCGGCGACGAGCCCGCCGATCCCGACGATCAGCAGAAGAGCGCCGTAGACGAGGTTGCGGTAGCTGAGGGCGCGCTCGCCCGAGGGCGCACTGACGACATCGGCGTCGTTGCGGAGCAGATGGCGCTCCATCTCGTCCAGCAGACGCTGCTCTTGTTCAGACAGCGGCATGGCGACTCCCTTGGGTAGAACGTGTCCCTCCATTCTAGTCGCGCGGAAGGCCGGAGGCTAGGTTCCTGCTGAATGCTCGTAGGCTGGTGCGGTGATCTCCTCTTCCGCCATGATCGAGGCCGTGCAGCAGCGGCTGGAAGGCATGCTCTCGCCGATGGGCGAGGCGCTTGCCGACTATGGGCCGGACGCCGCGGTGCTCTTCGACGCGGCCGCCGACGCCGTGCAGGGCGGCAAGCGGATGCGGGCGCGGTTCTGTCACGCCGGGTGGAGCGCCGTGGCGCGCCACCGGGACCGCCAGGCCGAGGAGCCGGCCGCGCTGTGGGGCCTGTGCGCATCGCTGGAGGCTTTCCAGGCCGCCGCGCTCGTGCACGACGATCTCATCGACAACTCCGACACCCGCCGCGGCCGCCCCGCCGCCCACCGCGGCCTGGAGGCTCGGCATCGAGAGCGCGCGTGGTCGGGTGACGCCGAGGCCTTCGGCCGCTCCTCCGCGATCCTGCTCGGCGACCTGCTGCTGGCCTGGAGCGATGACCTCCTGGAGGAGGGCCTGGCCGGGCAGGAGCAGGCGGCATCCGTCCGCTCCCTCTACGCCCGGATGCGCAGGGACGTGACTGTGGGCCAATTCCTCGACATCGCCGAGGAGTCCGCCTGGGCGCTGGTACCCGACGCAGAGCACGCCGAGCGTGCGCTGCGCATCGTCTCACTGAAGTCGGCGCGCTACAGCGTCGAGCACCCGCTGCTGCTGGGCGCCGCCCTCGCGGGGGCGAGCACCGCGCAGAGCGAGGCCCTCGGCGCCTTCGGCCGGCCTCTGGGCGTGGCCTTCCAGCTCCGCGACGACATGCTGGGGGTCTTCGGCGATCCCGAGGTCACCGGCAAGCCGGCCGGCGACGATCTCCGGGAGGGAAAGCGCACACTGCTGGTCGCACTGACCCGACAGGCGAGCCCCGCCGGCACGCGCAGGACCATCGATGAGCTGCTCGGGGACACGGCGCTCGACGACGCGCAGATCCGCTTCCTCCGTGCCGCGATGCAGGACTCCGGAGCGGTCGAGGAGGTCGAGGCGCTGATCGCCTCCTCAGCACGGGAGGCCGAGCGCGCTCTGAGCGGCGCCCCGCTCGACCATGCCGCCGTCAGCGAGCTGCGCGAGCTCGCCCGTGCCGCCACCGTGCGCACGTCCTGAACCCGGGCAGGCCTCGGTTCCGCGCCCACGAGCGGATGCAGCGCCTGAGGCGCTCAGGCGAGCGTGCGGGCCACGCGGCGCACTTCGCTCTTGTGGCCGGCCAGCAGAGCCTCGATCGGCGCCCTGCCGAGGGTCTCCTCCGGATCGAGAAGCCAGTCGATGAGCTCATCGTCGTCGAATCCGGCGTCGCGCAGCGCGATGATCGTGCCCCGAAGAGACGGCAGCGGGTGCCCGTCGACGATGAAGACCGCGGGCACGGCGAAGGCACCCCGGCGACGCGAGCCGACGAGGTAGTGCTCGGAGATGAGCCGGCGGATGCGGCCCTGCGATTCTCCGAGGATCTCGATCAGCTCGGGGAGGGTGAACCAGTCTGTGGACACGGGTGAGGATTCCTGCTCGGACACGTTGCCACTATCTCACCTCCCCGCCGACATCGCTATTCACATACGTCACTTCTTTCACTTCTCTTGACTTACGTATACATCCGTGACAGCGTGTGGGAAGTCCGAGGGGGAAATCTTGCGACCGAACATCACGACTCCACGCACGCTGCGAGGCGCGCTCCCGGCGCCCTTCGCGCTGATCGGCACGCTCGCGGCAGCACTGGCGCCGGTATCCGGATTCGCCGAGTCCGCACCCGCGCATTCCGCGACATCGCGCATCGCCGCCGTTCCCGGCAGCAGCACGCCGGCCACTTACACCGTGCGCTCGGGAGACACGATCTCGTCCATCGCCGCACGCTTCGGACTGCGCACGGTCGATGTCCTCCGCTGGAACGGCCTGGAGTGGAGCACGGTGATCCACCCCGGACAGATCGTGCGCCTGACCGCACAGGCCCAGGTCGCTCCGTCGACGCCCGCTCCGGTGACGACGGGTGCGCGGACCCACACCGTCGCCCGCGGCGACACCGTCTACGCCATCGCCAGAAAGCACGGCAGCACCACAGACGCCATCCTCCGCGCCAACGGCATCGGCCCCAGCGCCATCAT
>CAYOTY010000207.1:0-3114 GCA_964406995.1 uncultured Microbacterium sp.
ACCCGCACCCGGTGCGCGGGGGCAAGCAGCCGCGCATCCTCTTCGGCACGCAGGCGGCATCGCGTCCGCCGACATTCGTGCTGTTCACCACCGGCTTCCTCGACCCGGGCTACCGCCGGTTCATCCAGCGGCGCCTGCGCGAGCTCTACGAGTTCGAGGGCACGCCCATCGTCATCAACATGCGGGTGCGGGAGCGGCGGAAGCGCTAGGCGCGCCTCTCAGCCGTCTATGCGCGCGAGGGCGCGCAGCGGTGTGCGCAGTTGGGCTGAGAGATCCCGGTCGTGCTGTTCGATCTCGTCTCCGAGAAGCCGGAGGAGCTCGTCGTGCGGCAGGGCCGTGACGTGCCCTGTTCTCCGCTCCTCGGGCGTGCTCCGCCGTCGCGGCGTGACGGTTGCGGCGGATGACGTGTCTCTGCGCCGTCGCCCGCGTGCTGTGAAAGGGTGGAGTTGTGACGATCATCCCTCCCGCTCCCGATGAGCCGCGTCGCCCGACCGGGCCGCGGAATCCGGGGGATGCCTGGGTCGTCGCCGAGAGCGGCGACCGGTACTGGGGGCGCTTCGGGGCCGCAGGGCTTCTCGCCGTCGATGCCGAGCGCGGCATACTTCTGCAGCTCCGGGTGGGGTGGAGCCACTTCGGCGGCACCTGGGGTCTTCCCGGCGGCGCTCTGCACGAGGGGGAGAGCGCCGTGGACGGTGCGATCCGCGAGGCGCGGGAGGAGGCCGGGATTCCGGATGCCGCGGTGCGGCCCCGCTTCACGAGCGTGCTCGATCTCGGCATCTGGTCGTACACGACGGTCGTCGCGGATGTGGTGAGCCCCTTCGAGCCGGTGATCAGCGATCCGGAGAGCGTAGCGCTGGAATGGGTGCCGGTGGGTGAGGTGGATCAGCGGCCGCTGCATCCGGGGTTCGCGAAGGCCTGGCCGGAGCTGCGTGCGCGGTTGGAATCGTAGGTAACGTTCGGCGATCGTCGAAGCCGGGTCGTTAGGGTGTGGGTATGGATTCCAAAGCCTTCGGTGCTCTCGCCGCCTGTATAGCCGGTCTCGCTGTCGTACTGTGCGGGCTGTCGGTGGCGATCGAGCTGCCGCTGCCGGTCAGGATCGCGATGCTCGCCGTCGCACTCGTGCTCTTGGCGTCTGCCGGTGGGTTGATCGGTGCTGCGATCTCCGCGGGGAAGAAGTCGTCGTCTTGACCTGTGTGGGACGGTGCCGTTTCCGCTGTTGCCGCTAGCCGTCCCGCCCGCGCAGCCGATCGATCTCTCGCCGCTCCCTCTTGGTGGGTCGCCCGGCGCCGCGGTCGCGCCGGGCAATGATCGCCACCGGTTCGCGGGGCGGGGTCTTTTCGTCGTAGGCGGTCGCGGCGACCGGTGCACCGACGCGCTTGACGAGGGTCTTGCGGACGATGAGGATGCGGTCGAAGCCGGAGATGCGCACGCGCACCTCGTCGCCGGGCTTCACGTGCTGCGCAGCCTTGACCTTCTCGCCGTTCAGGCGGATATGCCCGGCGCGGCATGCGGTCGTCGCGGCGGAGCGGGTCTTGTAGATGCGGATCGCCCAGAGCCAGCTGTCGATGCGGACGGGCTTCTCGTCGCTCATCGTGCTTCCTTGCGGTGGAGCACGATGAGGGCACCGGCGACGATGAGGCCCTGGCCGAGCGTGTAGGTCAGCATGACGGCGGGGCTCGTCCAGTGGGGGAGCTCCGTGGGCAGGAACAGCCGCAGCGCGAGGATCGTGTCGCTGAGGAGGAAGAAGGCGCCGCCGGTGGCGACGAGGGGGTGGCAGCGGGCGGCGAGGGCCGCGGTGCCGCCGAGGACGAGGCCGTAGGCGGCGACCGCGAAGAAGAGCGATCCGGCATGCGGTCCGACGATGGCGAGCATCGCGACCCACCAGGCCGCGTAGACGAGCGCCCACCAGGGGAACTTCCGTGTGCGCAGGTAGCGCCAGAACAGGATGATGTACGCGATGTGAGCGAGCCCGAAGAACGCCAGCATGAGCGGCAGTTCGTCGTCGACCGGGAAGAATGTCCCGGCGCCGTCGCCGAGCCAGGAGAGCAGGATCGCCGCGAGGAGGAGGGCGATCGTTGTGCGAGGCCGGAGGCGGGGCGCGAAGACGAGCACGGGGAGGGCGAGCAGCGGCATGAGGGCGAGCTTCGTCGGCGGGGCCAGAGGGCTGCGTGCGGCCAGGGCTGTGATGTGGGCGACGGAGATCAGGATGTACGGGACGAACGACCACAGCAGAGGGCGGGAGAGGATGCGGCGCTGCATCCGTCCATCGTACGAGGATTCAGGCGGCCAGAGTCAGCGCCACCAGTGGGCGTCCGGGTTTGCGGAGCCCCGTCTCGGCGAAGCCCGCGGCGAGGAAAGTCGTCAGCGTGCCGAAGTAGAGGTCGTTGGAGCGGTGCGTGCCGCCGGACGTATCGACGGGATAGGCCTCGATCACGCGGGCGCCGGCTTTCTTCGCGTAGTCGACGGCCGCGTCGAGCAGAACGGTCGTCAGTCCCTGCTTGCGATGCTCGCGCCGGATGGCGAAGCAGGTCACCGCCCATACCGACGGATCGTCGAGCGGCTCGGGCGTCGTGCTGACGATGTTGCGGGTGCGGCTCAGACGGATCTGCGCGGTGCGCGGGCCGATCCGCACCCAGCCGGCCGGTTCGCCGTCGACATAGGCGATGAGGCCTGGCGGCGGACTGGACTGGATCTCCTCGCGCAGGATTTCGCGCCTCTCATCGGCGCTCTTCGTGCTGAAGTCTGCGTTCGTGAGCGTCCACCACGTGCATTGGCAGCTCTTGCCGTC
This sequence comes from uncultured Microbacterium sp., assembly GCA_964406995.1. Lineage (GTDB taxonomy): Bacteria > Actinomycetota > Actinomycetes > Actinomycetales > Microbacteriaceae > Microbacterium. The sequence continues at coordinate 2,789 of CAYOTY010000207.1, forward strand.
GCCGCCTCCGGTGAGGGCGTGCTGCACGTCATCCCACCGCTCCGCGGTGGCCGGCTCGATCGTCACATCGCTCATGCGAGCACGCTACTCGCGGCCTCCGACATTTCGACAAGCCCAGTGCATCGCATCGGCGACCGCTCGGTTCGCGGACTGCCTCCGCGTGCGGCTAAGATAGGGGAGTTGCCCGCGCTTCGGCGCGGTCGTCCACGGGCTGTGGCGCAGCTTGGTAGCGCACTTGACTGGGGGTTAAGGGGTTTACCCCTCCCGGACTGCCCAAAACAACTGAAAATCGATGCCACGGGCTGTGGCGCAGCTTGGTAGCGCAC
>CAYOTY010000208.1:0-3069 GCA_964406995.1 uncultured Microbacterium sp.
CGTCAACCGACCGCAGGGGCAGCTCGTCATCGTCGACACCCCGGGTATCCACAAGCCCCGCACGCTCCTCGGCGAGCGCCTCAACGATCTCGTCGAGCAGGTGCTCGGCGACGTCGATGTGATCGGCTTCTGCGTGCCGGCGACGGAGAAGGTCGGCCCCGGCGATCGGCGGATCGCGGCGTCCCTGGACGGCTACCCGCGCGCGAAGAAGGTGGCGATCGTCACGAAGACGGATGCCGCCACCCGCGAGGAGATCACCGAGCGTCTCATCGAGGTCGATGTGCTCCGTGAGGACTGGGCCGCGGTGATCCCGCTCTCGGCGCTGACCAGGGAACAGCTGGAGGTGCTCGCCGACGAGGTGCTGGCCCTCATGCCGGAGGGGGAGGGACTCTATCCGGACGGCGTGGTCACCGACGAGTCGGAGGAGGACCGCATCGCCGAGATCATCCGCGAAGCGGCCCTGGAAGGGGTGCGGGACGAGCTGCCGCACTCGATCGCGGTCGTGATCGACGACATCGCGCCGCGCGAGGACGGCGAGATCACCGACATCCACGCGAGCATCGTGGTCGAGCGCGACAGTCAGAAGGGCATCGTCATCGGCCACAAGGGCTCGCGGCTGCGCGATGTCGGCGCCCGCGCGCGGGCGCAGATCGAGCCGCTGCTGGGAACCAGGGTGTTCCTGAAGTTGCACGTGCGCATCGCCAAGGAGTGGCAGCGAGACCCGAAGCAGCTCGGACGCCTGGGCTTCTGAGGGGAGCGGTGCTCGCCTCCTGTGCTCAGGCGACGAAGAGGTAGCCGCGCCCGACGTCGAATCCTCCGATGCGCAGGCCGCGGCCCAGGAGCTCCTCCATCTGCGAGCGCAGACGCAGACGCCACTCGTGTGCGGCATCCGGGTCGGACTCGCGCAGGGACTCGATGTCGCCCGGGATCTCCAGGGTCTCGACGACGGTGTCGGCGGCCGGCGGGGAGGCGATGTCGGCCAATGCCCACTCGACGTCGAGACGGTCGCTCTCATCGCCGGCATCCCCGCCGCCGAAGATCCCGTAGACGTTCACGGAGTAGCCCGTCGCGCGCGCACCGAGGACGCTCAGGAAGAAGTGCGCGTTGCGTGCGACGAGGGGGTCGAAGGTCCAGGTGATCCGGCCCACTTCGCGGGAGAACGCCCACTGACGCTGATGCTCCTTGAGCTCGCGGCCCCAGCCCTGTCCGCGGTATTCGGGCAGAAGCGCGGTGATGTGGGAGTGCATCGTGCGTTTGCCCGGCTCGCCGAAGAAGGCGATGGAGGCGCCGACCATGCGCTGCTCGCCTCCGGCGTCGTCGAAGAATCCGACGACGTAATTGCCCGACTGCTGCAGGGCACGTAGAGTGCCGGCGTCGATGACGCGCTCGGGGCCTCTGATGGAGTCGAGCAGGCCCTGCGCATCGAGGATGAGTTCAACGGTGTCGAGATCACGGATGTTTCGCACCATCTCAGTGTGCCCCGAGTCAGGGGATCTGCGAAACCGCGCCACACGGAGTCGAGCCATATCGTGCGCCGAGGCGCTCTCGAATCAGACGTCGTGCGTCGTGCGGAGTGCGCGGGCGGCGGTCGCGTGCCCCTGGGTGAGACGTTCGCGCATGTCCTCGCCGCGAAGGTAGGCGTCGAGCCATCCGGCGGCGAAGGCGTCGCCCGCGCCGACCACCTCGATCACCTCGACAGGGGGAGTGGCGACGAATTCGGATCCTTCTGCGGTGAACTCCGTCGCGCCGATCTCACCGTCTTTGACGACGAGATGGGGCACGCCGGGCAGGAGCGCACGAACGTCCTCCGCCGTGGGTGTGCTCCAGATTCCCTCGGCCTCGTCGCGGCCGACGAAGACGATGTCGGAACTGCGGGCGAGATCGAGCAGGACGGCCGGCGCATGCGCGGGGTCCGCCCACACGGCGGCGCGATAGTTCACGTCGAAGCTGAGCAGGGTGGTGCTGTCGCGGGTGACGCGGGCGAGCTCCCCGACGAGCTCGGCGGCGGTCTCGGAGATCCCGGCGGTGATCCCGGAGACGTGGGCGATGCGCACCGAATCCAGATCGTAGGCCGCGAGATCGCCGGCGCTGAGACCGGATGCCGCAGAGCCGCGTCGGTAGTACAGCACTCCGTGGCCGGGATCCTTCAGGTAGAGGCCCGTCGGACGGTCGGGATCGATCCGCACTCGCGAGACGTCCACGCCGTCTGCGCCCACCTGGTCGAGGATGCGCTCACCGAGGGCGTCGGCGCCCAGGGCGCTGGCCCAGGCCGCACGGCGTCCGGAACGGGCGAGATGGCGGGCGACGTTGCTCTCGGCACCCCCCGCCGCGATGTGGAAGTCCTGCGCACTGCGCAGCCTCTCGCTCGTTGCGGGCGTGACCATCGCCATGGTCTCGCCGATGCAGAGGACGTCGGGGGATGCGGGATCGGACATGTGGCTATCATCCCGGCGCGAGGCCATGTCGGCCAAATCGCGCCGACGTCCGCCGTGCGCGAGGCGGTGCGGGAGTGGTACGCTGGCGGCATGCGCGCAGTGGGCATGCTTCTTCTTAGCTGCCGCGACGAGTCCTCGAGCTAGGGCCTTCCTCGTCGCGGCGCTCGTGTTGGCCCGATTCCTCACCGACGAAGAGTAGAAGACCCCATCATGCAGAACAATCAGCGTCCTTCGGGCATGCCCACCCATAAGTACCGCCCTTTCCACGAGCAGATCGCCGTCGATCTTCCCGATCGCACCTGGCCGAGCACGCGCATCACCCAGGCGCCCCGGTGGTGCGCGGTCGACCTCCGCGACGGCAACCAGGCCCTGATCGACCCCATGTCGCCCGAGCGCAAGCGGGTGATGTTCGATCTGCTCGTCTCCATGGGCTACAAGGAGATCGAGGTCGGCTTCCCCTCGGCGAGTCAGACCGACTTCGACTTCGTCCGTCAGCTCATCGAGGAGGATCTGATCCCCGATGACGTCACCATCCAGGTGCTCACCCAGGCCCGCGAAGAGCTCATCGCCCGCACCTATGAGGCCATCGCCGGCGCCAAGCAGGCGATCGTGCACCTCTACAACTCCACCAGCG
>CAYOTY010000209.1:0-3028 GCA_964406995.1 uncultured Microbacterium sp.
GCGTGCCCTCCGCCATGATCCTGCCCTTGTCCACGACGATGAGCCGGTCGCACAGCTGCTCGGCCTCGTCCATGTAATGGGTGGTCAGCACGAGGGTCGTGCCGCGCTCCTTCAGACGGAAGAGCCGATCCCACAGCACGTGGCGCGCCTGCGGGTCGAGGCCCGTGGTCGGCTCGTCGAGCAGCAGGATGCGCGGATCGTTCATGAGACCGCGGGCTATCGTGAGGCGTCGTTTCATGCCGCCCGAGAGCGCGTCGACCTTGCTCTTGGCCTTCTCCTCGAGCTGGGCGAAGGCGAGCAGCTCGTCGGCCTTCTCGTGGCAGACCTTGGTGGGGAGCCCGAAGTAGCGGCCGTAGATGAAGAGGTTCTCGCGGGCGTTGAGCTCGCCGTCGAGGTTGTCCTGCTGCGGCACGACGCCCAGGCGCGAGCGGATCTCGGGACCGTACTGATCGGGGTCGAGCCCGAGGATGCTGAGCTCCCCCGTCGTGCGGGTGGAGACGGCGCCGATCATCTTCATCGTCGTGGACTTGCCGGCGCCGTTGGGACCGAGAAGCCCGAAGGACTCCCCCGGCGCGACCTCGAAGTCGAGGCCGTCGACGGCGAGGAAGTCGGGCTTGCCCTTGATCTTGTAGCTCTTGACGAGCCCCTGGGCGCGGATGACTGATTCAGGCACCCGACAATCCTAAGCCGCCCCTCCGACATCCGGTCTCGCCCTCCCTCCCGCTCCCTGATCCGCGAGACTACATATCCGGGGCGAGACAGCAGTCCTGGGGTGCTGTCTCGCCCCGGATATGCAGTCTCGCGGTTCGAGACGGAGCCGGAGGGTCAACGTTGGTTGACGATAGCGGATGCGTCAACTAGGGTTGACGCAGAAGGAGGCCACCGCATGATCGACACGCGAAGCGCCATCGGCTCTGATGAGGCCGAGCCGCCCCTGCCCGCGCTGAACCTCATCGCCGAGCGGCGACGCGAGCTCCAGCACGCCGAGGAGGTCGCCGTCCGCCGCGCCCGCAATGCCGGTCACTCCTGGCAGGCCATCGCCAGCGCCCTCGGCGTCAGCAAACAGGCCGTCCACAAGAAGTACGGCCGCAAGTGACCCCCGCAGAAGGAGCCCCCATGTCCACGCCTGCCCGCACACGCGGATCCCGATTCCGCCGCGGCACCGAGCCCGAGGGGCCCCGGGCGAGCCTCCGCCAGCTCCTCCCCTTCCTCTTCGAGCACAAGGGCGTCCTGATCGTCGTCGCGACCCTCAGCGTCATCGGCGCCGTCGCGACGCTCGCACAGCCGCTCATCGTCGGCCAGGTCATCGAGCGCGTGCAGGGCGAAGAGCCCCTCGGCCTCCTCATCTGGATGATCGTCGCGCTCGTGGTCGCCGCCTCCCTCATCGGGGGCTTCCAGCACTACCTGCTCCAGCGCACCGGCACCGCGGTGGTCTATTCCGCCCGGCGAGGGCTCATCGCCCGCATCCTGCATCTTCCGACGTCCGAGTTCGACGCCCGCCGCACCGGCGACCTCGTCTCCCGCGTCGGCACCGACACCACACTCCTCTACGCGGTGCTCACACAGGGCCTGGCCGACTCGATCGGCAATGTCCTGCTCTTCCTCGGCGCACTCATCGGCATGGCGATCATCGACCCGGTGCTGCTGCTGGCGATCGTCGTCGTCATCGGCGTCTCGATCGTGGGTGTCTCTGCGCTGAGCGCCCGCATCCGCAGGGCGACGAGCGAGCAGCAGGTGAAGGTCGGCGAGCTCGCCTCGGGCGTGGAACGCGCGACGAGCTCCATCCGCACGGTGCGCGCCTCGGGTGCGACCGACCGCGAGGTCTCGGCGATCACGAACATCGCGCACGAGGCCTACGGCGTCGGCGTGCGCATCGCGAAGGTCTCCGCCCTCGTCGTGCCGATCGCCGGCATCGCCCTGCAGGTCTCGCTGCTCGTGGTGCTCGGGCTCGGCGGCTTCCGCGTCGCCGCCGGCTCCATCACGATCGCGGCGCTGGTGACCTTCATCATGTTCCTCTTCCTCCTCATCGGCCCGCTCGGATCCTTCTTCGGTGCGATCACCTCGGTGAATCAGGCGCTCGGCGCCCTCGGCCGCATCCAGGAGGTGCTCGACCTCCCGAACGAGGACGCACGGGATGCCGAGATCGCCGCCTCGATAGAGAAGAGCGAGCCGCAGGCCGACGCGCCCGCGATCGAGTTCCGCGATGTGCACTTCCGCTACCCCGAGCACGTCGTCGACGCCCGCCGCAAGGCCGAGTCCGAGGCGCGCGCGGTGCTCGAGAGCGCGCACGTCGACACGGGGACGATCCCGGCGGAGGCGGATGCGGATGCCGCCGCGTCCGCTCTCCCCGACGGCGATGTGCTGCGCGGAGTGTCCTTCTCCGTGCCACGGGGAGCCCGCGTCGCCCTCGTCGGCCCTTCCGGTGCGGGGAAGTCGACGACCCTGTCCCTCATCGAGCGCTTCTACGACCCCACAGGCGGAGCGATCCTGCTCGGCGGGCAGGACATCCGCACCCTGGATCGCACGGCGCTGCGCGCACAGCTCGGCTACGTCGAGCAGGATGCCCCCACTCTCGCCGGCACGATCGCCGAGAACCTGCGACTGGCCTCCCCCGAGGCATCCGACGCCGACTGCGAGCGCGTGCTGCGCGCGGTGAACCTGGGCGACGTGCTCGAACGCAGCCCGCTCGGTCTCGATGCACCCGTCGGCGAGGACGGCGTGATGCTCGCCGACGGCGAGCTCGTGCCGGCCGACGTCGTCGTGGTCGGCATCGGCGTCGGACCGGCGACGGCCTGGCTCGAGTCGTCGGGGCTGACGCTGCGCGACGGCGTCGTGTGCGACGACACGCTGGCTGCCGCGCCGGGCGTATGGGCCGCGGGCGACGTCTGCCGCTGGCCGAACGCGCTCTTCGACGAGGATCAGCGCCTGTTCGCCGTCCAGCTCACCAGCCGCCTGTTGCAACAGCTCGGCCAGGTGCAGCAGGTTGGTCAGCACCCGCTCGCCATCAGTGCGGCGGATCAGCGTGCGT
>CAYOTY010000210.1:0-2973 GCA_964406995.1 uncultured Microbacterium sp.
TGCGAGACGAGGAGCTGATCGATGTCGACGCCCAGCTTCTGTGCGTAGTCGGGGTCGAGCGCGTGCTCCGCGTCGATGAAGGCCGCGATGCCGCCGGCACGCTGCACGTTGGCGATGGCGTGCAGGGTCAGCGTCGTCTTGCCCGAGGACTCCGGCCCGTAGATCTCGATGATGCGGCCACGCGGCAGACCGCCGACGCCGAGGGCGACGTCGAGGGCGATGGAGCCGGTGGGGATGACTTCGACGGGCGCGCGCTCGTCGCTGCCGAGACGCATGACCGATCCCTTGCCGAACTGGCGATCGATCTGGGCGAGGGCCGATTCGAGGGCCTTCTCGCGGTCGGCGGGTGATGGCATGGTGTGCTCCTTCTGCTCGCGTAGTTGCCGCCTATAGGCTGTCGCGGCCCGCCCCGGTTGGGGCGGAACTCTCCGACAAGGCGTATGGCCGAGCCATGTCTTTCACGTTATGCGGGGCCTCCGACATTCGGTGGTGACACCGGGTCAAGATCCCGCACTCTGTGGAAAACAAGTGCTCGATACCACTTGTGCAGAAGAATACGCTTCTATCGAACACTTCTACGAAGACACGCCGTGAAGCACGAGCTTGGGCGACGCCGATGCTCAGCGCTTCCGCGGCTCCAGCCGCCCCGCGCCGTAGCGGCGGTTGGCGGGCACGTCCATCTCCGCGCAGAGGGCCAGCCAGACATCGCGCGGCGCCTCCCCGTCGCGAAGGGCCTCCTCCGCGGTGCGCGCGCCGAATGCGCTCAGCGCCAGGTCATGCACCAACGACGTGGCGTTCGCGCCGAACTCGTCGTCGATGGCGCGAAAGAACTCGCTGCGTCGCACGCGGAACCGCTCAGTGCAGCGAGAGCTCGGGCTCGATCGAGGTGACGAAGTCGTCGGGGACGACATCGGGGAAGACGTCCAGGCCTTCCAGCACCGCGATCCTGTCTCCGACCTCGCGCATGATCGTCGAGATCGGCACGTCGAGGGCTTCGGCCACCGAGGCGAGGATCTCGCTCGACGCCTCCTTCTGGCCGCGCTCGACCTCGCTGAGGTAACCGAGCGCCACAGATGCCTTGCCTGCGACCTGACGGAGGGTACGGCCCTTCTGCAGGCGGAAGTCCCTCAGCACATCGCCGATTTCCTGTCGTACAAGAATCATCAGGACCTCCTCTCCCTGCCTCGCACCGGAGGCTTTTCCGGTCGGATGGTCAGTCTAACCCTCCCAGATGTCATACACGTTACCGTTTCACACTGTGCTTTCGGTGAGAAAGTCAGTGGGTCGATCGTCGTCACACTAGAGAAAACCATCTGCTCGCCCGAGCTATTCCCGCGAGGAGGCCGTCTCGGAGAGCGCCTCAAGGATCGCGGAGAGCGCGGCATCCGTCGCCTGTGTCCTGATCTCGGAACGGTCGCCTTCGAAGAGGAACGATCGGATGCGGCATCCTGTGTCCGTCGCGACGGCGATGTGCACCCGGCCGACAGGCTGCCCGTCTTGCGGATCGGGACCGGCGACCCCGGTGGTGGACACTCCGACGTCGGCGGGCTTCTCGCCTACCGCCACGGCACTCCGCACGCCCTCGGCCATCTGCCGGGCGACCTCGGGATGAACGGCTCCGTGCTCGGCGAGCAGCGCGGCATCGACACCGAGGAGGGAGTGCTTGAGCGGGGTCGCGTAGGCGACGACTCCCCCGAGCAGGGCGTTCGACGCACCGGGCACCGAGACCAGCGAGGAGACGAGGTCGCCGCCGGTGAGCGACTCCGCGACGCCGATCGTCAGGCCGCGCTCGCGCAGGGCGGTGATCACGGCCCGCGCGATGCTCACTCCTGCGCCTTCCCCTGCCGCGCCCCGCGCGCCTGGGCGATCACGTAGTCGATGCCGCTGACCACGGTGAGCACGAGCACGATGCCGATCAGGATCGCGGTCACGAGCGTCCATACGGGAAGCCCCACGAGCACATGCAGCGGCAGCAGCGCCCAGGACAGGGCGACGCCCTGGACTGCGGTCTTGACCTTGCCCATCCAGGCGGCGGCGACAACGTGCTCCTTGGCGACAATCAGGCGGTGCACGGTGATGCCCCACTCCCGCACGAGGATGATGATGACCGGCCACCACCACACTTCTCCGAGGATCGCCAGGCCGAGGAAGCCTGCGCCGGTGAGCAGCTTGTCGGCGATCGGATCCCAGAGCTTGCCGAAGTCGCTGACGATCTCGTACCGTCGCGCGAGGTAGCCGTCGACCCAGTCGGTGGAGATCGCGACCACGAACAGGATGCCGGCCGCCCAGCGTGCCCCGAGCGACGCCTCGCCATAGGTGCCGCCGAAGAGCAGCAGCACGAAGAAGACGACCGCCAGCGGGATGCGGGCGACGGTGATCGCGTTGGGCAGCTGCGGGTGGATGGCCATCAGTCGCGGCCCGTCAGGCCCCAGGCGTCTTCGCTGTCGCTCGCGTCGACGACGGGAAGACCCTCGTACTGCGCCTCGATCGGGTCGGCAGCGGATGCGGCCGCCACAGCCGCGGAACCCGCGGGCTCCTCTCCTCGCAGACGCGCCAGCACCGTCGGCAGCTGCTCGGCGGTGACGAGGACGTCTCGGGCCTTCGAGCCCTCGGAAGGGCCGACGATCTCGCGCGATTCGAGGAGGTCCATGAGCCGGCCCGCCTTGGCGAAGCCGACGCGAAGCTTGCGCTGGAGCATCGAGGTCGAGCCGAACTGGGTGGAGACGACGAGCTCGGCGGCGGCGAGAAGGTCTTCGAGGTCGTCTCCGATGTCGGCGTCGACCTCCTTCTTCTCGGCAGCGGCCTGCACATCGGACCGATACTCGGGCTGCGCCTGCCGGGTGACGTGCTTGACCACCTTGTCGACCTCGACCTCGCTCACCCAGGCGCCCTGCACGCGCAGCGACTTCGAGGCGCCCATCGGCAGGAACAGCGCATCGCCCTGACCGATGAGGCGCTCGGCGCCGGGCTGGT
>CAYOTY010000211.1:0-2965 GCA_964406995.1 uncultured Microbacterium sp.
CCTGCCCGCCGCCGCGCCACAACTTCACGTCGATCCCGCGGATCCACAGCGAGCGCCCGGCGTTCGACCTGAACCACCCGGAGGCGGCCGAGCAGCCTGTTCACGCATCCGCCGAAGGAGAGGTCAAGTAAGCCATGCGCTCCAATGTGATTCTGTGGTGGGGGCTGGCCGCCTTCTTCTTCCTCATCGGCGTGATCTACACCTGGTGGAACATCATCGAGCACACCGACCGCCCGCTGCTCACGGCGATCGAATGGGTCGGCACCGTGTCGCTGTTCTTCACGGCGGCGATGGGCGCGATGGTGGGGTTCTACCTCGGCAAGGTGCACAAGAACCAGGGCGGCGAGCTGCCCGAGGACGTGCTGACCTCCGACATCGACGACGGCGACCCCGAGCTCGGCGAGTTCAGCCCCTGGTCGTGGTGGCCGCTGGTGCTGGCGGCCGCGGCTGCGATCTTCATCGTGGGCCTGGCGGTCGGGCACTTCCTGCTGCCGATCGGTCTCGCCCTCTTCGTCATCGCGATCGTCGGCTGGGTGTACGAGTACTACCGCGGCAATTTCGCCCGCTAGTTGTGATGTTCAGGGACGTTGTTTCGGCGACACGGCCCTGAGCTGCTGAGAGGCGAAGACCTCCGGTTGTGAAGTGGAGCTGTTGAGTTCAACCGCTTCACGAACCTGGAGGTCTTCGTGTCCCACGCTAACGCTGCTCTGACTCCGCGCGCTCGTCTGCGCCTGGCGCGCCTGATCGTTGATGACCGATGGCCGCCGTCGGTGGCGGCGAAGATGTTCATGGTCTCGACGGTCACGGCCCGGAAGTGGGCGGCTCGATTGCGTGCTGAAGGCGTCGCGGGAATGCAGGACCGGTCGAGTCGTCCGCGCTCGATGCCGGCCAAGACGCCGGTTTCGGTGGTCAAGCGGATCGTGAAGGCGAGGTGGCGGCGCAGGCTCGGGCCGGTCCAGATCGCCGGCGAGCTCGGCCTGGCGCCCTCGACCGTCCACGCCGTTCTGGTGCGCTGCCGGATCAACCGGCTCAGCCGCATCGACCGGGTCACCGGAGAACCGATCCGCCGTTACGAGCACGATCATCCCGGCTCGCTGATCCACGTGGACGTCACCAAGTTCGGCAACATCCCCGACGGTGGTGGGCACCGTTTCCTCGGCCGCGCGCAGGGCACCAGGAACCGGCACGCCATGGCCGGCGTGAACCGCAACAAAGACCATCAGCCCCGGCTCGGTGTCGGCTACCTCCACACGGTCGTCGACGACCACTCCCGAGTCGCCTACGTCGAGATGCACGCCGATGAGCGATCCGAGACCGCGATCGGTGTCCTGCGACGCGCGACCACCTGGTTCGCCGACCGAGGTGTCACCGTCGAACGGGTACTCTCCGACAACGGCGCCTGCTACCGCTCATACGCATGGCGAGACGCGTGCGCCGAGCTCGGGATCACGCACAAACGAACCCGGCCCTACCGACCACAGACGAACGGCAAGATCGAGCGCTTCCACCGCACCCTCGCCGACGGATGGGCGTATGCGAGGTTCTACGCGTCAGAGACCGAGCGTCGCAACGCACTACCGGGCTGGATTCACTTCTACAATCAGCACAGGCGACACTCCGCGATCGGAGCCCCACCCATCAGCAGACTCAACAACCTGCCTGGACATCACAGCTAGAGGTTCGCACAGCGCTTCTCAGCCCCGGATCCTGATGGGTCCGGGGCTGATCTCTTCCCTTGACCTGCCCGGCGGCGCTCCGGGGAGCATGCCCTGCGCGCAGCATCCGCCTTTGCGCTGCAGGGCGTGATGCGATGGGTATGGGGCTCCGCTTCGGACTACGCGCGGGTGCGGATGCGAGGCACGCCGGTGAGCGGGTCGATGGGGCGGCGGTGGCGGCCCTCGGCATCCTCGATCGGGTATCCCTCACGCACCCAGTACTCGAAGCCGCCGATCATCTCGCGCACCTCGTAGCCGATCTTGGCGAATTCGAGAGCGCCCTTCGCGCCGGCGTTGCAGCCGGGACTCCAGCAGTAGACGACCACGGGGGAGTCCTGCGGGATCTCCCTCGGGGCGCGCTCGGCGATCTCGCCGTAGTGCATGTGGATCGCACCGGCGACCCTTCCCTGTGCCCAGGCCTCGGCGGAGCGCACATCGATGATGACGGGCGCCGAGCCGGCCTTCTGTGCGGCATAGACGTCGCTGGCGTCGGTCTCGAAGGTGAGTTTCGCGGTGAAGAAGTCCTGGGCGTTCATACCGCCAGACTATGCTCCGCAGCCGGGGCGCCGCCGTCGTTTCCGTGACGATCACCGGAGGAAAACCGCCAACCGAGCTTGGCGGGCCCGCATGAAGAAGGGCCCCGCCTCCGATACGGAAGCGGGGCCCGCGGGCAGCGACGCGCTCAGGCGTCGTCGCCCTGCTTCTTCTTGCGAGGCTTCTTCGTCTCCTCGGTCGAGACCACGGAGCTGGGCAGGTTGCCGGTCTCGGAGATGTGACCGTCGCTCGGAGCGATGTCCTCCTCGGCGACTCCTGCGCGCTCGTGGGCACCACGGATCTCCGCCGCGGTGGTCTCATCGACATGTGCCAGCGCGTGGTGCTGGTGCGCATCGGCGGCGTCGATCTCGGCCTGCGTGAGCGGGGCGAGGCGGTCCTCGAAGAACCAGCGGGACACGGAGGAGCGGAGGTTCTCGTGCCAGGGGATGCGACCCTGCTCGTTCGGACGGACCACGAGAGGCTCGTACTGCTCGACGTCGATGAGCTTCCAGCGGTCGTACACGTCGACGGGCTGGTGCACCTCGATGAACTCGCCGCCGGGGAGGCGCACGATGCGACCCGACTCGTAGCCGTGCAGGACGATCTCGCGATCCTTCTTCTGCAGGGCGATGCAGATGCGCTTCGCGACGAAGTAGCCGATGATCGGCCCGAAGATCAGCGCCGCCTGGAGCGAGTGGATCACGCCCTCCATCGTG
>CAYOTY010000212.1:0-2876 GCA_964406995.1 uncultured Microbacterium sp.
CCCGGCGGGTTCGGCGTGCGCGGGATCGAGGGCAAGGTCGGTGCGCTGCGCTACGCGCGCGAGAACGGGATCCCCGCGCTCGGGCTGTGCCTGGGCCTGCAGTGCATGTCATCGAGTTCGCGCGCAACGTCGCGGGGATCGAGGGGGCCTCTTCCAGCGAGTTCGACCCCGACACGGCGGAGCCGGTCATCGCCACCATGGCGGAGCAGGTCGAGATCATCGAGGGCGGGGACCTCGGCGGCACGATGCGCCTGGGACTGTATCAGGCCTCTCTCGCAGACGGCTCCCTCGCCCACGAGGTCTACGGCCAGACGCAGGTCTCCGAGCGCCACCGCCACCGCTACGAGGTCAACAACTCCTACCGCGAGCGGCTGTCGGATGCCGGCCTCGTCTTCTCGGGGCTGAACCCGGAGCTCGACCTCGTCGAGTTCGTGGAGCTTCCGCGCGAGGTGCACCCCTATTACATCGCCACCCAGGCCCACCCCGAGCTGCGTTCGCGGCCGACGAACCCGCACCCGCTGTTCCGCGGGCTGATCGGTGCCGCCATCCAGCGCCACCGGGCCAGCGAGCTGTTCGACGTCTCCGACGATGACTGAGCACCTGCAGACGGGTTCGGGGACCGCGGCGGGTCACACGGAGACGACCCGTCTGCAGGACGAGTCCTTCGAGCCGGAGGTCCTCCGCAGCGATGTCGTCTTCGCCGGGCGCGTGTGGGACATCCGCTCCGAGACCTTCCGCTACGGCGAGGAGGATCTCACCCGGGAATTCATGGATCATCCCGGGGCGGCGGCGATCGTCGCGCTCGACGAGGAGGGCAGGGTGCTGCTGATCCAGCAGTACCGGCATCCGATCCGCGCCCGCGACTGGGAGCTGCCGGCCGGTCTTCTCGACGTTCCGGGCGAGGAGCCTCTCGAGGCCGCCAGACGCGAGCTCGCCGAGGAGGCCGATCTGGAGGCTGAGCACTGGGAGCCGCTGGTGGCGTACCACCCGACGCCCGGCGGCTGCGACGAGATCATCCACATCTTCCTGGCGACCGGCCTGCGCCAGACGCCCGTCGCGCACGCGCGCGAGGCGGAGGAGGCCGATATGCGCCTGGAGTGGGTGTCGCTGTCGGATGCCGCGGACGCCGTCCTCGACGGGCGCCTGCGCAACGGCGCACTGGGGATCGGGGTGCTCGCCGCCGAGCGGCGTGCGGGAGCACGCCGTGGAGCTTGAGCGGGCGCTGGACGCCTATCTGCGCCACGTCACGATCGAGCGAGGGCTCTCCGAGCACACGGTGGCGGCCTACCGGCGGGAGCTGGATCGCTACGTGACCTGGCTGGGCGACGAAGGAGTCTCCGACACCGCGGAGATCACCCCGGCGATCGTCGGGCGATTCGTCGCGGAGCAGGCCGGGGCCGAGCCGCCGCCCGCGGCCAGCAGCCTCTCGCGGCTGCAGTCCTCGGTGCGCGGCTGGCACCGCTTCCTCGCGCGGGAGGGGATCGAGCCCGACGACCCCTCCGTGCGGTTGAAGCCGCCGAAGCTGCCGCGCAAGCTCCCCAAGGCGCTGACGATCGATCAGGTGGAGCGGCTGCTGGCGGCGCCGTCTCCCGATGAGCCCGCCGGCATCCGGGATCGCGCACTTCTGGAACTGCTCTACGCGACCGGCGCGCGGGTCTCCGAGGCGATCGGGCTGGACGTCGACGACCTCTCCCACGGCGACGTGCTGCGTCTGAGGGGCAAAGGTGACAAGGAGCGCATCGTGCCGCTGGGCTCCTACGCGCGTGCGGCGATCGACGCCTACCTCACCCGGGTGCGCCCGGAGCTGGCTCGGGGAGGGAAGGGCTCGCCGCGGCTCTTCCTCGGCATGCGCGGGGCGCCGCTGACGCGGCAGAGCGCGTGGCTCGTCATCCGCGCGGCGGCCGAGCGCGCCCAGATCCCGGGAGAGGTGTCGCCGCACACCCTGCGGCACTCCTTCGCGACCCATCTGCTGCAGGGCGGTGCCGATGTGCGGGTCGTGCAGGAGCTCCTCGGACACGCCTCGGTGGCGACGACGCAGATCTACACCCACGTCTCCGTCGACACCCTCCGCGACATCTACGCCACCGCGCATCCGCGGGCGCGGTAGAGCGGATGCCGCGGTGCCCGGTATGCTCGTCCCGATTTGCGGATGAAGTCCCGAATCGCGGCCGTTTCTGCGGCATTCGTCCGCAGATTGGGACGCTGTCCGCAGATCGGGAGGGGTAGGTGGGCGGAGGCGAGAAATGGGTGGAAGCCTGGGCGTCATTTCGTCGGATCGCCGCCCCCAGGCGCGGGGTTTGAGCGGGTGCTCGCTACAATCGAGCAAGCACGATGAACCGGGAGAGCTGGTGGCCGCCAAAACTGCAAGGTCCAAGAAGGACGACACCCCGATCGGGCCGACGGGGCGCCCCTACACGAACTTCCCGACCCCTCCCGCTCTCAGCTCGCACGGTCCGGCGCGCATCATCGCGCTGTGCAACCAGAAGGGCGGCGTCGGCAAGACGACGACCTCCATCAACCTGGCCGCATCCCTCGCCCACTACGGTCGCCGGGTCCTCGCCGTGGACTTCGATCCGCAGGGGGCGCTCTCGGCCGGCCTGGGCATCCCCACGCACGATGTCCCGACGATCTACGACCTGCTGCTGAACACCAAGCGCGACCCGCGTGAGGTGATCGTGAAGAGCTCGGTCCCCGGGCTGGATGTCCTCCCGGCGAACATCGATCTGTCGGCATCCGAGGTGCACCTGGTCAACGAGGTCGCCCGCGAGACGATCCTCGCGCGGGTGCTCCGCCATGTGCAGGACGAATACGACGTCATCCTCATCGACTGCCAGCCCTCGCTGGGGCTGCTCACCGTCAACGCCCTCACGGCCAGT
>CAYOTY010000213.1:0-2840 GCA_964406995.1 uncultured Microbacterium sp.
GCCGAAGGAGTCGGGTCACACGGCGAGCTTCTACACGCTCATCGCCCGCGACACGATCGACCAGGACTACGCGCAGAACCGCCAGCGCTTCCTCGCCGAGCAGGGCTACAGCTACACGATCCTCGACGCCGACGCCCTCGCCGCCGCCTGATCAGACCACGGATGCCAGGATGCAGGCGATCAGCATCCCGAAATAGACGACCCCGCTGAAGAGGGCATGGAAGGCAACGTGCGGAGGCATCCGCCCGCGGAAGACAGCGGCGACGGCGTCGCCGTAGCCCTTCCAGAAGCGGTCGGACGCTCCGTGCAGCCTCCGTGCGCGAGAGAGCAGCATGGCGTCGCCGAAGCCGTTGCCGACGGTGAGGAGCACGAATGCCGTCCAGGCGACCCACAGCGTGCCGGTGAGGACGAAGGTCGCCCAGAGGACGAGCGCCGCGAGGTTGGCGGCGACATGGGCGACCACGACGCCGGGCGCACGGCGACCCGCGCGGATCCACCGCGCGAGCAGGATGAGCCCGATCAGTGCCTGGACGATGCCGACGACGAGGACGAACACGTTCATAGCGAGAGAATACTATGTTTCTAGTGTTCATGACTATGTTCATAGTGAGTCTGCTGTCGGCGGATTAGGCTTGAGGAGTGAGCAGCATCCGCACCCGCGCCCTGGACGCGGCCGTCGCGCTCGTCGGCGCCGATGGCGTGCGGGCGCTCACGCATGGCCGCGTCGACGCGGCAGCCGGCCTGCCGCCCGGATCCACGTCCAACCACTTCCGCACGCGCGCGGCGCTTCTCGCCGGCGTGATCGCCTGGATCGCCGAGCAGGAGCGCCGTGACGCAGGCGCGCCCGCGGCCATCGCCTCCGAAGAGCAGTTCGCCACCGCGCTCACCCGCATGATCGAGGCGCAGTCCGGCCCGCACGCGGTGCGCACACGCGCACGCTACGCGCTGTTCCTGGAGGCCGGCGACGACGAGTCCGCCGCGCCGCTGCATGTGCAGCGCGAGATCTTCCACACCTGGGTGCAGGAGATCCTGCGAGGCATCGGCGGACCGGAAGCCGCCGCGCGCACCGCCTTCCTCATGGCCGCCTGCGAGGGCCTGCTGCTGCACCGGATCACCGTGGACCCGGCGGCGCCGCTCGCCGCATCCGTCTCCGTCGCCGTCGCGACGGCGCTGCGGGGCCCCGCCTGAACCCGCCTCCCCTGCCCCCTTCTCAGCCCGCCGCCCCAGCTCTGCTCCAGTCGCGAAAAGGGTTGCTGCTGGGCAAGAGTTATGACCGAAAGTGCGACTGGAACGGCAACGAGATGAGAGCTGTGGAGAGATCGGCGCATCCGCGAGTGAAGAGTGGCAGAGTGACCGGATGCCGCAACCCGAGCCTCTCCCCCTTGCATTGCCGGACGCCTTCAGTGTCCAGGATGCCTACGCCCTGGGTGTGGGTCGTGGACGACTACGGCACCGCGGCCTGAGCCGTCCCTTCCGTGGTGTGCGGACGAGACCTGACGTCGCGACATCCGACACGGCGGATCCCTATCTGCGCCGACGCGAGGCACTCACCGCCCGTGCACGAGCCTATGCCCCTCTGCTGCGCGGTTCGCAGTTCTTCAGCCACGAGACCGCTGCCGCGCTGTGGGGTGCTCCTCTCCCTCTGGATCGTCGCACCTCGGCGGAGGAGCCATCGGTGCATGTCAGCGTATTCGGCTCCGCCCCTCTGCCGCGGGTCGCCGGCGTCACCGCACACCGAGCGCGCACGGCGACCACCTCCCTGCGCGAGCTCGACGGGCTGCCGCTCGCCTCGCCCGCATCGACCTGGGCGAGCCTGGGCACGCTGCCCCTCCACGACCTCGTCGCGCTCGGCGACTACTTCTGCCGCGTCTGGCGACCCGGCGTCGGGCGCAGAAAGGTCGACCGTGCGCCGCTTGCGACCATCGCACAGCTCCGTGCCGCGGTGGCGGCGGGGCGCCGCGTCGGCAACCCCCGTCTGCGGCAGGCACTGGACCTGATCCGGGAGGACTCCTGGTCGCCGCGCGAGACTCACGTGCGTCTGCTGCTCACCGGCAGCGGTCTTCCCGAGCCCGCCCTCAACCTCGACGTGTTCGACGACCGCGGACGCTTCCTCGCCTGCCTCGATCTCGCCTATCCGGATCAGAAGGTTGCCATCGAGTACCACGGCATCCTCCACGCCGACTCCTACGCACGAGACGTCGAGCGGATGGCAGCTCTCCGCGCAGCCGGCTGGACGGTGATCGAGGTGACCGCCGAGTTGCTCGCATCACCCGGCACCATCATCGCGCGCGTCCGTGCCGCTCTCAGCCTCTGACGGCACACCACAGCGGTTCCGGTCGCGAAAAGGGCGGCTGAACATCCTCCGAAGAAGCCGAAAGTGCGACGGGAGCGGGCAAGGCGGAGGGGAATCCGATGCGGCTGCGCGAAATGGTCAGCGCAAACATGGGTTCAGTCACCATAATGGGGGCATGACTGATGCGCGCATCCTGGTCGTCGACGACGAGCCGAACATCCGCGACCTGCTCTCGACCGGCCTGAGCTTTGCCGGTTACAAGGTCAAGACCGTCGCCAACGGCGCCGCCACCATCTCCGCCGTCCTCGAAGAGGAGCCCGACCTCATCATCCTCGATGTGATGCTGCCCGACATGAACGGCTTCAGCGTCACCAAGCGCCTGCGGACGGCGGGGTTCACCGCTCCGATCCTCTTCCTCACCGCCAAGGACGACACCGCCGACAAGATCGAAGGGCTCAACGCCGGCGGCGACGACTATGTCACCAAGCCCTTCGCGCTCGACGAGATCGTCGCCCGCGTGCAGGCGATCCTGCGCCGCACCATGCAG
>CAYOTY010000214.1:0-2826 GCA_964406995.1 uncultured Microbacterium sp.
GCGAGAGGATGCCGGAGGGCAGCAGGTGCAGCGCGTACTTCTCGTTGCCGACGACGACGGTGTGCCCGGCGTTGTTGCCGCCGTTGAACTTCACCACCCAGTCGGTGCGCTCACCGAGGAGGTCGGTCGCCTTGCCCTTTCCTTCGTCGCCCCACTGGACTCCGACGATGACGATTCCTGGCATGGGGTCGCTCCCTTGAACTCGGCGAGGGGATCAGATCCCAGTCTATCGGGGGCGGGCACCGACATCCGGGCCGACGACGTCCACTACTGTGATGCTCGTGAGCACCCGTTTCCGTCGTGGCCTCCTCCGCGCCTTCGCCGCCCTGACGACGCTGCTCCTCGCCGCGGGAACCGTGACGGCCTGCGCCCCCGAGACGCCCGACCCCGCTCCGCACGACGGCGTGCACGACATCACCCCGGTGCTCGATCCGCGCCCCCACATCGTCGGCGACGGCGGGGCGACGATCGAGAAGGACCGGGTCCGGGTCGCCGTCCCGGCAGGAGCCGTCGCCGAAGGAGAGGACCTCACCGTCCGCGTCGGCCCGGATCTGGGCCTGGCCGCCGGCCCGTATCTGGACGAGTGGTTCGGCTCTGCGGTGCAGATCGAGCATGCCTCGCCGTTGCAGAAGCAGGTGGAGATCGTCTGGGACCTCGCCGGACATCCCGTCGAAGAGCTCGCCGAGGTGATCCTCGTGCGCTGGGACGAGGAGGCGGAGGCCTGGCGCGCCTCGGAGGAGGAGATCGCCTACGATCCGGCGAGCGCCACCATCACCGCATCCGTGCAGGAGTTCTCGATCGTCACATGGCTGTCGACCTCGGCCGCCCACACCAGCCAGTTCTTCGGCGAGCTCTTCGGCGGCCGCTCGGCCGCGCCGAGCTGCACCGGCGCCCTCCCCGCATGGGTCGACGGCACCCTCCGCCCGGATGAGGACCTGTCCGCCGTGCCCTTGCGGGTGTGCTTCCAGTCCGGCCGCGACGACGCCGTGCTCGCCAAGATCGTGAACAACCGCCCCTACGCCCAGTTCGTCGCCTTCGACACCACCGTCTCCGCAGACCTGCCCCTGAGCCTGGATGCCACGCTCTTCGTCTGGAATGCGCTCCACGCCGTCACCGACCGCACCGTGGTCGTCCTCCCGCCGAACACCGAAGTGGCCGTGACCATCCCCCGACCGGCGAGCACCGGCCACCACATGATCACCGGCGCCGGACGCATCACCGGCCTCAGCGTCTTCGGCGACGTGCTGGCGATGGGCGTGGGCAGCCTCCCCATCGGAGGGACCGACAATCCACTGCTGAACGCCTTCCTCCAGGTGGCCTACGAATGCGGCGGACGCCAACTCGTCGACATCGCCCTCGGCTCGGATCAGCTCGTCGCGCACGTCATGGACAGCATCACCGGATGCGCGGAGGAGATCATGCGCCCCGACAGCGAGTTCGGGCAGCGCTTCGAGCAGCTCTCCCGCGACCTGATCGCCCAGGCCGGCTCTGGGCCGGACGGACTGAGCGATGCGGCCTGGGTGCTGCAGGCGAACCGGGTCGTCCATGTGCTCTCCCGCTGGGCGGCTGCGCTGAAGGCGCTCCGGATCACCCAGTACGTCGCAGAGCTCACCGCAGGCCTCGCCACCGGAGACACGCTCCTCTCCGTACGGGGCCGCGGCCTCGCCCAGCAGCTCGGGAAGTGGACCCCGACGTGCACCGACCCCGCCGCCGACTCCGACCTGCTCTTCCGCAACCTCGCCCTGCAGGACCGGTTCGCCGACACCTCCTTCGAGTACTGGCAGTTCCCGGACTGGGAGAGCGCCGGTCTCGCCGCCGTCGCACCTCTGGCCGCCTGCTCTCCGGAGCACCGCGCGGCGCTGGCGGCGCTGCTCCCCGACGACTGGGGCGACCGCACCGCGGCATCCGTCGTCGCCGATCAGATCCGCGCGCTCGACGGCCGGCCGCCTCTCTCCAGCAACGCCGGTCTCGGCGTGACGGAGCTGCCGGACCGGGCCGTGTGGCTGCACCAGGTCCGCGCCACGACAGGTCAGTCCTCGGCGACCTCGGCGCCCGTCACGATCCATCGGCTGGAGAACACTCTCACGTTCCCGAACAGCACGACGCAGTGGGTCGGATGCAGCGGCGACACCGCCGAGACCGTGTATCGCCTGGACGGCGCCTACCGCACCCTCTCCTTCGCCTTCGGCCTGCGCGACCACACCCCCGACGGCCTGACCGCCCAGATCCGCATCACCGGGGACGGACGGGAGCTCGCGGCCACCTCGGTCACCGTCGGCAGCGTCCTCTCGCGCGCCGAGCTGGACGTCGCCGGGGTCGACCAGCTCACCGTCAGCGTGCGCACCGACGATCGGTGCACCATCTCGAGCGTCGCCTACGGTGCGTTCCTGGACACCTGGCTGGGGTCCTGACGCCGATCAGTGCGCACCCACGCCCGCCGATAGACTGAACCCATGTCGAAAGTCCTCCAGTCCCTGCCCGTCGGCGAGCGCGTCGGCATCGCCTTCTCCGGGGGTCTGGACACCTCCGTCGCCGTGGCCTGGATGCGAGACAAGGGCGCCGTCCCCTACTCGTACACGGGCGACCTCGGGCAGTACGACGAAGACGACATCGACTCGATCCCCGGGCGCGCCCTCGAATACGGCGCCGAGGCCTCGCGCCTGGTCGACTGCAAGACCGCGCTCGTCGAGGAGGGCTTCGTCGCGCTGTCCTGCGGCGCCTTCCACATCCGCTCGGGCGGCAAGACCTACTTCAACACCACGCCCCTCGGCCGCGCCGTCACCGGCACGCTGCTCGTGCGCGCGATGAAGGAGGACGGCGTCGACA
>CAYOTY010000215.1:0-2571 GCA_964406995.1 uncultured Microbacterium sp.
ACTCCATCCTCGTTTCCAAGATCAGGAGCCTCCATCAAACCCAGAGCGCTTCACTGATCATCAACACCGTCTCAGCCGGCCTCGACATCGCCGCCTACCTGAGCCTGCTCGACGTCGACGGCGCGCTGGTGAACGTCGGCGCACCGTCCGAGCCGTTCTCCGTGCCCGCGGTCTCGCTGATCCCGGCCCGCCGCACCCTCGCCGGTTCCACCACCGGCGGCATTCCTGAGATCCAGGAGATGCTCGCTTTCTGCGCCACGCACGGCATCCACCCCGAGACCGAACTGGTCACCGTCGACGAGATCAACGACGCCTGGGAGCGGGTTCTGTCCGCCGATGTGCGTTACCGCTTCGTCATCGACACCAAGACATTCAGCTGACCAGGAGCACGCACCCGATGACCGACACCATCACTTACGACTTCACAGGCAGGGTCGCCCTTGTCACCGGCGCAGGCGCGGGCATGGGCCTGGCCACCGCACAAGCCTTCGCCAAGGCCGGCGCCGCTGTCGCCTTGGTCGATCTGAGCCGAGAGCAAGTGGAGGAGGCCGCCGCCGAGCTGACCGAGCAAGGCTACAAGGCGCTCGCGGTCGTCTGCGATGTGACCGACGAGCAGCAGATCGCGGGCGCGGTCGCTACGACCGCGGAGACCTTCGGGCGCCTGGACATGGCGTTCAACAACGCCGGCATCATGAAGGCCCCGGTCGATGCAGCCGAGGAGACCGCGGAGGCGTACGACCAGATCACCGGAGTGAACCTGCGCGGCGTCTGGGCCGCCATGAAGCACGAGCTGCAGCAGATGCGCCAGCAGGGCTCCGGCGCGATCGTGAACTGCTCCTCCCTCGGCGGCATGGTCGGCGGGCCGGGACGGGCCACGTACCACGCGACCAAGCACGGCGTCATCGGTTACACCAGGAGCGTCGCGATCCAGTACGCACCACAGGGAATCCGTGTCAACGCCGTCTGTCCGGGCACGATCGCCACCCCCATGGTCGACCGCATGACCGCTGGAGGCGAGCTCGACACCGACTCCGCCGTCGCCGCCATCCCGATGCAGCGCTACGGAACCTCCGAGGAGATCGCCGCCGCCGTGCTGTGGCTGTGCAGCGACGCCGCCAGCTACGTCACCGGCGTCGCCCTGCCCGTCGACGGCGGCTACGTCGCCTGACCACACCCTCGGCCAAGCAAAGGAGGCAGGGCGCCACCGCTTGACGAGAAACCGCAGAAGCTTTGTGCCGTGAGCGATCGGCAGACCGGACGACCTAGGCACCTCTGTTCGTCTGGCTCGTCTCAGACTGCGCGGCACCGTACTCACTCGCGGCCCAGGAGGCCAGCAGGCGCATGCGCTCCTCCGAGGGCGTGCCCGGCTCGGCCGTGTAGATCGTCAGGGTCAGACCTCGCTCGGACTCCATCTCCATCCCCTCGTAGGCGAGGGTCATCTCACCGACGACGGAGTGCATGAAGGTCTTGAACCCGGTGCCGTGATGCCGGACATCATGGGTGCCCCACAGGCGACGGAACTCTTCGCTGCGCGTGCTCAGCTCGCCCACCAGGTCGTGCAGCTCCTTGTTGTGCGGATCGCGACCGGCTTCGGTGCGAAGGATCGACGCGGTGATCTCCGCGAACGAGTCCCAGTCCGGGTAGAACTCCTGGGCCCGCTCATCGAGGAACGTGAACCGGGCAAGATTCGGGGCGCAACCGGGCATGTCATAGGCGTCCTTGTAGAACGCCCGCCCGAGCGCATTGGAGGCCAGCAGATCCATTCGTCCGTTCCGCACGAACGCCGGGCCCGCGGTGACGGCCGCGAGCGTCCATTGCAGGCTCTGATGCGGAATCCAGGTCTTCGGGTTGCGTCTGCGGGGAGGACGAGCCACCGGACTGGCGGCATGCGCGAGATCGAACAGGTGGGCACGTTCGGCGTCGTCCAGTCGCAGGGCCTTGGCGAGAGCATCGAGGACCTCCGGGGAAGCACCGCTGATCGCCCCGCGCTCGATCTTCGTGTAGTACTCCACACTGACTCCCGCCAGCGCAGCAACCTCGCTGCGTCGCAGGCCCTCGACACGTCGGTTCGCCCCGATCGGCAGTCCCGCCTCTTCCGGGTTGACGCGCGCGCGTCGCGACGTCAGAAACTCGCGTACCTCGGCTCGGTTGTCCATGAGGTCCACGCTATGTCAGCCCTGTGTTCTCTGGGAGACCCTTGCAATACCACTATCCGGTGGGAATCCCACCCGCAGGCCTTTCAGTGCGTGCCGTCCGGATACGAGACCGGAGCCTCGCCTCGGCAGCGGACGTGTGGTCTTGACGCCGGTCTATCCCGCGAGGGGCCTGCTCAATCGGCGTCGGGAGGCAGCACGGGTGCGGCATCCGGGCGCTTGGCCTCGATGTCGTCGCCCGAGGACTGGTGACGCAGCCGCCGCAGCACCCACGGCACGAGGTGGGCACGCGCCCAGACGAGATCGTTCGTCCGGGCCTCGCGGAAGGTGCGCACCGGGAGGGGATCGGGCTCCATGGCCTTGAGATCATTGGGCACGTTCAATGCGCGCAGCACCATCCGGGCCACCTCGTGGTGAC
>CAYOTY010000215.1:2581-2814 GCA_964406995.1 uncultured Microbacterium sp.
TGTAGTGCAGGCGGTCGTCGTCGAAGAATCGCGGATCCTGCACGGTCTTCAGCGCCCACTGATCGGCCACGATGCAGTCGTAGCGGTCGGCGATCGCGCGGAGGTTCTCGTTGTAGATCGCGATCTTCCCGCGGAACGGGCGGAAGACCGGGGTGAACGCGGTGTCGATGCCGGTGAAGACGATCACCGCCGCTCCGGTGCCGGCCAGGCGAGCGACGGCACCCTCGAACTGC
>CAYOTY010000216.1:0-2298 GCA_964406995.1 uncultured Microbacterium sp.
CGCGCGGCGTGCCTGAGACTGTTCATCGCTTCCTGACTCTAGCCTGTTCACGTGACCGCTCCGCTCGCCCCCGACGTGCTGTTCGACGACGCAGCCGCCGCTGTGCGCGCGATGACCTTCCGCGCCGACATCCGGGTGCACGAGATCCCCGCGCCCACGAACCTGGCCCCTCACGCCCTGGCGCTCGCGGCGGATGTGCGTCCGGATGCCGACGGCGAATCGGTGTACGGCACGGCGCGGCTGGTGCTGCTCTTCGATCCCGAGGAGCCCTCGGCGTGGGGCGGTCCCTGGCGCATCGTCGCCTTCGCGCAGGCGCCCCTCGAACCCGAGATCGGCCTGGATCCCCTGCTCTCCGATGTGACCTGGTCCTGGCTCATCGATGCGCTGGAGTCTCGGGGAGCGCAGTATCACGCAGCCTCCGGCACGGCCACCAAGACGCTGTCGAAGGGCTTCGGCGGGCTCTCCTCCGAGGGCGACGGGGCTCAGATAGAACTGCGCGCCTCATGGTCGCCTACCGAGCCCTTGCCCGCGCATGTGGAGGCCTGGGCCGAGCTCATCGGCATGCTCGCGGGCCTGCCTCCCGGTTCGGAGGGCGTCGCGGTCTTCGGCGCACGGAAGGGCCAGCGTGGCTGACTTCGCTCTGATCAGCGACGATGCGGGCCTCGCGGACGCCGCATCCCGCCTGGCCGCGGGGACCGGCCCCGCTGCCGTCGACGTCGAGCGCGCCTCGGGGTTCCGCTATTCCCAGCGCGCCTATCTCATCCAGGTGTTCCGCACGGGCGCGGGCACCTTTCTCATCGACCCCGTCGGCATCGACGACTTCGGCCCGCTGCGCGAGGCGATCGGCGGCATCGAGTGGATCCTGCATGCGGCCAGCCAGGATCTGCCCTCGCTTCGCGAGCTCGATCTGGTGCCGCCGTCGATCTTCGACACGGAGCTCGCCGCGCGACTTCTGGGGTACGAGAAGGTCGGGCTCGGGGCGATCGTCGAGCATGTCGCCGGAGTCGCGCTGGCCAAGGCGCACTCCGCCGCCGACTGGTCGACCCGCCCATTGCCCGACTCCTGGCTGGAGTACGCCGCGCAGGATGTGATCTACCTCGTTCAGATCCGCGATCAGTTCACCGCGGAGCTCGCCGCACAGGGAAAATCGGATTTCGCCGTACAGGAGTTCGAGGCCACCCGCACGCGTGAGCCGAAGCCGGCGCCCTCCGAACCCTGGCGGCGCCTGAGCGGCCTGCACCAGGTCCGCGGGGCTCGCAATCTCTCCGTCGCACGGGAGCTGTGGCTCGCCCGGGAGGAGCTCGCCCAGGCGCAGGACGTCTCCCCCGGCAGGCTGGTACCCGACCGCTCGCTGGTCGCGGCGGTGGTGGCCGCGCCGGAGAGCAAGTCGGCCCTCGCCGCACTGAAGACCTTCCAGGGGCGCGCCAGCAGATCTCAGCTGGACCGCTGGTGGGAGGCCATCCAACGCGGCCGTGCGGCCGATACGCTTCCGCGCGAGCGGGTCCCCAGCGACTCCCCGCCTCCACCGCGTGCCTGGTCCGACCGCAACCCCGAGGCCGATGCCCGCCTGAAGTGCGCCCGTCCTGCCGTCGAGAGGCGGGCCGAGGAGCTCGGGATGCCGACGGAGAACCTCCTCACCCCCGACTTCCTGCGTCGCGTGTGCTGGCAGCCCAGTGGCCCAGAAGCCGAAGATGTGGCATCGGATCTCACCAGGCTTGGTGCTCGGTCCTGGCAAATTGAGCAGACCTCACAGATAATCGCTGACGCTTTTGTAGAAGCTCTGCAATTCGACGACGCCACGCCTGCTTCGGACTCGTAGACTCGAACCAAGCGATTCCATCCGGGTCGCCGTGGCTCTCTACCCTGAGAGCACGCACAAACTTGGAGGCAGAGTGGCCGAGATCTCGGACGTCTACTTCGTCGATGGAGTGCGCACCCCCTTCGGGCGCGCCGGCGAAAAGGGCATGTACTGGAACACCCGCGCGGACGACCTCGTCGTCAAGGCCACGATCGGCCTTCTCGAGCGCAACACCGGGGTCCCGAAGGACCGCATCGAGGAGGTCGCGATCGCTGCGACCTCGCAGACCGGCGACCAGGGCCTCACCCTCGGGCGCACGACGGCGCTGCTGGCAGGCCTGCCGCAGACCGTTCCCGGCTACGCCATCGAGCGCATGTGCGCCGGGGCCATGACCAGCGTCACCACCATCGCAGGCTCCATCGGCTTCGGCATGTACGACCTGGCCATCGCCGGCGGCGTCGAGCACATGGGCCGCCATCCCATCGGCGTTCCCGCCGATG
>CAYOTY010000216.1:2308-2705 GCA_964406995.1 uncultured Microbacterium sp.
CCGAGCTCACGAAGGAGCGCGCCGACCGCTTCGGCATGCTCAGCCAGCATAAGGCGCAGGCCGCCTACGATGCGGGCAAGATCCAGCCCGACCTGATCTCCGTCGCCGTCAAGAACGCCGAGGGCGCCTGGGGTCTGGCCACCGAGGACGAGGGCCGCCGTCCGCAGACGACGATGGAGGATCTCGCAGGGCTCAAGACCCCCTTCCGCCCGCACGGACGCGTGACCGCCGGAACCGCCTCGCCGCTGACCGACGGCGCGACGGTGAGCCTGCTGGCGTCCGGCGACGCCGTGAAGGAGCTGGGCCTTGCCCCCAAGATGCGCCTGGTCTCCTACGCCTTCGCCGGCGTGCAGCCCGAGATCATGGGCATCGGACCCATCCCCTCGACGGAGAAGGC
>CAYOTY010000217.1:0-2703 GCA_964406995.1 uncultured Microbacterium sp.
CCCCGCTCTACGTCGAGCTGCCCGCGTCGGTCGTCATGGAGATCACGTACACCGAGCCGGGCCTGCAGGGCGACCGCTCCTCGGCCGGCACGAAGGCCGCGACCGTCGAGACGGGCTACGAGATCCAGGTTCCGCTGTTCCTGGAGACCGGCACCAAGGTCAAGGTCGACACCCGCACGGGCGAGTACCTCGGTCGCGAGAAGTAAGGCGTGAGCGCACGCAGCAAGGCGCGCAAGCGCGCCCTCGACATCCTCTTCCAGTCGGATGTCCGCGGTGACGACGTCGCGGTGACGCTCGCCGCCGAGGCGGCGCGCGCGGCGGCCGAGCCCGCCCGTGAGGCATCGTGGCTCTATGCGCGGGAGATCGTCGACGGCGTCATCGACCATCGCGAGGAGATCGACGAGCAGATCAGCACGCACAGCCGTGACTGGAAGCTCGAGCGGATGCCGGCGGTGGACCGCGCGGTGCTGCGCCTGGCCGCGTGGGAGCTGCTCTTCAACGACGAGGTGCCGCCGGCGGTGGCGATCGACGAGGCGGTGGAGCTTGCCAAGGAGTTCTCCACCGACGACTCCGGCGCCTTCGTCCACGGCGTGCTCGCACGCATCTCGCGCGCCAGCTGAGCCTCCGCCTCAGCGATCCGTCGAGGGAGCAGCGCCGGACGGTATCAGATGCGCATGGGCATGCTCTGCGGCACGTGCCCTTCGCCGACGTCGAACGAGCCAGACAACAAGGAATGCCGTTAGACCGAGGAGAGCGAGCCAAGGAGCGGTGTAGCCGAGGACGACGAGCATCGTGGCCCAGAACGTGACGAAGCCTTCCCAACCGCGCACCAGTCCTTCCCAGAAGCTCGATGGCGGTGGGTCTCCGGCGGTGGCGCTGGAACGGAGGGTGAGTTCGATCGTCGACAGCGCAACCTGGTCTGCGAGTTCCCGCTGCTCGGCTTCGAGTCTTTCGAGCTCGCCCTGGCGCTGCGAGATGGCCTGCTCCAGCGCGATGAGGGCCTCGACATCGTTGCTCTGCTCCAGCCAAATCGTGTAACGGGATATCGAGGTGTGCAGGGTCGTGATCCGGGCATCGAGGTCGCGCTGAGCGGCTCCCACTTCCATCGATTCCAGCCATGTGGAGTCGATCCGGCCGAGCTCTGCGAGCTGCCCGCGCACGATGTCGAGCCTTTCCGCGGGAACGCGCAGAGTGAGCACCGCGCTTTCTGCGGCATAGGAGTTCGCCGAGGTCTCATGGCGGGCGGATACGCGCCCGCCCGACGCGTGCACTAGTTCGGTCGCGCGCTCGGCTGCGAGAAGTGGCTCCTCGGTCGTGATCGTGATAGTCCCCGTTATCACGACGCCGGAGGCCTCCTCGATGCCTTCGGCCTGAGGCGGTTCACCAGCGGCGAAGTCTCCGGCTCCCGGCGCGCTGCCCGCGGAGCAGCCCGTTATCGTCATGAGGGCGACGAGGAGAGAGGCGACGATGCCGTACCGGGATCTCTGAGTCATGGGCCTCAGGCTAGTGACCAATTTCGGGCGCGCACAGGCAGTTCGGTCACGATCCGGTCAGTTTCCGATAACGAGGAGGCAACGGCCGGCGGTGATTTTACACGGCGGGCTCCCGGCTGACTGCGCGGTGCGCGGGTAGAATCGATGATCGACGACGCGAGGAGAGACATGCGGATCACAGGACTCGGCCACGCCGGGATGTTCATCGAGACGGTGGGCGGAAACTTCCTATGTGATCCCGTTCTCGGCCCCTCCTTCTACGGCTCCTGGTTCCCCTTCCCGGACAACCGAGGTCTCGACTGGGAGCGCATCGGTCGTGAGGCCGACTTCCTGTACATCTCCCACCGGCATCGCGACCACTTCGACCCGCGTCTGCTCGAGCGCTACGTGTCCAAGGACATCGAGGTGCTTCTGCCGGAGTATCCGACCGACGACCTGGAGCGCGACATCCGCGCCCTGGGCTATGAGAACATCACCTACGCCCCAGCGGGAGAGATCATCCAGCGCGGCGAGCTGAAGATCATGATCACGCCGCTGCGCGCGCCCAGCGACGGCCCGATCGGCGACTCCTCGCTGAGCATCGACGACGGCACGGCCTCGGTGCTCAATCAGAACGACTCGCATCCTCTCGACCTGGAGAAGCTCCTGAAGTTCGGCAGACCGGATGCCTACTTCACCCAGGTCTCCGGTGCGATCTGGTGGCCGATGGTCTATGATCTGCCGCTGGAGTCCAAGCAGGAGTTCGCCCGGCTCAAGCGTGAGGCGCAGAACAAGCGCGCCATGTTCTACATCGAGAAGGTCGACGCGCCGCACGTCTTCCCGATGGCAGGTCCTCCCATGTTCCTGCGCGATGATCTCTTCGAGTTCAACGGCACCGGTCGCAACGGAGAGTCCATCTTCACCGATCAGAAGCAGTTCCTCGCGCATATGAGGGAGCTCGCTCCGCAGTACGACGGCCACCTCTTCGTGCCCGGCACCGTGGTGGAGCTGACCCACGGCGAGCCGACGGTCACGCAGAGCCTGTACACGCAGGAGGAGATCGACCACATCTTCGACGAGAAGTGGGACTACCTCGAAGAGCAGCGTGCGAGCCGCCAGCAGGAGATCCGCGACGAGGAGGCCTCCCGCGCCCCCGTGCTGGAGCCTGCGGAGATGCTGGCGGCGATCAAGGAGTGGTGGGAGCCGCTGCTGAAGAAGTCGCGCACCATCC
>CAYOTY010000218.1:0-2702 GCA_964406995.1 uncultured Microbacterium sp.
CTCAGCCCCACCGAGTTCAAGCTGCTGCGCTACCTCATGCTCAATCCCAACCGCGTGCTCTCCAAGGCCCAGATCCTCGACCACGTGTGGGAGTACGACTTCAACGGCGACGCCGGCATCGTGGAGAGCTACATCTCCTACCTCCGGCGCAAGATCGACCCGCACACCGAGGAGTCGCTCATCCAGACCAAGCGCGGCTTCGGGTACATGCTCAAGGTCGGCAAGTCCGCCTGAGCAGCCCGGCCGCGCCCGAGAAGTCACCACACGGAGGATCCGGCATGGCGGAGGAACCGGATGCGGTCACCCGCTGGTGGCGCCGGATCAGCCTGCGCGCCAAGGTCACCGGCGTCACCGTGGCGGTGCTCGCCCTCGGGCTGGTCGTGGCGGGCCTGGGCACCGTGCCGATCCTGCGGGGCGCTCTCATCGAGAACATCGAGACCCAGCTGCCGCCGCTGGCCAGCAGCGACATCTCCGGCCGCTTCTTCACGCTCGAGCCCGACGGCGAGGGCGGGATCGCCTTCACCCCCCGACCGGACGCCCCGCGCTCGAGCGACTACTTCATCGCCCTCTACAGCGCCGACGGCGCCCTCCAGGCGCAGGGGGGCGGGCCGCTGGGGGCGACGCCGCCGCACTTCCCCGAGCGCTACCCGCTCAGCCAGGCCCACGCCGACGCCGATGCCGCCCGCATCCTCCCCCTCTCCGGCGACGACGGCACGGTCTTCCGCGCGAGCCCTTTCGTCGCCGAGGCCCACGGCAGCTACTTCGTGCAGCTCGTGGCGATGCCCCTCGAAGAGGTGGATCGCATCATCGGCCTCTACTTCGGCGTGTTCACCACGGTCGCGCTCATCACGATCCTCATCGCCGCCCTGCTGATCCGCGGGCTCGTCACCCTGACCTTCCGCCGGCTCACCCAGGTCGAGACGACCGCGATGGCGATCGCCTCGGGCGATCTCAGCCAGCGCATGACCGATCTGGAGCCGAGCACCGAGGTGGGGCGCCTGAACCTCGCGATCAACACGATGCTCGACCGGATCGACGACGCCATCGCGCAGCGGGACCGCACCGTGCGGCACATGCGCCGCTTCATCGGCGATGCCAGCCACGAGCTGCGCACGCCGCTGGTGAGCGTGCGCGGCTACGCCGAGCTGCACCGAATGGGCGCCATCCGCGGCGAAGAGGACACGGCCCGGGCGATGGAGCGCATCGAGAAGGAGGCGATCCGGATGGGCGTGCTCGTCGAGGATCTCCTCGCCCTCGCGCGCCTGGACGAGGAGCGGGAGCTGAAGATCTCGGCGATCGATCTGCGGCCGATCGCACAGGATGCCGCGCTGGATGTCCGTGCGGCGGCGCCGGACCGCGTCGTCACGGTGATCGACACGACGGCGGAGGCCGCCGCACCCGCGGCATCCGACACCCCTCCGCTCTTCCGCCCACCCGCGGCACCGGTCCGGCCGGTGCGCACGGGCTGGCTCCGGCGGCGCCCGAGGCCGTCTGCGGCCGGCGAGGATCAGACCGGCTCCACGATCGACTTCTCCACAGGGCCGGCCGCTCCCGGGGCGACGCCTCCGTTCGTGCGGGGCGAGGAGAACAAGGTGCGCCAGGTCGTGACGAACCTCCTCGGCAACGCGCGCCGGTTCTCTCCCGAGAGCAGCCCGATCGAGATCGTCCTGGGTACGGACCGGGAGCGTGCGGTCGGCACGATCGCCATCGTCGATCACGGCGAGGGCATTCCGCCGCAGATCCGCGAGCAGATCTTCCAGCGCTTCTGGCGTGCGGACACCTCGCGGACGCGGGAGACGGGCGGTTCGGGCCTGGGACTGGCGATCGTCGCCTCGATCGTCGCCGCGCTGGAGGGGACGGTCGCCGTCGAGGAGACACCCGGGGGCGGGGCCACCTTCATCGTCGCCCTGCCGCTGGCGACGGTGCCGGGCACGCCCGAGCACCTCATGGCCGACACCCAGCCGCTCCAGCGTCTCGAGCCCTGAGCCGGCGACCTGTTCTGCACAGGCTCACGGATGCGGCGAGTTGTCCCTCCCCGGCCTCCGGCGCCTCCGCGGCGCCGGCCGGATCCGTAGTGTCGGTACTCCACCGACGAGAGGATCCCCCGATGACCGCTTTCACCGTCGACACCGACGCCGTCCTGATCGCGACCCACGCCGCCCGCGGCACCGCCGATCGTCTGCAGGCCGAGTCCGCCGCGATGATGTCGCAGCTCCTTCAGCTGCAGTCGTCGTGGACGGGCTCGGCCGCCGCATCCTTCCAGGCCTGCGCCGAGCAGTGGCGCACCGCTCAGGCGCAGGTCGAGCAGGCGCTGGCCTCGATCGGCACGGCGCTGGGGAACGCGGCGACCCAGTACGCCGAGGCCGAGCAGTTCTCGGCGAGCCTGTTCCGCTGAGCCACGGGCATGCAGAAGGCCCCGACCTTGCGGTCGGGGCCTTCTGTCGATGGCTGGGGTTTCGACTCGGGATCGCTTCGCGATTCCTCGCTCAACCCTGATACGCCCAGGGCTCAACGCCGCGCTGCGGCGTTGAGCCCTGTCGTATCAGAAGTCCATGCCGCCCGTCGGGTCGGCGGGCACAGCCGGCGCCTTCTCGGGCTTGTCGGCGACGACGGCCTCGGTGGTGAGGAAGAGACCTGCGATCGAGGCCGCGTTCTGCAGCGCCGAGCGGGTCACCTTCACCGGGTCGTTGATGCCGGCGGCG
>CAYOTY010000219.1:0-2669 GCA_964406995.1 uncultured Microbacterium sp.
GGCACCCGGATCGGCGCGATCATCCTGAGCCGCGACGTGTCGGAGCTGCGCCATCAGGAGCAGGAGCTCATCACCAAGGACGCGACGATCCGGGAGATCCACCACCGGGTGAAGAACAACCTGCAGACGGTGGCCTCTCTGCTGCGCATCCAGGCGCGGCGCACGCACTCGGAGGAGGCGCGCGACGCGCTGACCCAGGCGATGCGCCGGGTGGCGTCCATCGCCGTCGTGCACGACACCCTCTCGGAAGGGCTGACGCAGCAGGTGGACTTCGACGAGGTCTTCGCACGGGTGCTCAAGCTCGTCGCCGAGGTCGCCGCCGCGCCCAACACGCGGGCGCGCACGAAGTCGACCGGCCATTTCGGGATCCTGCCGAGCGCCTATGCGACCCCGCTCGCCCTCGCCCTGACCGAGCTGGTCACCAACGCCGTCGAGCATGGTCTGGCCGGGCAGGAGGGCGAGGTCACGATCGACGCGACACGCACGGAGGAGAGCCTCGTGGTGAGCGTCCGCGACACCGGTCACGGGCTGCCGGAAGGACGCGTCGGACAGGGCCTGGGCACGCAGATCGTGCGCACCCTCATCCAGGGCGAGCTCGGCGGCACGATCGACTGGCAGGCGACCACGGGCCAGGGCACCGAGGTGCTCATCCGGATCCCGCTGCGCTGGCTGGCGCGGGGGTCGTAAGGGCTTCGGCTCGGGCGCCTGCGGCACCCTCGCTCAGGTCAGCCGGCGCGGCGGGCGCGGGCGGCGCGGCGCTTGAGCGCGCGACGCTCGTCCTCGGAGAGGCCGCCCCACACGCCGGAGTCCTGGTTGCTCTCCAGGGCGTACTGCAGGCACACCTCGGTGACCGTGCAGCGGGCGCAGACAGCCTTGGCCTTCTCGATCTGGTCGATCGCGGGCCCGGTGTTCCCGACGGGGAAGAACAGCTCGGGGTCGACCGTCAGGCAGGCTGCTTTGTCGCGCCAATCCATTGAAATAGCTCCTCAGAGGGTGGTTCTGCGATCTTCCTTCTCCTGAAAGATCACGTGCGGTGGACAGGGTTCGGGTCGGTTACCCTGGAAAGTGATTGAGCAGATTGCTCGACCCACGCCACTGTGGGAGCACATGACTACCGTCCATTGTCCCGTAACACGCTCGTAATATCAAGGGTATAGACGGTTTCCATCCGATTCCCAGGAGATCTCGTGCGCGCACCCCGCCTCGCCCTCGCCGCCGCCGCAATCCTCGCGCTGGAGGCCCTGGCCCTTCTGGCGATCGTGGTGATCGAGCTGGCGCAGTTCTTCGCCGGCTCCGCCACCTCGTCGTCGACGGCGCTCGCGCTCATCGTCCTGACCGCGATCGGGGCCGCGGCGCTCGGGCTCTTCGCCGTCGGCGTCGCCCGAGGGCGCTCCTGGGCGCGCTCCGGCGGCGTCGTGCTGCACGTCCTGGCCATCGTCGTGGCCATCGCCTCGCTGACG
The DNA here is from genome assembly GCA_964406995.1 of uncultured Microbacterium sp. Classification (GTDB taxonomy): domain Bacteria; phylum Actinomycetota; class Actinomycetes; order Actinomycetales; family Microbacteriaceae; genus Microbacterium. The sequence goes on from CAYOTY010000219.1 coordinate 1,461, forward strand.
ACCGAGGTCGCCGCCCTCGACTTCGACGCGGCCCTCCGGTTCGCCCTGGTCGTGGGCGTCCCCGGGGTCGTCGGCTTCGTCCTCCTCATCGCCAGCGCGCGGCAGGAAGGCGTAGCCCCGGCGGAGGGGGCGGATGCGGCGCGCAGCGCCGATCCGGCATCCGGTCAGGACTGACTCAGGCGCCGAGCCCCAGGAGCTTGCGCAGACGGGCCACGTGCCCGGTGGCTTTGACGTTGTAGAGGGCGTACTCGATGACGCCGTTCTCGTCGAGGACGAAGGTCGAGCGGATGACGCCCTGGATGACCTTGCCGTAGTTCATCTTCTCGCCCCAGGTGCCGTAGGCGGAGTGCACGGCGTGGTCGGGGTCGCTGAGGAGAGGATAGGTCAGACCGTCGCGCTCGCGGAAGCGGGCGAGCGTCGAGGGCTCGTCGCGGGAGATCCCCAGCACGGCGTAGCCGGCCGCCTGCAGCGCCGACAGGCTGTCGCGGAAGTCGCAGGCCTGCGTCGTGCAGCCGGGGGTCATCGCCGCCGGGTAGAAGAACAGGATGGCCTTCCGGCCGCGGAGATCGGCCAGGCGCACGGGGGCGTCGTCCTGGTCTCGAAGGGTGAAATCGGGGGCTTCGGTTCCGGGTTCCAGGCGCGTCTCAGTCACCCCTCCAGCCTATCGGCGGCCCGGAGCTCCCGGCGCACGGATCGCGCTCAGCCGCCGACGCGCACGGTCACCGTCGCCACCGAGGGGCCGCCGCATCGCGCGCTCCCGCCCACGCGCTCCCAGTCCGGGGCGAAGGCGGTCTCGCCGATCACGGTGCCGTCGGCCTCCGTCAGTCGCACCGTGACCTCGTCCAGGGAGTACATGTCCGTGGAGAAGACCCAGGATCGCCCGTCCTGCTCGATCAGCGTGATCAGGCCGAGCGGGTGGGCCGGATCGGGCTCCTGCGTCGGAGCGCAGCCCTCGTCCGTGCACAGCTGCACTCCGGCGACGGCGGCGGCATCTCCCTCCAGCTCCACGGCCAGTCCGTTCGTCCATCCGATCGCGGGACAGGCGAACGGCGTGCACCCGGTCACGCCGAGCGTGGCCACGAGGCCGAGGACGACCGTCATCGCCGCGTGCCGCCGCTGTCTCATGCCGCCAGCCTAGGACGCTGTGCCGAAGGTCTCCAGGAGCCGCGGGCGAGCTGAGTCCGGCGCTGCTCTCGCGCCTGGACTCGC
>CAYOTY010000220.1:0-2664 GCA_964406995.1 uncultured Microbacterium sp.
CCCCGAGCCCTTCGGCGATCTGGCGGCCGATGCGGGCCGCCACCTCCAGCAGCTTCTCCGAGGCATCCGGCGCCGGCGCGATCACCTCCGCGCAGACGCCGTCCTTCTGGATCGTCTGCACGACCGGGTAGACGACCGCCTCGCCGTTCGGACGGCGAGCGACCTGCTGGGCGAGCTCGCGCACGAACGGAACGAGCTCCTCGGCCAGCAGCGCGTCGTCTCCGCTCAGCGCGGCGAGCCAGTCGGCGGCATCCGCGGCATCCGCGACGACCCGCACGCCTTTGCCGGCGTAGCCTCCGCGCGGGGTCTTCACGACCGCCCGGCCTCCGTGGTCGCCGAGGAAGGCGCTCAGCTCCTCGGCCGTGCGCACCGCGGCCCAGTCCGGCTGCGGGGCGCCGAGCTCCTCCAGGCGGGCACGCATGCGCAGCTTGTCCTGCGCGAACTGCAGGGCGTCGGGGCCGGGGTGCACGGAGACACCGTCGGCGACGAGCGCCCGCAGCACCTCCTGCGGAACATGCTCGTGGTCGAAGGTGACCACGTCGACCTGACGGGCGAAGGCGCGCACGGTCTCCGTATCGCGGTAGTCGCCGACGGCGGTCGCCGCGAGCCGCGCCGACATCCCCTCATCCTCGGCGAGGACCTGCAGCTCGATGCCGAGCTCCACCGCCGGCGCGATCATCATCCGCGCCAGCTGCCCTCCCCCGACCACGCCGATGCGCAACGCCATAGCGATCTCCTTAGATAGTGACGCGCCCCGCGAGTGCGCGCTCCGGACGTTTCACCTACGCCCTCTCGGGCTTCGCGAGGCGACCCGTGGTGACTCTATTCTTCCGCACGGGAAGCGGTGCGCACCTACTCCTCGTCGTCCGCGCTGCCGAAGGCGCCGTCGCGATGGGCGAGGATCTGCCCGATCTCGACCTGATCGGCCAGCGTCTCGTGCACGAGCGTGACGCCGGGGATGTTCCTCAGGCGCATCGTCTCGCCCCGCCCGTCGGACAGGGTGATCGTGCCGGCCCCCCACAGCCGCTGCAGGAGCCCGCGGCGCACCGCGATCGTGTACCCGCGCATGTGCGAGAGCTCGCGACGGCTGCGGGCGCCGAGGCCGCTCTGGGCGATCACCCGCTGCGTGGTGATCGAGTATGTGCGGGACGACCACACCAGGTACGGCAGCAGCGCGCCGAAGAACACCAGGGCCCCTGCGGCCGACCACAGCATCCAGTCCTCGAAGGGCTCGGGAAGGTTGCCGGTGAGGTACGCCGTCGCACCCGCGACCGCGATCAGCAGCAGCGCCGACCAGAACAGCCGCCGCGCGTGACCGCGCAGCCGCGCGATGAGCAGCTCCTGCGCGGGCGCGCCCGGGAGCGGCGCCGCGGGGCGCCCGGAGAGCGTTGCCTGGCCGGTCACAACCCCCATTGTGCTCGCCGCCGCCGACATCCCCGGCTACGACACGGGTGTGTCACCGGCCGGACGCAGGTGCACGACGTCGCCGGCGCCGACCGTGTGCGTCACGCCGTCGTCGTCGAGGACGAGGCGGCCGTCCGCCTCCAGCCGCACCGCCCGCCCCGAGAGCTCCCTCCCCCCGGGGAGGATGACGCGCACGCGCCGCCCGAGCGTCGCGCACCGCGAGGTGACCGCGGCGTGGATGCCCGCGGTCACCGCATCACCGGCCGCGGAGAGCGCGGAGAGGAGTTCGTCGAGGCGGCGCAGATAGTCGGACGCGAGGCGGTCCTCGTCGCACGTCTCCCCGAGCGCAGCGAAGGAGGTAGCCGCCTCCACCGGCAGCTGCTCCGGCGTCATCGCGGTGTTCACTCCCGCGCCCACGATGATCGCCTCGTCGCCCGCCGTCTCGGCGAGCACACCGCAGATCTTGCCGCCGGCATCCGGCGCCAGGGGAAGCGACTCCACGAGCACGTCGTTCGGCCATTTCACGCTCACCTCCCGCCGGGGCAGCTGCGCCGCGATCGCATCGGCCATCGCCGCTCCGGCCACGAGCGGGATCCAACCGCGATCGGCCGGGGGTATCCCCGTGTCGCGCAGCAGCACCGAGATCGCCAGCGCCGAACCCGCCGGCGCCTCCCAGCGGCGATCGAGCCGCCCGCGCCCGGCACGCTGATCCCGTGTGAGCAGCACGGACAGATGCGGATGCCTCGCCGGATCCGCCGCCCTCTCCCGCAGATCGGCATTGGTCGAACCCGTGTGATCGAGCACCTCGAGGCGGGCGGCGACGGCGGCGGTGCGGGGGAAGTCCATGCCGCCAGCGTACGCGGCGAGGATGCGAGGAGCTACTAAGCATTCGCCGGGGCGTTGTGGCGAGTATCCAACGTGATCGGAGTCCCCGCCGCTAGTGTGGAACTCGTGACGGATCAGCCCGACATCTCAACGACCGCCGGCCGCATCGCCGACCTCCGCGCCCGCTACCAGGAGGCGGTGACCGACGCCGAGGCGAAAGCCATCGACAAGCAGCACGCCAAGGGCAAGCTCACCGCGCGCGAGCGCGTCGAGCTGCTGTGCGATCCGGGAAGCTTCGTCGAGCTCGACGAGTACGTGCGCCACCGCACGACCGCCTTCGGCATGGATCGCTCCCGCCCCTACGGCGACTCCGTCGTCACCGGCGTCGGCCGCATCCACGGTCGTGTCGTGTGCGTCTACTCGCAGGACTTCACC
>CAYOTY010000221.1:0-2650 GCA_964406995.1 uncultured Microbacterium sp.
GGGCGCGGTCGTCGCCGCCGATGCGCACTACCGGGCCTCGGGCCGGATCGCCGCGGCGACCACGACCTACGGCGCCGGCTTCACGAACACCCTCACGGCCCTCGCCGAGTCCGTCCAGGCCCTGGTGCCGCTCGTGCTCGTCGTGGGTGACGAGCCGACCTCGGGTCCGCGGCCCTGGGACGTCGACCAGATCGCACTGGCCTCGGCCGTCGGAGCGCGCACCTACACGGCGGGGCGGACGGATGCCGCCGCCACCACCGTCATCGCGATCGAGCACGCGCTGAGGTGCCGGTGGTGCTCGCGATGCCCTACGACGTCGCGGCGCTGGAGGCGGGGCCTGTTCCCGAGGCTGGCCCCTTGCAGCTGCCGGAGCCGGTGGAGCCACGCGGAGAGTTCCCCGCGGGGATGATCGCCGAGATCGCGGACGCCCTGCGGTGGGCGAGCCGGCCCCTGCTCCTCGCCGGGCGCGGGGCATGGCTGTCGGGAGCCGGAGCGGCACTGGGTCAGCTGGCGGATGCCACGGGAGCGCTGACGGCGACGACGGCCCTGGGGCGCGGGGTGTTCCCGGCGTCCGAGTTCGATCTGGGAGTCGCCGGCGGCTTCGGCGCCGAGGGGGCGATGGCACTCGTCCGCGAGGCGGACGTGGCGGTCGTGTTCGGTGCAGGGCTGAACCAGTTCACGATGCGGTTCGGCGAGCTGTTCTCCCCCGGCACGCGGGTGTATCAGATCGATATCGCGCCGGCGGCGACGCATGCGCACGTCGGCGGCTTCGTCCGTGGCGACGCGCAGCTGGTGGCCGAGGAGCTGGCGGGCCGGCTGCACGACGCCGAGCCTTCGGGATGGCGGGAGAACGTCGATGTCGCGGCGGCCCGCGCCTACGAGCCCGGAGAGGATCTCGCTCCGGACGGTCGGCTCGACCCCCGCTCGGCGGCGATCCGGCTGGCGGAGCTCCTGCCCGAGGACCGCGTCGTCGTCACCGACGGAGGGCACTTCCTCGGCTGGTCGAACATGTACTGGCCGGTGGCGGCGCCGGACCGCATGATGATGGTCGGCACGGCCTTCCAGGCGATCGGCCTCGGCTGGCCGAGCGTCGTGGGCGCCGCCGTCGCCCGTCCCGAGGCGACCGTGATCCTCAACTCCGGCGACGGCGGCGGGCTCATGGCGCTGGCCGATCTGGAGTCGGCGATCCGGGTCGCGGGCGGCCGGGGGTGCGCGGTGATCTGGAACGACGCCGCCTACGGCGCCGAGATCAACCTCTACGGGTTCAAGGGCCTGGCCGAGGGTCCGATGCGCATCCCCGAGGTGGACTTCGCCGCGCTGGCGACGGCCGCCGGCGGCCGTCGCCAGCGCGGCGAGGGCGTCGTCGTCCGCACCCTCGACGATCTGGAGCGCGTGCGCACCTGGACCGCCGAGAGCCCCGCGACCCGCCCATTCCTGCTCGTGGACCTGCGCATCTGCGGCACGATCGTCGCCCCGTACCAGCAGGAGATCATCCGCATCAACTCCTGAGCGGCATCCGCGCCGCGCGAGAACAGGCGAACGCGCGAGAACAGGCGGATTCTGCGCGGAATCTCCTGTTCTCGCGCGTTCGCCTGCTTCCGCGTGGCGGCGACCCGCCCTCAGCGCACAGGCAGCATATGCTGCGCGAAGAACGCCGCCAGCTCGTCCGTCGCAGACAGCGGCAGCACCGCCGCCACGTACTGATCCGGGCGCACGACCACCACAGCGCCGCCCCGGGAGATCCCGCGCTCGTCGAAGATGTCGGCGACGCGCCAGCCGTCGGGACAGGCGGCGAAGACCTTCTCCCAGTCGGTGAGGGCGAAGGGCCCGGTCTGCGGACGGAAGGCCTCCGGTACCGAGGGGAACTCGATCTCGTCGTAGCACTGAGGATAGACGACCTTCACGTCGAAGACCGCGTCGACGTCGGCGTCCGCCGGCGTGTAGATCGACACCGGCGACTCGGATGAGGCCAGCCACGAGGCGAACGACGAGAGCGCGGATGCCTCACGGTCGGCGAACGCATAGAGGCGCCATCGCCCATCGGCGCGGGCGTGGTGACCGAGATGCACGATGTTGCCGTCGCACACGCGCGTGACCTCGGCGGATCTGAAGCGTTTGCCGAGCGGGAAACCGGTCGCCAGCTCCTGACGCGAACCGGCCGACACGATCTGCGAGGGCTCGTACTGCGTCATGAACCCCGAGGGGAACTCGGCCGTACCCAGATAGTGGTTCGCCAGCTCCTGCGGGTCGGTGATCTCCTCGGGCCTGCGCGCCATGAGCGAGGCCCACTCGCGGTCGAAGTCGATGAGGCGCTGTGCGACGGGCTGGCGCTCCGCCGAGTATGTGGACAGCAGCGAGGAAGGGCTGCGACCGGTGAGCACCGAGCCGAGCTTCCAGCCGAGGTTGAAGCCGTCCTGCATCGAGACGTTCATGCCCTGGCCCGCCTTGGCGCTATGGGTGTGGCAGGCGTCGCCCATGAGGAACACGCGCGGCTCGCGACCTGCGCCGTCCTCGACGTCGTCGAATCTGTCGGTGACGCGATGCCCGACCTCGTACACGCTGTGCCAGGCCACGTGCTTGACGTCGAGAGAGTACGGATGGAGGATGTCGTTCGCCTTGGCGATGATCGCCTCGATCGGCGTCTGCCGCA
>CAYOTY010000222.1:0-325 GCA_964406995.1 uncultured Microbacterium sp.
CGATGAGCGCCTGGGTGACGGCGATGTGCACGGATGTCGGGAAGACGTCGTTCGACGACTGCGAGGCGTTGACGTGGTCGTTCGGGTGCACCGGAGCGCCGAGGATGCGGGTCGCCAGGGTCGCGAGCACCTCGTTCATGTTCATGTTGGAGGAGGTGCCGGAGCCCGTCTGGTACGTGTCGACGGGGAACTCGCCGTCGTGCGCACCCGAGGCGACCTCGTCGGCGGCGGCCGCGATGGCATCCGCGATGGCGCCGTCGAGCGTGCCGAGCTCCTTGTTGGCGAGGGCGGCGGCCTTCTTGATGCGGGCGAGGGCGGCGATCTG
>CAYOTY010000222.1:335-2566 GCA_964406995.1 uncultured Microbacterium sp.
CGCGCACCTCGCCCATGGTGTCGTGCTCGATGCGGTACTCGGTGTCGGTCACTGCGATCACTCCTCGGATGCGGCTTCGGGAACGTCGTCGATTCCCACGGTGATGACGGGCACGGCCGTGCCCTCGGCAAGACGGTAGTTGGCGCCCACGATGCCCAGGCGCCCGGCGGCGACGGCCTCGCTGATCAGCTCGGACGACTGCAGCAGGTTGTCGACCGTGTTGCGCAGGTGCTCGCGCCCGACGAGCTCGGCGTCGATGTCGGCGGGCGAGGAGCCGCCGTTCGCGGCCAGCACTTTGCGGGCGGCGGGGATGATGGGCGCGATGAGCTTCCAGATGTGCGGCGGGAGCGGGGCGGCATCGATCGCGGTGCCGTCGATCGCCGCGCGCACCGCACCGCAGGAGTCGTGGGCGAGCACGACGATGAGCGGTACCCGGAGGATCTCGACCGCGTACTCCAGGCTGCCGACGATCGACTCGCCGATCACCTGCCCGGCGTTGCGCACGACGAAGAGGTCGCCGAGCCCCAGGTCGAAGATGATCTCGGCGGCCAGGCGCGAGTCGGAGCAGCCGAACAGCGTGGCGACCGGATGCTGCGAGCCCGCCAGGTCATGACGCGTCTCGACGTTCTGGTTCGGGTGCGCCGGCTCACCGGCGACGAAGCGGCCGTTGCCGGCCAGCATCAGCTGCCAGGCCTGGGTGGGCGTCAGGTCCTTGCCGGTCATTCCGCCTCCGGGAGCGCATCGAGCTGAGGTGTCAGAGAGCCCGCGAACGCGGCGGTGTCATCGGGTCCGAGAGACCCGTAGACGAGCACGTAGTCGCGGCCCGCCTGGGTGCCCAGCGCGTAGGAGACGTTGGCGGAGAGCTCGGGATTGCGCAGCACGTACTCGTCCCAGTCACGGCCGTCGATCACGACGGTGCCGGATGCCGCGGTGCTGTCCAGGCGCAGCGGAGCCCATGCGGCATCCGCGTCGAACGCCTGCGCGATGCGGAGGAAGCCGCGCTCGTCCTCGGCGGAGGGGGCGATCGTGACGTCCCACACGGTGACGGGGCCGCCCTGCAGCTCGGCGGCGTTGACGCGCCAGGCGGCGGTGAGCTCGGGCACGATCACGGGGCGGTCCATCGCCGTGGAGGCCTCTGCCGCGAGACCCTCCAGATCGACCGGCGGGGGCGGGGTCACACTGCCGCGGGGAACGCCGAAGACGATGATCGCCGTGACGGCGAGGGTGGCGATGAGCGCCGCGACGAGATTGCGGATGGTCTGGCTGGAGCGGTAGGCCTTCGAGGAGGCCGCCTTGCGCGCCGCGGTCTCCTCGGGAGTCTCGGGGCGTCCGAGCTCGGCGACGACGGGGGCCCGCCCGCTCACGAGTCGCCCTCTTCGGCGGCGGGGCGCGCTTCCTCGAGGCGGCGCTTCGCGCCCAGCAGCCAATCCTCGCAGCGGGCGGCCAGGGCCTCGCCGCGCTCCCAGAGCGCGAGGGACTGCTCCAGGGTCGGAGCGCCCTGCTCGAGCTCGGCGACCACGCGGACGAGCTCGTCGCGGGCGGCTTCGAAGGACAGCGACTCCACGGGGGCAGGGTTCTCGCCGGAGACAGTCACCCTTCCATCCTAGGCGCTCACTCTCTCGGCGGTTGAGCGCATGTTCTCCGTCGGCAGTTGCCGCGATTCGTCGCTACCGGAGGCCGCATTCCGTCTTTTCGCGGCAACTGCCCGATCTGGTCAGGGAACCTCGGGGAGCTCTCGCCCTCGGATCTGGCCGCGACGGAGCCTCGGTCGACCGTGATGGTCAGCGGCGTGCCGGCGGGTGCGTCGGCGGCGTCCCGGAGGATGCCCTCGCGGGTCTGCACGATCGCGTAGCCGCGGGCCAGCGTCGAGGCGGGGGAGAGCGCGCGCAGCGAGGCGCGCAGCTCGGCGGTGCGCCTCCCGGCGGCCTCCAGGACGCGGTCGACGGTGTCGCGCCCGCGTGAGACGAGCAGCCACACCTCCTGCGCCCGCTGGGTGATGATCGGCTCGGGGGAGCGCAGCGCCGGGCGGGAGCGGAGCTGCTCGAGCTGGGCGATGTCGTGGGCGAGGCGCTGGGTGAGCCTGGAGGTCGCCCGCGAGCGCAGCTGGGCGATGAGGGCGCGCTGCTCGCCGACGTCTGGGACGACGCGCTTGGCGGCATCGGTCGGGGTCGAGGCGCGCAGATCCGCGACGTCGTCGAGGATCGGATGGTCGTTGTCGTGGCCGATGGCGC
>CAYOTY010000223.1:0-2499 GCA_964406995.1 uncultured Microbacterium sp.
ACACCGTCACGAGATTGCGCTCGGGGAACGCATAGCAGTAGCCCTCCTGCACCAGGTGGTGCAGACCCCGGGGACCCGTCGAGCCGATGTACATGCCCGGGCGCTTGCGCACCGCCTCGAGACCCTCGAGAACCTGGATCTCGTCGGCGCCGTACTCTGTGGTCGATGCGTCGGATGCGGGGGTGTCGCCGGTGCCGGAATGGGATTCTTCAGCAGGGGTTTCAGGCGTCATCTGAGGGGATTCTCCACATCACGGTCGTGAGCCCTCAGTCTATCCCTTTTCCCTCCGGCGCGGGGTTTGTATGCCCGCGTATGGCCCTGAAATCGATCGAGGTATCCGTGGTGGTGGTTCAGCCGTAGGTATCGCGAGGACCGCGGCCTGGAACGGCTCTGGGCCCCCATTTCCACGAGGGTACGTCCGGCCCGATGAACCGCAGATTCTCCACGCCCGCATCCGGGTACCGCTGCTCGATCTGGGTGAGGATCACCGCCCGCATATAGGTGAGGTTCTTCGCCCACGCCGTCGAATCGCAGCGGACCGTCAGCAGACCGCGCTCGAGCGAGACCGGTTCGGAGTGCTTCGCGACATCCGCGCCGGCCAGATCCGCCCACTGCAGGACGACCTCCTCCTTCGCGAGAACCGAGTCCCATCCGGCGCTCTGCGTGAGCTGATCGAGCGCGGCGCCGAGCCCCAGCGGATCGCGCCCCGGCGTGAACGGGGCGTTCTCGTCATCGTCGCGGAGCCGGCGCTTCCGCCGCCAGGACCGCGAGCTCGGCTTCAGTCCGCGCAGGCGCAGATAGGTCGCGACGGTCTCGGGAATGTCGGACGCCCCGGATGCGTCAGATGCGGAGCTCATCCCGCTCCTCCCTCCGGCGCCTCTCGCTCATCGGTGATCGTGCCGTCGCTGATGCGCACGACATGGTGATGCAGCACTTCGGGGATATCCTCCTCCACCGCGGCGGTGACCACCACCTGCCCGTAACCGGAGGTGAGATCGGCCAGACGCCGCCGCCGATCCGCGTCGAGTTCGGCGAAGACGTCGTCGAGGATCAGCACCGGATCACCCGCCGGAGACTCCGCGCGCAGGAGTTCGGCCGATGCGAGTCGCAGAGACAACGCTACCGACCAGGACTCCCCGTGCGATGCGTACCCCTTCACCGGAAGATTCCGCAGCCTCAGCAGCAGGTCGTCGCGGTGCGGACCCACCAGGGTGAGCCCCCGCTCCAGCTCGGCGGCGCGCTTGGCGACCAAGGCGGCGCGGAAGAGCGCCGCGGTGTCGGACGGCGCCTCTGCGGCATCCGCCTCGACCCCCTCGTCGGGATCCGCGCCCTGCACCGACAGCGCCCACCCGAGTCCCGGGTCATGATCGGCCCCGGCGATCGCGGCATATGCGGCCCGCAAGGGCTCGCGCAGATCGTCGCCCAGCCGCCGGCGTGCGTCGATGATCTCGCTGCCGAGGGCGACGAGCTTGTCGTCCCACACATCGAGCGTCGTCAGCGCCTCGGCGCGGATGCCGCGCGCCCGCGCCGACTTCAGCAGCGTCGTGCGCTGCTTGAGCACCCGGTCATAGTCGGCGAGCACGCTCGTCATGCGAGGAATCCGCTGCACGAGCAGCTGATCGGCGAACCGGCGCCGGGCCGAGGGATCGCCCCGCACGATCTGCAGGTCTTCCGGAGCAAACAGCACGACGTGCGCATAGCGCGGAAGCTCCGAGGTCTTCGCGGGCGAGCCGTTGATACGGGCCTTGTTCGATCCCTGCCGGTTCAGCTGGACCTCGACGAGCACCTGGCGCTGCCCGTGCGCGAGACGGGCGCGAATGATGGCGAACTCCTGCCCGTCGCGCACCATCGGGGCATCCGCCGACACGCGATGCGACCCCAGCGTCGCCAGGAACACCACCGCCTCGGCGAGGTTGGTCTTGCCCTGCCCGTTCCGCCCGACCAGGACGTTCGGGCCCGGATGCAGGCTGAGGTCGGCGCTCACGTAATTGCGGAAGTCAACCAGGTTCAGGTGCTCCACGATCACGTCAGTCACCTTACCTTTCGCCAGGGACACTCGGTGTCGAGAACGACTTCCGATGTGGGTGTCGTGCCCCCGAGCTTCGCAGAGCGGGCTCCCTCCCGCTTCGCGCGGGCCCCTCCCGATGCTCACATCGGGGGCACGACACCCACATCTCTCTGCACAGGAAGCTCGACTCGGGGAGGGCGGAGGGGTGTTCCCCTTTCGCGCATCGGGAGGGGCCCGCGCGAAGCGTGGGAGGGTGTACCTCAGCGCGAAAGGGGAACACCCCGGAGCCCGTCAGCAGCGCTCATGCCGCATCCGGTCTTCTTAAGACGATCGATGAACCGATCAGCGGAGGAGGAGGTTGGGCTGGAGCAGGTACTTGAAGGAGTCGGCGCCGGCCTGCTCGACCGAGGTCTGGCTGGTGATGAGCACCGGACTCAGCTTGTTCGCGTTGTCGCTCGAGGTGAAGGTGACGCGGACGAACTCGCTCTTGA
>CAYOTY010000224.1:0-2468 GCA_964406995.1 uncultured Microbacterium sp.
AGCGCCTGCACATCCTCACCCGCGCCGACGTCACCACCCGCAACCGCCGCAAGGCGCAGCGGCTCGCGGCCGCCTACGACGACATCGAGCGCCGGATCGCGGAGCTGCGCGAACAGGAGGAGATCGACAGCATCCGTCCCGAGCTCGACGGCAACCAGATCCAGCAGATCCTCGGCATCCCGCCCGGGCGCGAGGTCGGGCAGGCCTACCGGTTCCTGCTCGAGCTGCGCCTGGACGAGGGCGTCATAGGCCCGGATGCCGCCGAGCAGCGCCTGCGCGAATGGTGGGCCGCCCGAGGTTAGTGCCCCCGGTACCCCGCCGGAGCGGAAGGCCGGATCGTGCCATGGCGCGGGAATGAGGGAGAACCCGAGTCGCCGCGTCGAGCTCCCTGCCTGCGAGGGAACGCCGCCGTGCGACGCCGGACGGGTTCCGATTCCGATCCCTTCGCTCTACACTGGGCTGACCGCCGCTCGAGCCGATCGGAGGTACAGTGCCGTCCTCGTGGAACTCCTCGCGAGAGGTCTCACCGGAGGCCTCCCGCCTGCTGATCGAGCGTGCCCACGAGGAGCTCGTCGCAGGGAACCTCGCCGACAGCAGGCTTCAGCACGTCCGCCCGATGGTGCTCGCCTCCTGGCAGCGTGCCTGGCAGAGCAGAGTGGGCGCGGAAGGACTGCCCCCGCTCGACTTCAGCCGGGACGAGCTCGAGGCCTACCGGAGCGCGCACCCGCTGGCCGCGGTGATGGACATCATTCGAGGGCTACTGCTCCCGGGATCGGCCGAGGACTCGGGAGTGGTCGTCGCGGTCGGCGACCATGCCGGCCGCCTCCTCTGGGTCGAGGGCGACATCCGCCAGCGGCTGATGTCCGGTGAGATGGGGTTCGTCGAGGGGGCCAACTGGTCGGAGGAGTCGGTCGGCACCGCGGCCCCGGGGACCGCGCTCGCCCTGGGCGAGTCGGTGCAGATCCATCAGGCCGAGCACTACAACCGGCTCGTTCAGCCCTGGTCGTGCACGGCGGCGCCGGTGTTCGATCCGGAGAGCCGCAGCATCCTCGGGGTCATCGACGTCACCGGCGGCGGCGAAGCGGTCACGCCTCAAGCGCGGATGCTGGTGGATGCCACCGCACGCGCCGTGGAGGCGGAGCTGCTCGTCGCCCGACTGAGAGCGCGCGCGGAGGCGCCTCGTCAGGCGGCTCCGCGCCACGCGCACACGACGGAGCGCATCCTGCTGGAGGTGCTCGGCCGCGACCGCGCGCTGCTGCGGATCGACGAGTCCAGGGGCGGGGCGATCGTGGAGCTCAGCGCGCGTCACGCGGAGATCCTGCTCATGCTCGCGGTGCATCGGCAGGGCCTGTCGGCCGAGCATCTCGCCGGGCTCGTCTACGGGGAGACCTCCTCGCCTGAGACCCTCCGCCCCGAGATGGTGCGTCTGCGTAAGGTGCTGGAGCGGATCGGGCCCGATATCGTTCCTCAGTCGCGCCCCTATCGGTTGACGCGGCCGCTGGAGACCGACGCGCACAACCTCCTGTCTCTGCTCGACCGCGGCGCGCACCGCGTGGCGCTCTCCGCCTATCACGGACCGGTGCTGCCGGATTCGGTCGCGCCGGGCGTCGAGGAGTTCCGAGAGAGCGTGCGCGGAGCCCTCCGGGCGACCATGCTCAGCGAGGCGAGCGTGGATCTGCTCCTCGCCTACGCGGAGCTTCCCGAGGGTGCCGACGATCTCGAGGTGCTGAGGCTCTGCCTGGAGATGCTTCCGGCACGTTCCCCTCGCCGTTCGGGCCTGGTCAGCCGCATCGAACGGCTCGAGCAGAGCTGAGGCGCTCGCCGAGTCCGTCCTCGCAACCGGATGCAACGTTGCGCATCGGGGCGCAACGCTGGGGGAGTTACCTTCGAGCCACACCGGATCCCGCGGCGGAGCGGCCGCGGACTGTCGAAGGAGACAACCATGACCATCCTCGAAGAGAGCATCTCGACCGCGTACGCCGCCCCAGGACAGCCGGGCTCGGTCGCACAGTACCGTTCGCGCTACGGCCACTACATCGGCGGGGAGTTCGTCGATCCGGTCAAGGGGCAGTACTTCGAGAACATCAGCCCCGTCAACGGCAAGCCCTTCACAGAGGTCGGGCGCGGCACCGCCGAGGACATCGACCGGGCCGTGGAGGTCGCCTGGAAGGCCTTCGCCTCCTGGGGCAAGACGAGCCCGGCCGAACGCGCCATCATCCTGAACCGGATCGCCGACCGCATCGAGCAGAACCTCGAGAGGATCGCCGTGGCCGAGACCTGGGAGAACGGCAAGCCGGTGCGCGAGACGCTCGCCGCCGACATCCCGCTCGTCGTCGACCACTTCCGCTACTTCGCCGGGGTCCTACGTGCGCAGGAGGGCTCGCTCAGCCAGCTCGACGAGAACACCGTCGCGTACCACTTCCACGAGCCGCTGGGCGTGGTCGGCCAGATCATCCCGTGGAACTTCC
>CAYOTY010000225.1:0-2447 GCA_964406995.1 uncultured Microbacterium sp.
CCTCGAGCTGGTCGACGGTGACCTTGTAGTCCTGGTCGGCGCCGGCGAAGACCTCGACGGGCACGCCGTCGGCGAGGCGGATCGCCTCGGGGTAGGTGGTCCAGTAGGGAGCCGGCAGCAGCACCTCGTCGCCGGGGTTCACGACGGCCTGGAACGCCTGGTAGACCGCCTGCTTGCCGCCGTTGGTGACGATGACCTGGCTCGGGGAGACCTCGAGTCCGGAGTCGCGGAGGGTCTTGGCGGCGACGGCCTCGCGGAGGCCGGGAAGACCCGGAGCGGGGGTGTAGCGGTAGCTGGCCGGATCGGCGAGGGCCTCGGCGGCGGCATCGACGATGAACTGCGGCGTGGCGAAGTCGGGCTCGCCGGCGGCGTAGGAGATCACCGGTTTGCCTTCGGCCTTGAGCGCCTTGGCCTTGGCGTCGACCTTCAGGGTCGCCGACTCGGCGATGGCGGACAGCTTGCGGGAGAGGGGAGCGCGTTCGGTCACGCTTATGAGCGTAGTCCGGTCGGCGGGGGAGCGGGGGTCGGTGTCGACAACTCCTGAAGAATCGGGCCGGGGGTGCCTGTTCGGCGGGTTTCCGCGGATGCAGCCGGCGATTCTGAGGAGTTGTCCACGCCCACCCGCGGAGATTGTGGGGTGCGAACTCTCGCATTGACACTCAGTCCCATGTAGTATGAGTCGCGGTGTCATTCTGATCCAGGGAGAAGACAATGACGTACGCACCTCCGGTCGCCGACTACGAGTTCCTCTACCGCGACGCCTTCGGCCGCGACATCGTCGCCGCAGCCACGGGCGGGGAGATGACGGCATCGGATGCCGCAGAGATCGTCGCCGGCGCAGGAGAGTTCGCCGCCGAGGTCCTCGCCCCGCTCGACCGTCCCGGCGACCAGCTCGGCGCGACCCTCGAAGGCGGCCAGGTGCGCCTGCCCGCGGGATTCGCCGAGGCCTATCAGGCGTTCGCGGGGTCGGGCTGGGTGACCGCGGTCGCCCCTGCCAGTGCCGGCGGCGACGACCTCCCGGCATCCGTGCAGGCGGGACTCGGCGAGGTCTGGAACGGTGCCAACGCCGCCTTCGCCCTCTGCTGGATGCTGTCCGCCGGAGCCATCCACGCCCTCGACGCCGTCGCATCCGAGGAGCTGCGCGAGCGCTATCTCGTCAAGCTCGTCAGCGGCGAGTGGACGGGCACCATGAACCTCACCGAGCCGGATGCCGGGACCGACCTCGGCGCGATCTGCACGGCCGCGACCCCGCGCGAAGACGGCACCTGGTCGATCCGCGGTCAGAAGATCTTCATCACCTGGGGCGACCATGACGTCGCAGAGAACATCGTGCACCTCGTGCTCGCGCGCACGCCCGAGGCTCCGGAGGGAACCCGCGGGCTCTCGCTCTTCGTCGTGCCCAAGACGCTCGTGGCGGAAGACGGCTCGCTCGGCGAGCGCAACGGCGTCGAGACCGTCGCCATCGAGCACAAGCTCGGCATCCACGCCAGCCCCACCTGCGTTCTCGCCTACGAGGACGCGACCGGGTATCTCGTGGGGGAGCTCCACGGCGGGCTGACCGCGATGTTCGTGATGATGAACTCCGCCCGCGTCGGCATGGGGCACCAGGCCACGGGCATCGCCGAGCGGGCCTACCAGAAGGCCGCCGCCTTCGCCGCCGACCGCCGGCAGGGGCGCGTTCCAGGCCGCCCGGCCGGCACGCCGATCTCCGGGCATCCGGATGTCGCGCGCCTCCTGCGCTCGATGTCGAGCCAGATCTTCGCGATGCGCGCCCTGTCGGTCTACGTCGGCGATCTCTTCGATCGCGCCGAGAACGATGAGGACACGCTGCGTCTGGCGGAGTTCTTCGTACCTATCCTCAAGGGCTGGGCGAGCGAGGAGAACCTGCGCGTGACCAGCGAGGCGATCCAGGTGCACGGCGGCATGGGCTTCGTCGAGGAGACGGGTGTCGCCCAGCACTATCGCGATGCGCGCATCGTGCCGATCTACGAAGGCACCACGGCGATCCAGGCCAACGATCTCATCGGCCGGAAGCTCCTGCGCAACGGCGGCGAGACGGCCTCGGCGCTGTTCGCGCAGATCGCCGAGACGGTGACGGCGCTGCAGGCGGTCTCCGGCGAGGTCGCCTCGCGGACGGCCGAGCGCCTGACGAGGGCGACGGATGCCGCACAGCGCGCGACCACGGCCGTGCTCGGCTTCGCGGACTCGCCTCGCGACGCCTACGCCGCCAGCGTCCCCTATCTGATGCTGCTCGGCACCCTCGCCGGAGGCTGGATGCACGCACTGGCGGTGATCGCGGCATCCGGCGATGCCTCCCGCCTCGCCGACGCAGACTTCTACGGCGCGCACCACCTCTCGCGCGTGCACGCGCTCGCCGAGGCCGTGGCCGCCGGCGAGATCGGCTGAGCACCGCAGAACCGCGAGACGACATATCCGGCGCGAGACAG
>CAYOTY010000226.1:0-2417 GCA_964406995.1 uncultured Microbacterium sp.
CGGATCGTCCGGGATGACCTGAGACAGCTGTCCGGCATCACCTGAAACCAGACACTGTCACCCCGACATTTATGGGAGAAGCCCCGCCTTGGCGGGGCTTCTCCCATAAAGTCCGGGTGACGGGCGGGGCCCCGCGGCGCAGGAGGCTCCGCGCGCCGCCTTCGCTGGAACGTGACCTTTCCCTCTGACGTGCGGCGCGTGGAGGGCACCGTGGGGACGCACCCCTGGTGAGATAATCTTCAGGGCTCGCCAAGGGCGAGCCCGTGACTCCTCGCGAGGCCGCATCCGCAAGATCTCTCCGAAACACCTCGCGGGCAAGGCCCCGCAACCACACCTCCCCCGATCCCCGACCAAGGATTCCCACCCCGTGCCGACTCCCCTTCTCGTCGCCTTCGATCTCGATGACACCCTGGCCCCGTCGAAGGGCCTGGTCGACTCACGCATCGCGAATCAGCTGCGCGCGCTCGCGCGCCGCGTGGAGGTCGCGGTCATCTCCGGAGGCAACGAGGCGCAGTTCCGCACGCAGCTGATCTCGCAGCTGAGCGCGGCGACCGCGGAGGAGCTCGGTCGCATCCATCTCCTCCCCACCTGCGGCACCCGCTACCTCCGCTACGACGACGGCGATTTCCGCCTGGTGTACGCGCTGGATCTCACCCCGGAGGAGAGGGATGCGGCCTTCGTCGCACTCCGCGAGGAGGCCGGGCGTCTGGGTCTGTGGGAGCCGGAGCCGTGGGGGGAGATCCTCGAGGACCGCGGCTCGCAGGTGACCTTCTCGGCGCTCGGGCAGCAGGCTCCACGTGAGGCGAAGCACGGCTGGGATCCGGATGGCGCCAAGCGCGCCGCACTGCGCGAGGCCGTCGCGGCGCGCCTGCCGAGCCTGGAGGTGCGCTCGGGCGGCTCCACCTCGATCGACATCACCCGTTCGGGGATCGACAAGGCCTTCGGCATGCAGGAGCTGGCCGAGCGCACCGGCATCCGCTTCGAGGACATGCTCTTCTACGGCGATCGGCTCGACGAGGGCGGCAACGACTATCCGGTGCGGGCGCTCGGAGTGCCCTCGGTCGCCGTGACCGGCTGGGAGGACACCGCCGCCAAGCTCGACGCGCTGCTGGCGGCTCTGCCTCCCGCTCGCTGACCCCTCCCCGCCCCGCGGGCGAAGCAAAGAAGTGAGAAGCAGGGGATGCGGCGCGCTCAGCCGAGGCGTCCGCCGGACTCCCGCAGATAGCAGTCGCCGCACAGCGACTCGTAGGTGACGACCTGCCCGTCGCCGGCTCCGTCGATGGCGACCTGGTCGCCGTCGAAGACGAACGTCCCGCCGATGCGGCGGCCGTTGAAGACGGCCTTGCGCCCGCATCGGCAGATGGTCTTGAGCTCTTCGAGGGCGTGCGCGATCGCGAGGAGGCGCGCCGAGCCCGGGAACGCCTGCGTGCGGAAGTCGTTGCGGATGCCGTAGGCGAGCACCGGGATGCCGTCTTCGACCGCGATCCGGAACAGGTCGTCGATCTGCGCGGCGGTGAGGAACTGCGCCTCGTCGACGAGGAGGCAGGCGACGTCGCTCGGCTCGCCGGGGATCAGCCCCTCCTCGCTCTCGCGGCGGATGCGCGCGCGTTCCCGGCGGAAGAGCTCTCGGGCATCCGCATCCGTGTCGATGAGGAAGTCGACCGGACGGGTCACTCCCAGCCGGCTCTCGATCTGATCCGCGCCCTTGGTGTCGAGGGCGGGCTTGGCCAGGAGCACCCGCTGGCCGCGCTCCTCGTAGTTGTACGCCGCCTGCAGCAGGGCCGTGGACTTGCCCGAGTTCATCGCTCCGTAGCGGAAGTACAGTTTCGCCACGGCTCGGCCTCAGCGCGCGATGCCGAGGGTGGCCGCGGTGGCCGACATCGACGCCTCTGTGGCGGCGGCATCGTCGTTGAGAGTGGCGCCCACGGTGGGGATGAGCTCGCGCAGCGCCGGCTCCCAGGAGGGGTACTGCTCGGGGAAGCAGCGCTGCAGCAGCGACAGCATGATCGACGCGGCGGTCGAGGCACCCGGGGACGCACCCAGGAGCCCGGCGATCGATCCGTCTGCCGCGGCGACGACCTCGGTGCCGAACTGCAGGATGCCGCCCTTCTGAGCATCCTTCTTCATGACCTGCGCACGCTGGCCGGCGTTGATGAGCTGCCAGTCCTCGTCCTTCGCGGTCGGTACGAAGGTGCGCAGGCTCTCGACCTTCTTGCGGTGGTTCTTCATCAGCTCGCCGACGAGGTAGGTGATCAGGTCGGGGTTCGCGAACGCTACCCGCAGCATCGGCCACAGGTTGTGCGTGCGCACCTGGGCGACGATGTCCAGGAGCGAGCCGTTCTTGAGGAACTTGGGGCTGAAGGTCGCGAAGGGCCCGAACAGCAGCGAGGACTCGCCATCGACCACGCGCGTGTCCA
>CAYOTY010000227.1:0-2410 GCA_964406995.1 uncultured Microbacterium sp.
AGGCGCTGCTGAAGATCCTGGAGGGCACGGTGGCCTCGGTTCCGCCGCAGGGCGGGCGCAAGCATCCGCACCAGGAGTTCCTGCAGATCGATACGACGAACGTGCTGTTCATCGTCGCGGGGGCCTTCGCCGGCCTCGAAGACATCGTCTCCTCGCGCGTCGGCAAGCACGGCATCGGCTTCGGCGCCCCGCTGCACGACAAGAGCAACGATCTCGACCTGTTCAGCGAGGTGCTGCCCGAAGACCTGCACAAGTTCGGCCTGATCCCCGAGTTCATCGGGCGACTGCCTGTCGTGGCCTCGGTGACGCCGCTGGACCAGGACGCGCTCATCGACATCCTCACCGGGCCCAAGAACGCCCTGGTCAAGCAGTACCAGCGCATGTTCGAACTCGACGGCGTGCAGCTCGAGTTCGAGGAGGACGCTCTGAAGGCGATCGCCGACCTCGCCGTCGAACGCAAGACGGGTGCTCGTGGGCTCCGCGCGATCCTCGAAGACGTGCTCGGGCCGATCATGTTCGAGATCCCCTCCGCCGAAGACGTCTCCAAGGTCGTGGTCACGCGCGCGGCGGTCGAAGACGGCGCACCGCCCACGGTGGTGCTCTCCCGCAAGCGCAAGAGCGCCTAGGCGGGCTGTATCGCGGCATCCGTTCTGCCGTTATGCTCGCGTCATGATCCCTGCACCGGATGCCGGCGCGATCGACGCGCGCGAGGGCGATGAGTTCGACCTCGACGACTTCAGCGGCGTCCTGGCCGCCCACCGCGGCGGCGAGCTGGTGGTGGGGTGGGCCCGAGGGTTCGCCGACCGGTCCCTGGGCGTGCCCAATACGCTCGGCACCCGCTTCGCAGCGGCCAGCTTCACCAAGACCTTCACCGCAGCGGCGGTCCTCTCCCTGGTCGCGGAGGGGACGCTGCGCCTGGACACGAGGGCCCGCTCGATACTCGGTGCCGACCTCCCACTGATCGCCGATGACGTCACGATCGAGCATCTGCTCAGTCACCGCTCGGGGATCGGCGACTATCTCGACGAGGAGATCGACGAGTACGCGCCGCTTCCGATCCCGGTGCAGCAGCTCGACCGCGCCGAGGCCTATGTCCCCCTGCTCGACGGCTTCGAGACCGCCTTCCCGGCGGGGGAGAGGTGGGCGTACTGCAACGGCGGCTTCGTCGTGCTGGGGATCATCGCCGAGCGCGCTTCGGGTGTGCCCTACGGGCAGCTCGTGACCGAGCGGGTGTTCGATCCCGCCGGAATGACGTCATCCGACTTCGCGCGCAGTGACCGTCTCGAGCCTCTTTCGGCAGTCGGCTACAAAGAGGACGGGACGAGCAACATCTTCCACATCCCCGTCGTCGGCGTCGGCGACGGCGGCGCGCGTACAACGGTCGCCGATATGCACGCCTTCTGGTCGAGTCTCTACGCAGGCGCGCTCCTGCCGATGGATCTGGTGGCGGCGATGACCGCACCCGCGACCCCTGACATCAGCGTGTACGACGACGACGATGATGATGACGATGAGCCCACCGGCTACGGGTTCGGCGTGTGGCTCAAGGCGGGAACTGTCGCCGCGGTCGGCGGCGATCACGGGATGACGGCCTTCTCACGACATGATCCGACGCACGATCTCACCGTGACGCTCCTGTCGAACGAGGAGGAAGTACCCTCCTACAAACGGGTGATGACGGTGGAGGGCATCATCGTCAGAGGGCTCTGAAGGCTCGGTCACCCCTGCTGATCTCTCTCATCGCCGTGGACATGCAGCCATTTCGGCGATGAGGACAGCGTCCACGCTGTCGGCCCATGAGGTATGGCGCTGCAGCGCGAAGCCATGGCCGGAGAAGGTCTCCGTGAGCGCGTCGACACTGCCATAGGGTGCGTGATCGCGTGCGTAGGGGCGCTCCGGAGTCGGCGGGCCACTCGTCTGACACGCGGTATCGACCCCTGACGTCTGCAGGAACGTCGCGGTGATCAGATGCCCGTCCGGCCGGAGCACGCGACGCCACTCCGCGACCGCGGTCGCGGTGTCCGGGATGATGTGGAGCGCTGTCACGCAGGTGAGGAGATCGACGGACGCATCCGGTAAGGGGAGTGCTGCGGCATCCGTCGTGATCCACTCCGCCGAGGGCAGCGTGCGACGGGCGACCGCCAACATCCCGGACGAGATGTCGACGCCGAATCGGGTCCAGCCGATCAGCCATCGAGGCCGCGGCGCGTCAGCAGCGGCTCGATCTCGGCGTCGCGCCCGCGGAAGTCGCGATACGCCTCAAGAGGGTCCTTCGAGCCTCCGACGCCGAGCAGCAGCGAGCGGAAGCGGTCGCCGTTCTCACGGGTGAGACCGCCGTTCTCCTTGAACCAGGCCACGGTGTCGGCGTCGAGCACCTCGCTCCAGATGTAGGAGTAGTAGCCGGCGCTGT
>CAYOTY010000228.1:0-1475 GCA_964406995.1 uncultured Microbacterium sp.
CCCAGATGAACGAGAGCACCGTCTCGGCGGAGCTGGGTCTGACCGGCTGGCCGGCGGTCGCGGAGGAGTCGATCATCGCCCGAGACGTGCTCCTGGCCGAGCACGTCGGCTCGCGCCTCCACGTCTGCCACCTCTCCACGGCGGGCTCTGTGGACATCATCCGCTGGGCCAAGAAGCGGGGGATCGCCGTGACGGCCGAAGTCACGCCGCACCATCTCCTCCTCACCGACGAGCTCGTGCGCGAGTACGATGCCCGGTACAAGGTCAACCCTCCTCTGCGCAGCGAGGAGGACGTGCTCGCGGTGCGGGAAGGGCTCGCCGACGGCACGATCGACATCGTGGCCACCGATCACGCTCCGCACCCCGCCGAGCACAAGGCCTGCGAATGGCAGGCGGCCGCGAACGGCATGGTCGGCCTGGAGAGCGCCCTGCGCGTCGTGCACCAGAGCATGGTGCAGACGGGTCTTCTGGGCTGGGCGGATGTCGCACGGGTCCTCAGCGAGACACCCGCTCGCATCGGCATGCTGTCCGGGCACGGCCAGCGCCTGGAAGCAGGTTCGGCGGCGAACATCACGCTGTACGACGCGGATGCCGAAGGCAGCTTCACCACCGCCGATCTGCACGGCCGAAGCGTCAACTCCCCGTATCTCGGACGTGACCTTCCCGGCCGCGTCGAGTGGACGATCCATCGCGGCTCCGTCACCCTCGCCGAAGGCGTGCTGTCCGAGGAGATCGGCGCATGACCCGCGAAGCGGCCGGGCTGGTCATGGCGGGCGTGGCGCTCCTGATCATCGCTCTCATGCTGGTCGCCTGGCGCCGGCGAGTACGGCGCGACGCAGGCCTGTCCGCGCCCCTCGGTGTGCCGGAGGACGCACGGGTCGAGGAGCGTCAGGCCGTGCTCTACGTGGCCACCACGCGCCACGACGAGCCGCTGGAGCGGCTCGCCCTCAAACCACTGGCCTACCGCGCGCGCGGTGAGGCGGTCCGCACCGATCGCGGCCTGGCCCTGCACCTCGACGGCGCACCGGCCGTGTTCCTCGCCTCCGATCGCCTGGTCTCGGTCGATCGCTCGACCTGGACGATCGACCGGGTCGTGGAGCCGGGCGGCCTCCTGCGCGTGACCTGGCGCGTCGAGGCCGACACGGTCGACACCTATCTTCGCCTCACCGCCGGCGACCCCGCAGACTTCATCCGCGCCCTTGCCCCGCTGTGCAAGGCACCTCAGACGGGAGCATCCCTATGACCCCCACGACCGCAGCCATCCCCGTCGTCGGGAGCGCCGGCATCGCCGGGGAGGCGGTGCTCGTCCTCGAAGACGGCACGCGCTACCACGGTCGCGCCTATGGGACGGAGGGCACGACCCTCGGGGAGGTCGTCTTCGCGACCGGCATGAGCGGCTACCAGGAAACGCTCACCGACCCCTCCTACGCGGGCCAGATCGTGGTGATGACGGCCCCGCACATCGGCAACACCGG
>CAYOTY010000228.1:1485-2384 GCA_964406995.1 uncultured Microbacterium sp.
CCAGTACCGCCGGCATGAACGACGAGGACCCCGAGTCGCGCCGCATCTGGGTCGCCGGATACATCGTCCGAGACCCCTCCCGGATCGTGTCGAACTGGCGCGCGAACACCTCGCTGGACGAGACGCTCCTGCGTGACCGGATCGTCGGCATCAGCGGCATCGACACCCGTGCGGTCACGCGCCGCATCCGCTCTTCGGGCAGCATGCGCGGGGGGATCTTCTCGGGAACCGCCGCCGCGATCGACCCGGACGACCAGCTCCGCCAGGTGCGGGACGCGCCGGCGATGGCCGGACAGAACCTCTCGGCCCAGGTCTCCGTGGAGACGGTGGCCGTGACCCCCGCCCAGGGGGAGCGCATCGGAAATCTCGCCGTTCTCGACCTGGGCGTGAAGCAGGCGACTCTCGACAATCTCGCCGCCCGCGGCTTCGAGGTGCACGTTCTGCCGCAGACGGTCACGCTGGAGGAGATCCTGGCGATCGACCCGGTCGCGGTCTTCTATTCCAACGGACCCGGCGATCCCGCGGCGTCCGACGCCCATGTGGAGGTCCTTCGCGGCGTGCTCGACAGGCGCCTGCCGTTCTTCGGGATCTGCTTCGGCAACCAGCTGCTCGGGCGTGCCCTGGGCCTGGGCACCTACAAGCTGCCCTTCGGGCACCGCGGGATCAACCAGCCGGTGCTCGACAAGGCCACCGGGCGCGTGGAGATCACCGCCCACAACCACGGCTTCGCCGTGGAGGCGCCGCTGGACGGTACCTTCGACAGCCCCGCCGGCTACGGCAGCGTCGAGGTGAGCCACATCGGCCTGAACGACAACGTGGTGGAGGGCCTGCGCGCCCTCGACATCCCCGCGTTCTCGGTGCAGTACCACCCGGAGGCCGCGGCCGGCCCTCGCGACGCC
>CAYOTY010000229.1:0-2333 GCA_964406995.1 uncultured Microbacterium sp.
GTCCTCCCTGCAGAACGTGTGGATGAGCCACGGCGACCAGGTCGCCCAGGCGCCGGCCGGCTTCGAGGTGCTTGCGCGCACCGCGGTCACGCCCGTGGCGGCCTTCGGCAACGACGAGCGCTGCTTCTACGGCGTGCAGTGGCATCCGGAGGTCAAGCACTCCGACCACGGCCAGGAGGTGCTCGAGAACTTCCTGCACAAGGCGGTGGGCCTCGCCTCCGACTGGAACAGCGGCAGCGTCATCGAGGAGCAGGTCGCCCGCATCCGCGAGCAGGTCGGCTCGGCGCGTGTGATCTCCGCGCTCTCCGGCGGGGTCGACTCCGCCGTGTCCACCGCTCTCGTGCACCGTGCCATCGGCGATCAGCTCACCGCCGTCTTCGTCGACCACGGTCTCCTCCGCAAGGGCGAGCGCGAGCAGGTCGAGAAGGACTACGTGGCCTCCACGGGTGTGCGGCTGATCACGGTGGAGGCCGAAGAGACCTTCCTCGGCCACCTCGCCGGGGTCACCGACCCCGAGGAGAAGCGCAAGATCATCGGGCGCGAGTTCATCCGCGCCTTCGAGGCGATCCAGCGCGATCTCGTGGCCGAGGCCGAAGCCTCCGGCGAGCCCGTGCGTTTCCTCGTGCAGGGCACCCTCTACCCCGACGTCGTCGAATCCGGCGGCGGCGCGGGCACCGCGAACATCAAGTCGCACCACAACGTCGGCGGCCTCCCCGAAGACCTCGACTTCGAGCTCATCGAGCCGCTGCGGACCCTCTTCAAGGACGAGGTCCGCGCGATCGGCCGCGAGCTCGGCATCCCCGAGGCGATCGTCGGGCGTCAGCCCTTCCCGGGGCCGGGCCTCGGCATCCGGATCATCGGCGAGGTCACCCGCGATCGGCTCGACCTCCTCCGCGAGGCCGACGCGATCGCCCGCGAGGAGCTCTCCAAGGCGGGGCTCGACGGCGAGATCTGGCAGTGCCCGGTCGTGCTGCTCGCGGACGTGCGCTCGGTGGGCGTGCAGGGCGACGGCCGCACCTACGGGCATCCGATCGTCCTCCGGCCGGTCTCCAGCGAAGACGCCATGACCGCCGACTGGACGCGTCTGCCCTACGACGTGCTCTCCAAGATCTCCAACCGCATCACCAACGAGGTGCAGGACGTGAACCGGGTCGTGCTCGACGTGACGTCCAAGCCTCCGGGGACCATCGAGTGGGAGTGAGCCGCGGTCGCGGGTGACTTCGACCCGCACAAGGAGAGTGGCCCGGGGCGAGGATTCTGCCGAGGAATCGTCCTTGCCCGGGGCCACTCTCCTTGTGCGCGTCAGGTACGTCAGTCGGCGCGGCTCTTGCTGCCGCGGCCCACGATGAGGCCGTAGATCAGCAGTACGAGGATCGAGCCGCCGATCGCGAGCGCCCAGGTGCCCAGATCGAAGAACTCGGTGAGCGGTCGGTTGAAGATGAGGCTGCCCAGCCACCCGCCGATCGCCGCGCCCACGACCCCGAGGATGAGGGTGGCGAACCATCCGCCGCCCTGCTTCCCGGGGAGGATGAGCTTGGCGATAGCCCCGGCGATGAGGCCGAGGAGGAGGAATCCGAGGAAGGACATGGTGTGCTCCTTTGTGTCGTGGTTGACGCCATGAATCATCCTCCTCGATCGCCGCGCTGTCGAGACCCTTGCGGTGCGGTGAATTTCCCGCTATTCGGAAAGATCGCTGCGTACACACGCGGAAGGCCCGCCCCGAGGGGGCGGGCCTTCCGGATATCGTTGAGGTTTCGACTCGCTTGCGCTCGCTCAACCTAGACACGATCTCGCATCAACGCCGCTTGCGGCATTGACCAGAGCCGTGTCTAATTGCTGCCGCGGATGATCGCGATGAGGCGCAGGATCTCGATGTACAGCCAGACGACCGTGACCATGATGCCGAAGGCGCCCATCCAGCCGAACTTGCGGGGAGCGCCGTTGCGCACGCCCTGCTGGATCCGGTCGAAGTCCATCACCAGCGAGTAAGCGGCGAGGAAGACGACGAAGACGCCGAGGAGCACGCCCCACGGGATGCCGAAGAGGAAGCTCGGCTGGCTGCGCATGCCGAACATGGCGTCTTCGGGCAGCACGTTGGTCCACATCAGCACGAGGTTCAGGAGCGAGAAGACCAGGTAGCCGATCATGGCGATCATCCAGATCTTCGTCATCTTCTTGGACGCGCGGATCTTGCCGCTGGCGAAGAGCGCGAGCGTCACGCCGACAACGGCGAGGGTCGCGAGGGTCGCCTGCATGACGATGCCCGGGAAGGCGATCTCGAAGAACGCCGAGATCGCTCCGATGAACAGGCCCTCGAAGGCCGCGTAGGCGAA
>CAYOTY010000230.1:0-2253 GCA_964406995.1 uncultured Microbacterium sp.
TCGTACGGCGAGACCATGAAGCAGGTGTGGGTGAACTGCGCGGCCTGCGCGGCGACGGCGGCGGCGACCTTCGGGTGCGCGTTGCCGACCGTGGTCACGGCGATGCCGCTGCCGAGATCGATGAGCGAGTTGCCGTCGGCGTCGACGACGACTCCGCCGCCTGCGGCGACCGCGGCCACTGGGGCCGTGTGACCGACGCCGGCGGCGACGGCATCCGCCTTGCGGGCGAGGATCTCCGCCGAACGAGGACCGGGCAGGGCCGTGACGAGGCGGCGCTCCTGCGGGAGGCCCGGGCCGCCTGTCGGAGCGAGAGTGGTGTCTGCGAGGGTCATAGCTCGACTGTAGGAGCGGAGGGGATGCGGCGACTACTCGCCGCTGCGTATATTTTGTACCTACTTTTCGCCGATGCGTATAGGCTGAGGACGGGCTCCCGAAGGGCGCGTCGAGGCCCAGCCACAGAGCGCCTCACCGAGAGAAGAGCAACCCCGTGACCACCCCCACCCTCCGCACGCTGCTGCGGCATCCGGAGCTGCACCTCGCCCTCGAGACGCCCGAGGCCTCGCTCCCGGCGGGCGCCCTCGACCGCCCGCTGCGCTGGGTGCACTCCTCCGATCTGTCCGATCCCACGCCATTCCTCGCCGACGACCTGGCGCTCCTGACCACCGGCACGCAGTTCGCCCAGAGGGGGCCTGCCCACCAGATCGAGTACGTCGCGCGCCTGGCCCGGCGCGGCGTCACCGCTCTCGGATTCGGCACCGACGTCGCGCTCCCCGAGATCCCGCGCGCTCTGCGGCAGGCGTGCGCCGACACCGGCATCCCTCTTTTCGAGGTGCCCTACGGCACCCCCTTCATCGCCATAGCCCGCGCGCACGCCGAGCTCATCGCCGCCCCGCAGGGCGCCCGGAGCGACGAGGTGCGGAGCAGAGAGCAGCGGCTTCGAGCCCAGCTGCTCGCATCGCTCCTGCTCGACGATCCGCACCTGGCCCAGACGGTGCTGGGCGCTCTCCCGCCAGCGCCCTTCGTCGTCGCCGTCGCCGAGCCCGATGCCCCGTCGGACTCGCTGAGCCGGTGGTGGAAGAGGTCCGCACAGCCGCAGGAGGCGTTCGCGGCGGAGGCGGATGCCGGGTACACGATGTGCATCACCGCCGACCGCGCGGAGCTGATCGACGAGGCGGTGGCACAGACCGGCATCCGGATCGGCGTGTCCTCCCCGGCCGGCTACGAAGAGTTCTCTCGCGCGCACGGCGAGGCTCTCGCGGCGCTTCGCCGCGGCGGAGCCGGGGCCACCCGCTTCGCCGACACCGAGGCGGCGAGTCTTCGGCGGATGCTCGCGAACGAGGAGACGCAGCGGGCGGCATCCTCCCTCCTCGCCCCGGTCCGAGACGCCGGGCTCGAGCACACGCTGCGCGTCTGGCTCGGCCACGACGCACGACTGGAGTCCGCGGCGACGGAGCTCGGCATCCATCGCCATACCCTCCGCACCCGCATCGCGCAGGCCTCGAAGCTGCTGGATCGCGATCTCGGCACCTTCCCCGCCCGCGCCGAGCTGTGGGCGGCGCTGCAGGCGGCCGCGCCCCGGCGATAGCTTCGCGCGAGAACAGGCGATCACGCCGGAACAGGCAGTTTCTCGCGATTTCTGCCTGTTCCGGCGTGATCGCCTGTTCCGGCGTCGACCGCTCAGGCCTCGACCGGTGCGTGCGCCTCCAGGAACTCGTAGACGTCCGTCGTGTCCACACCCGGGAACGCGCCGGTCGGGAGGGTCGCCAGGAGCGTCCGGGGCGTGCGGACGTTCGGCCAGGCCTGGTCCCGCCAGGCGGATTCCAGCTCGGCGGGTGGCCGCCGGCAGCACACCTCGACCGAGTGCGTCGATGCGCCCCGATTGGGAGTGTCGCGCCCCACGAACCACTTCGTGTCGTCGAAGCGCACCCCCACGCTCACCGAGTGCAGGCCCTCGCTGGAGGACTCCACCCTCGCGGTGCACCAGTAGGTGCCGTTGCCGGTGTCGGTGTACTGATAGTAGGGGTTGAAGCGGTCGTCGACGTCGAAGACGACGCGGCTCGTCCACTTGCGGCAGCACATCTGCCCCTCGATGGCGCCCAGCCGATCGGTCGGGAAGTTCACGTCATCGTTCTCGTAGGCCTTGGTGATGGTGCCCGACTCGTGCACCTTCAGGAAGTGCACGGGGATGTCCAGATGTCGGGTAGCCAGGTTCGTGAACCGATGCGCCGCCGACTCGTAGGAGACCGAGTAGGC
>CAYOTY010000231.1:0-2246 GCA_964406995.1 uncultured Microbacterium sp.
GGTCGACGGCGAGGTGGGCAACAAGAAGCTGTACGACCCGCGCGCCTGGGGCAAGGTCGCCGAGACCGCGATGGCCGCACGCGTCATCGAGTCGACGAAGCAGCTCGGCTCCTACGGCAAGTCGCAGAGCTGACGGCATCCCGCGCGTGAAGCGGCCCCTCACCGATTTCGGTGAGGGGCCGCTTCACGCTCTCAGCGCCGCCGCAGGCGCGCCAGCGACACGAGCAGGTCACCGATCGCGTCGGTGATGAGGAGGATGCCGATCGCCTTCCACCCGCGGCGCAGGCGCGCGGTGGCGATCACTCCCGCAGTGAACTCGACCGCGGCGAGCCCGACGCCGAGCAGCGGGTTCTCCCGCAGCTTCCGCGACATCCGCGCCAGAGGTCGGGCGCGACGCGTGAGGGCGACCGCTTCATAGGTGCCGCCGACGAGCACGTCGCCGATCGCCTTGCCCCAGCCACCCGCCGCCATACGCTCGGCGCCGGGGAGATCGGCGACAGCATCCGCCATCGCCGCCTCGATCAGCGTCTCGGGCACGCCGAAGGCCCGCAGGAACGAGCGGATGCGGGCATCGGCGCCCTCCACCCCGCCGAGCGCCTCGGGGATCAGCGCCGCATGCGCGGCATCGACGTCGAGAGCGCAGTGCGCTGCAAGCTCGTCGAGTTCATCGCGGGCACCGTCGCCTTCGGTGAGCAGCATGCGGTAGGTCTCGCCCGCGGGCCCGGCGAACCCGTCGAGATCGAGCACCGGCACCGTTTCGCGCTCTGCGTTCGGCCAGAAGGGAAGCGGGAAGGCGACCTGCGCAGGAGTCCTGACATCGATCCAGCTGCCGCCGAGGTCGACGAGGTTCAGGGTGAGCACGGGGCTCTCGGCCTTCGCCGGCGGCCATGCCGGGGACGACTCCGCGGTGGCGTAGGCGGACACCGACCACTCCTCCGCCTCGGCGTAGTCGACATCGGTCTTCACGAGGGGCGCGAGCAGGCGCGCGTTCATCGGCCCTCGGCGCGAGAACTCGCGCACCTTCACCGCCGTCGGGGCGAACAGCTCGGCGAGCCCCTCCTCGTCGAGCTCCTCGACCGGAGCGGAGACCTCTTCGGGCGAGTACTCCCGGTCCTCCCCCTCCTCGTCCTCGTCCTCCGGATCAGACAGCCACAGCGTCATCCCCGCTGCCACGAATCGCTCGCGCAGCGCTCTCACCCGCAGGTCGGCC
Source organism: uncultured Microbacterium sp. (assembly GCA_964406995.1). GTDB lineage: Bacteria > Actinomycetota > Actinomycetes > Actinomycetales > Microbacteriaceae > Microbacterium. The sequence goes on from CAYOTY010000231.1 coordinate 1,211, forward strand.
GCCGTGATGGTGCCCTCGCCGGTGAGGGTCAGCACGCCGCCGTCCTCGGTCACCGCGATCGGCACGACGGCCTCCTCGCCGGGGGTCCACGGCGCGTGCGCGTCCCGCACCGCCGCCAGCACGCGCAGGTCGCGCAGCAGTTCGCGTGCGCCGAGGCGCGGATCGGCGCCGTCGTCACGGGTGACGCCGGCGTAGGACATCTGGGCAGACAGCGAGGGAGAGGTCACCCCACGATGCTAGTGGCGGATGCTGCGGATCAGCCGTGCCGCATCCGCTCGACGCACGGCATCCCGAGGGACGATCGCAGGCGGCGCCGAGCGCTCGCCTACGGCGTCGCCTGCTGTCTCACGTACTCGAGGAAGGCCGGGTCGCCCACCAAGGGCACCATGAGGCACACCGAGGCGACGATCATGGTGACGACGCCTCCGACGAGCGGCAGCCACCAGGTCGGCTTTCCGGCACGCAGGCGCCGGACCGACAGCAGCGCGGTGAGGGTCCAGCCGATCACGAGCACGATCGTCGCGATCAGGCCCCAGGTGCGGCCGGCGGCGTAGTTGGTGAACTCGCCCTCGATGCCGGCGATCCGCATCGCCTCGGTCATCGTCGGGGCGATGTTCATGTAGGAGATGCCGGAGAAGATCACGGTGACCAGACCGTAGGCGAGCAGGCCGAAGGTGAGGAAGCGGTCCAGCCGCCGGGGCTTCGCAGCGGCTGTCACCGGCTCGGCCGGAGCGGGCGCGACGGGCGTCGGGGGCGCGACCGGCTCGGGAGGCAGACCCATCGCGGCGCGCTGCTGCTCGGGCGTGGCGTATTCCCCGAACTGAGGACGGGGCCGGGAATCGCTCACGCGCTCGCCTCCGCGGGCCGGGCTCGGCCGCCGAGACCTCGCGCATCGCGCTTGCCCGCGGCATCCTGCCGGAGCTCCTTGGGGAGGGAGAACATGAGATCCTCCTCGGCGGTGCGCACCTCTTCGACGTCGCGGTAGCCGGCGTGCGCGAGCGCCGCGAGCAGCTCTTCGACGAGCACCTCGGGCACC
>CAYOTY010000232.1:0-2215 GCA_964406995.1 uncultured Microbacterium sp.
CGGCTTCCCGCAGAAGGTCATCGCACTGCTCGCGGCCGAGACCGAGCTGCCGGTCACCGAGGCCAAGGACCACTTCGAGGCGCAGGCCAACCGCGACGGCCTCGTCGAGGCATCCGGCGCCCTCCGCACGATCGCCGTCTCGCTCACCAAGATCAACAACGACCTGCGCTGGATGGGCTCGGGTCCCAACACCGGCCTCGGCGAGCTCCACATCCCCGACCTGCAGCCGGGCTCCTCGATCATGCCGGGCAAGGTCAACCCCGTCGTCCCCGAGGCCGTGCTCATGGTGTGCGCGCGCGTCATCGGCAACGACGCGACCGTGGCCTGGGCCGGCGCCTCGGGATCCTTCGAGCTGAACGTGGCGATCCCGGTCATGGGCACCGCCCTGCTCGAGTCGATCCGCCTGCTGTCGAACGCCTCGCGCGTGCTCGCCGACAAGACGATCGACGGACTGCAGGCCAACCTCGAGCGCGCCGCCGCCTTCGCGGGCATGTCGCCCTCGATCGTGACGCCGCTGAACAAGGTCATCGGCTACGAGGCCGCCGCGAAGATCGCCAAGCACTCCGTCGCCAAGGGCATCACCGTCCGAGACGCGGTCATCGACCTCGGCTACGTCGAGCGCGGCGAGATCACCCTGGAGCAGCTGGACGAGAAGCTCGACCTGCTCTCCATGACCCACCCCGGCTGACCCTCGGATAACGAATGCCGCGGCGATTCGTTCTCCGCGGCATCCGTCGTCTCCGGCATCCGCCCCACGAATGCACGACTCCAACACATCTGCACGAGGTTTTCGCCGATTTTCTCGTGCATTCGTGTTGAGGTCGTGCAAACGTGAGGGTGGGCGACTTCTTCTGCACAACACCCCAGGTGAGCGAAGTTGTTCGTAGTGGCTGTGATCAGGACCGTTGGATACCGCAGGGCCGCCATTCTGGACCGATGCTCGATCCACACACCCTCGTCGCCCGTGCGGGCGGCATCCTTCGCGGCCGGACCCTGCAGCACTTCGGCCTGACCAGATGGGACCTCTCCCACGCCGTCCGTCGCGGCGACCTCCTTCGCCTGCGCAACGGAGTATTCGCAGTTCCCGGCACTCCGACGCCCGTCCGTGCGGCCGCGACCCACGGCGGCATGCTCACCTGGGGCCCGGCCCTCCGTCTCCACGGGTGTGGACAATCGAGTCCGACACGGTGCACGTCTGGATGGGCACGAACGGGCGCGTGCACCCTCATCCTGGCTGCAACTGCGTCGGCCACTTCGCCGAGGGGCCTACCCGCTTCGGCGTGGCCTCCGTAGAACAGGCGCTGGTGCAGCTGTTCGCCTGCTCCGGCGAGGAGGCGTTCTTCGCCGCCTTCGAATCGGCCTGGCGCATCGGGAGACTCTCCCGCGCAACGCGCTCACGCATCCGCTCCACCCTGCCTGCCTCGGCACGCTGGCTCGTCGATATCGCCCAGGCGGATGCCGACAGCGGCCTGGAGTCGCTCCTCCGGCTCCGCCTGCACCTCCTGGGCATCACGCTGGACTGTCAGGTGACGATCCACGGCGTGGGCCTGGTCGATTTCGTCATCGGCGGTCGGCTCATCCTGGAAACCGATGGCAAGGAGAATCATGACGGCTCGGTGAACCGCCACAAGGACCTGAAACGGGATGCCGCCGCATCCGCCCTCGGCTACGAGACGCTGCGCTTCGACTACGCCCAGGTGATGCACGACTGGCCGACGGTCGCCGCTGCGATCGCGGGCGCCCTCATCCGGCTCCGCGATCACGCCTGACCACCCCGCTGGCCGTCCCCATTCCGTCCACGCCCGCCTTCATCACGGCTGCACGACTCCAACACGAATGCACGAGAAAAACACCGAACCAGCCGTGCATCTGTGTCGGGATCGTGCATTCGTGCCGGGGCCGCGGATGCCGCCGGCAGAACCCGATCACCGCCGAGCAGAGCGGATGCCGCGGAGCGGCTCCGCGGCATCCATCACGAGCCCTCAGCTGAGCTCGTGCCCCTCCAGGAGTTCGGTCACCAGCGCCGCGATCGCCGAGCGCTCGGAGCGCGTGAGCGTCACGTGCGCGAACAGCTCGTGGCCCTTGAGCGTCTCGATGACGCTGGCGACGCCGTCGTGGCGGCCGACGCGAAGGTTGTCGCGCTGGCCGACGTCGTGGGTGAGCACGACCCGCGAGTTCTGGCCCATACGGCTGAGCACCGTCAACAGCACGTTGC
>CAYOTY010000233.1:0-2215 GCA_964406995.1 uncultured Microbacterium sp.
AAGGCCTGGAACACCATGCCGACGTCGGCGCGGAGCCGGGCGAGGGCCTTACCCTCCTCCGGCAGCTTCTTGCCGTCGATGCGGATCGTGCCGCTGGTGATGGTCTCCAGGCGATTGATCGTGCGGCAGAGGGTCGACTTGCCCGAACCCGAGGGCCCGATCACGACGACGACCTCGCCCTTGGCGACCTCGAGATCGATGTCGGTCAGCGCCTGGAAGTCGCCGTAGTGCTTCTGAACGTTCTCCAGCTGAACAAGGGGTGCAGCGCTCGCGGTCATCCTCTCACCCTAGGAGTAACGGGTGCCCGCGGCTAGGCGTCACCCGCCGCGGTTACCTACTTGTAACACTCCGCAACAAAGGCGCCCCGATCATCTCCTCAGCGACGCGAGGAGTGCTGAGCGAAAGCGCTCTCATAGAGGCAGACGCTGGCTGCCGTGGCGAGGTTCAGCGACTCGGCGCGCCCGAAGATCGGCAGCTTCAGCACACGGTCGGCGAGGTTCAGCGACCACTCCTCCAGCCCTCGCGCCTCATTGCCGAAGAGCCAGGCGGTGGGCTCCGCCAAGCCGCCGGAGGAGCGCACCTCCAGGAAGTCGTCCCCCTTCACGTCCGCCGCGAGAACCGTGATGCCCGCCGCGTGCGCACGCTGGACGACATCCTCCAGATCGCCGCCGACGGCGATCGGAAGGTGGAAGAGAGAGCCGGTGGTCGAGCGGACGACCTTCGGATTGTAGGGATCGACGGTGCGACCGGTGAGGATGACGGCATCGGCTCCTGCCGCATCCGAGGCCCGGATGATCGTGCCGAGGTTGCCGGGGTCTCGCACCTCCTGGCAGATCGTGATCAGCTGCGGCTTCGCGGCGAAGATGTCCTTGAGCGCCGTGGGCGTCTGCCGCGCGACCGCGACGAGTCCCTGAGGCGTGACCGTGTCGGCCATCGCGGAGAGCACGTCCTCGGTGACGTACTGCGCCTCCACACCGGCCTCAGAAGCAGCTGAGCGGATGTCGGGATGCCTCTCCCACCCCGTCGGCGTCGCGAACAGCTCGACGATCGCCTCGGGCCGGTAAGCGAGCGCCTCGCGCACCGCCTGTGGCCCCTCCAGGAGGAACTGTCCGGTGTCGGCACGGGCGCTGCGCTTGGTGAGCTTGGCCACGGCGCGCACGCGAGGGGATCGGGGATTCTCCAGCACGCTCTCAGTCTAGAGAGAACGGATGCCGTATGCGGCCTCTCCCGCATACGAGACGGGCGCTTCCCCGGAGGGAAGCGCCCGTCTGCTCAGTCGTCTGCTCAGGCAGCCGACTTCGGTGCGTTCACATCGGCCGGAAGGGCCTTCTTCGCGCTCTCGACGAGAGTGGCGAAGGTGGCCGGCTCGTTCACGGCGAGCTCGGCGAGCATGCGGCGGTCGACCTGGATGCCGGCGAGGCCGAGGCCCTGGATGAAGCGGTTGTAGGTGATGCCGTTCTGGCGGGCCGCGGCGTTGATCCGCTGGATCCAGAGGCGACGGAAGTCGCCCTTGCGCTTGCGGCGGTCGCGGTAGGCGTAGACCAGCGAGTGGGTGACCTGCTCCTTCGCCTTCCGGTACAGGCGCGAGCGCTGCCCGCGGTAGCCGGAGGCGCGCTCGAGGATGACGCGACGCTTCTTCTGGGCGTTGACCGCCCGCTTTACTCTTGCCATTTCTCTGTATTCCTATCGTGCGTTCGGGCGCGTCAGCCGCGGCCGAGAAGCTTGTTGGCGACCTTGGTGTCGGCCTTGGAGAGCACCTGGTCCTGGTTCAGGCGACGGGTGCGACGGCTCGACTTGTGCTCGAGGTTGTGGCGCATGCCCGCCTGCTGCTTCTTCAGCTTTCCGGTACCGGTGATCTTGAAGCGCTTCTTGGCACCCGAGTGGGTCTTCTGCTTCGGCATCTTCTTCTTCTTTCGTGTGGCGCCTTCTCAGGCGACGTGGTGGGCCCGCCGGAGCGGGTGGTCTGGGTGGGAGGGGTTACTCCGCGGATTCCTTGGCGCCGGTGCCGGACTTCGCTTCGCGGGCCGCCTGCTTGTTGGCGGCACGCTGCGCGTTCTGCTCGGCCTTGGCGTCGGACTTGTTCTTCAGCGGTGCGATCACCATCACCATGTTGCGGCCGTCGATCGTCGGGTTCGACTCGACCGTGCCGAACTCGGCGACGTCTTCGGCGAACTTCTTCAGCAGGCGGACGCCCTGCTCGGGACGCGACTGCTCG
>CAYOTY010000234.1:0-2112 GCA_964406995.1 uncultured Microbacterium sp.
GCCGATGAGCGCGATCACGTTCCTGCGCGACATCGGCAAGCACTACCGCGTCGGCGCCATGCTGAAGAAGGACGCGGTCAGCGCCCGCCTGAACTCCGACGAGGGCATCAGCTACGCGGAGTTCAGCTACCAGATCCTCCAGGGTCTCGACTACCGCGAGCTGTTCCTGCAGCACGGCTGCGTGCTCCAGACCGGCGGCAGCGACCAGTGGGGCAACCTCACCAGCGGCGTCGATCTCATCCGTCGCGCCGAGGGGCAGGGCGTCCATGCGATCGGCACGCCGCTGATCACCAACAGCGACGGTCGCAAGTTCGGCAAGAGCGAGGGCAACGCGATCTGGCTCGATCCCGAGCTCACGAGCCCCTACGCGATGTACCAGTTCTGGCTCAACACCGACGATGCCGACGTCGTGGACCGGCTCAAGGTCTTCACCTTCCTCACGCGCGCCGAGATCGAGGAGATCGGTGCGGCGCACGATGCCGAGCCCTTCCGCCGGATCGGGCAGAAGCGCGTCGCCGCCGAGGTCACTGCGCTCGTGCACGGACCGGATGCCGCTGCGGCCGCCATCGCGGCATCCGAGGCGCTGTTCGGCCAGGGCGATCTGACCTCGCTCGACGCCGCGACGCTGCGCAGCGCCCTGAAGGAGCTGCCGCATGCGGATGCCGCCCCCGGCACGCCGGTGGTCGAAGCACTCGTGAGCACGGGTCTCGTCTCCAGCCTCTCCGAGGCGCGCCGCGCGATCGCCCAGGGAGGCGTCTCTCTCGACGGCGAACGCGTCGCCGACGACACGGCGGTGGTGACCGGATCGCTTCCGGGCGGAGTCTCGGTCCTGCGGCGCGGCAAGAAGACCCTCGCCGGACTGTTCCTCACCGGCCGCTGAGCGAGCGGATCGAGAGACGTGCCCTTCACCGCGAGCCACGCCGTCGTGGCGCTCGCGTTCACGCGGACGCCTCTGGTCCCGGCGGCCGTCGCGATCGGGGCGATGGCTCCGGACCTGCCGTTGTTCGTGCGGGGTCTGGGCGTGCGCTACTCGTTCACGCACGCGCCGATCAACATCCTGTGGACGGCGCTGATCGCCTTCGCGCTGTTCTTCCTCTGGCGGACGCTGCTGCGACCGGTGGTCCCCGAGCTCGTTCCGGGCTGGGTGCGCCGGAGGCTTCCCGAGGACTGGCGACTGCCGGTACCCGCCGCCGCCCGTCAGGCGATCGGCATCGGGGAGCCGCGTCGTTATCCGGTGATGCTCGCGCTCTCGCTCGCTCTCGGTGTTCTCACGCACATCGTGTGGGATGCCTTCACCCACCAGGGGCGCTGGGGGGTGCAGGCGATCCAAGGGCTCGACCAGATGTGGGGGCCGCTGGCGGGATACCGATGGCTGCAGCACGGCTCGAGCGTGCTGAGTCTCGTGGTGATCGGGGTATGGACGGCGCGCTGGCTGGTCCGGCGCGAGCCGGCCGAGGCGGGGGAGCGTCGCCTGCCCGCGTGGATCGCGCTGGTGTGGGCCGCGTCCCTTCCCGTGCTGCTCGTGGTCGCCGCGACGCTCGCCTACGTGCGCCGCGGCCCCTTCACCGAGACGTTCACACCGCAGCACCTGGCGTACGCGGCACTGCCGCCGGCGTGCGGAGTGTGGGGGATCGCGACGCTGCTGCTGTGCCTGGCCGTGGTGACGGCGACGGGTCTCGCGGATGCCGCCCGCGGCGCCGGATCGAGGAAAAACTCGGCGTGACCGGCCTCTCCTCGCGTGGGTCGTCTGCGCGACACGCCCGGGATCCTGTCTCGATTTGCCAGGTCGCCCGATCCCGCGTAACTTATTACTTGTTCGCCCCACAGGGAAGCGGAGAGGCCGAGAGCCTCACCCCCCTCAAGCGGAGAACAAAACCCCTTCTGAACAACACTCCTTGAGAGTGTGTGGCCTTCTGGTCTAGGATGGGATTCCTGCTCCTTCGAGCGTGGTCATGCGGCCCTGCTGCGGATCTGAAGATCCCGGCGCGTCGATTTGACAGCCGGAGCGAGACGGATAAGATAGAGAAGTTGCCCTGCGGGCAAGGCCGAGAGGCTGCGCAGCAGGAGCATCCGATCCTTGAGAACTCAACAGCGTGCACTTGTCAAATGCCA
>CAYOTY010000235.1:0-2074 GCA_964406995.1 uncultured Microbacterium sp.
AGGCGGCGCGTGATGAGCTCGGGCTTGATCGGTTTGGAGTACAGCTCCTGCATCCGCACCGTCGCCTGGGCCTCGGGGAGGGCGGCGATCTCGTCGAAGAAGGGCACGGGGTTCTCGTAGCGGGTCCAGAGCCCTTCCAGGTCGAGGATGCCCAGGCCTCCCAGCTGCCCCAGCATGATCGCCGTCTGCGGGCTCACGACCGAGTCCATCGGCGCACCGAGCACCGGGATCTCGAAGGTGTAGGCGTCGATCGTCCACGCGGTCGAGACGTCTTCGGGGTTGCGGGTGCGTCGCGAGGGCACCACGGCGATGTCGTCGAAGGTGTAGGCGCGTCGGGCGCGCTTGCCTCGGCCCAGCTCGATCTCCATGCTCACCCCTCCACCCTACCCGGGTGCCCGCTGCGCCGTTCCTTCGGATCGGAGGCGTCTCTATCGCGTACCGAGACGACTCGGCACCAGAATGGAGGGATGAGCGACATGAGGGTCGTCGTGGTGGGCGGCGGAGCGATGGGGCTGGCGGCGGGCTGGGCGCTGACCCGGCGCGGCGAGCGCCCGATCGTGCTCGAGCGGTTCGCACGCGGGCACACGCAGGGCGCCTCTCACGGCGAGACCCGCAACTTCAACAACGCCTATGCGGAGGAGCACTATCTCGATCTGCTCGCCCGCGCCCGCGAGGGCTGGGATGCGCTTGGCTCCGTAGAGGGCGAGCCGATCCTGCGCCTGCACGGCCTCGTCTCGCACGGGTCCGGCGCCGCGCTCGGCAGCGCGGCGGGCGTCGGTCTCGTCGAGGTCGAGAGGATGCTGCGCGAGCGCGGCATTCCGGCGGAGCTGCTCGAGAGCGCCGAGGCCGCCCGGCGCTGGCCAGGAATGCGGTTCGAGGACACGGTTCTGCACTCTCCGGATGCCGGTGTCGTGCGCGCCGCGGCGGCGCTTCGCGAGTTCGAGCGGCGCATCGCGGACGGTGGCGGCGAGGTGCGCTGGGAGAGCCCGGTGCGGCGGATCGAGGAGGACGCCGACGGCGTCACGGTGCATCTGGCCGGCGGCGACGATATCCGGGCCGACGCGGTGGTCGTGACGGCAGGTGCGTGGACGACGAAGCTGCTGGACGGCATCCGCCTGCCTCCGCTGCGCGTGACCGAGGAGAGCCCCCGCGCACTTCGCTCCCGTCGATCCAGGGCTGCGATGGCCGTCGTTCAACCACTTCGTGACGCCGGGCGCCTGGCCTTCGAACGTGTACGGGATGCCCACGCCGGGAGAGGGCGTGAAGGTCGGCTTCCACTGCGTCGGCGACGAGGTGGACCCGGATGCCAGGCCGCACCGTCCGGTGCTGCAGGACGTGCTCGCCGACTACGTGCGCGAGTGGTTCCCCGGGCTCGATCCGGAGCGCGCCGTGCCGCTCACCTGCACCTACACCTCGACGCCGACGGAGGCGTTCGTGCTCGACCGGCGGGGGCGCATCGTCGTCGGTGCCGGCTTCTCCGGCCAGGGCTTCAAGTTCGTGCCCGGGGTCGGCCAGACGCTCGCCGGCCTCGCGCTCGATCCTGCCGCACGGGCCGCACCGGCGTTCCGCCTGGTGTGAGAGCTCCCGCACACGCCGAGGGTTTCGACTCGGGCGCTGCGCGTCCTCGCTCAACCTTGAGCCGACCCGCGTCAACACCGCTTCGCGGTACTGACCCGATTCCGGCTCAACGCTTGTAGTTGGGCGCCTCGACGACGATCTGCACGTCGTGGGGGTGCGACTCCTTGAGGCCTGCCGAGGTGATGCGCACGAACTTCCCGCGCTCCTTGAGCTCGTCGATCGTGCGGGCGCCGACGTAGAACATCGACTGCCGCAGACCCCCGACGAGCTGGTAGGCGACCGCCGAGACCGGTCCTCGATAGGGCACCTGGCCCTCGATGCCCTCGGGGATGAGCTTGTCGTCGCTGGGGACGTCGGCCTGGAAGTAGCGGTCCTTGGAGTAGGAGGTCTGCTTGCCGCGCGTCTGCATCGCGCCGAGCGAGCCCATGCCGCGGTACTGCTTGAACTGCTTGCCGGACTGGAACACGATCTCGCCCGGCGACTCGTCGGTGCCCGC
>CAYOTY010000236.1:0-2028 GCA_964406995.1 uncultured Microbacterium sp.
AGAAGCAGAAGGAGGGCAAGAAGCGCATGAAGATGGTCGGGCGCGTCGAGGTCCCTCAGGAGGCGTTCATCGCCGCGCTCTCCGGCGACGTCGAGGGCAAGGGCAAGAAGTAGCGGATGCCGCAGCGGCCCTTCGCTCCGGGCATCACCCGCCATCCGGTGGCGGAGGCGCCTGCGGGGTATCGCCTGGTCGAACGCTCGGTGCCGGTGCCGGCAGAAGCGCAGGAGCGCGTCGGGCGACTGGTCGGCACGTGGGGCTTCAAAGCGCATGCCGGTTTCGAGGTGCCGGCGACCCCGCCGCGACCGGGAGAGGACGGCGTCCTGGCGCTGCGGCTGTGCGGCATCCGATTCGTCGAGCCCGTCCGCATGCTCTGGGCAGGAGAGCAGGGCTTCGGCTATGAGACGCTTCCGGGGCATCCGCTCGACGGGGAGGAGTCCTTCGTGCTGGACGGCGGCCTCTTCACGGTCCGCTCGCTGTCTCGTCCGGCGACGCGCGGATGGCGAATGCTGACCCCGGCGCTGCGGATCGTTCAGCACCGCTCGGTGAGGCGGTACCTGGAGGCCGTGCGTCGCGTGGCGCACGGATCCTCCCTCGGCCGATGAGCGGGCGGGTTGCTCAAGGAACATTCATGCAGCCGGGTTAGGCTTGCTCCCATGCGGCGCGGGACATTCCGAGACGAGACGGTCGACTATGCGGCGGTCGGGGCCACGCATGCCCCCGATCTGATGCAGTATCCGCCCGAGCGCAGCATCCCGGCCGAGCAGTCCTGGCGCATCGGCAGCGGCGAGGAGCGCTTCCAGAGCGCGAGCGAGGCGCTGCTGGCATGGACCGCGCAGAAGGCGGCGGGTCTCGCACTCGACGACGTGCGTCCGGCATCCGGGCCGTCCTACTCGGGGGTGAGCTTCGACGCCGAGGGCAAGCCGATCGTCCCCAGCAAGCGCGAGGTGGAGCAGCGCTTCGACGCCGACGGCACCCCCTTCGTCGGTCCCGGCATGACCGTGCACCTCCGCGGCCGTGTCGGCGGGATGAAGGCCGATGGCGAGCTGCGCGTGATCTCCGTCGTGGAGGAACCTCGGCAGGTCGGATTCACCCTGGGCACCGTCGGCGGGTCGGTCGTCAGCGGGGAGGAGTCCTTCGACCTGGAGTGGCGCGAGGACAATGACGAGGTCTGGTTCACGGTGCGCGCCTTCGACGCGCCGACGGCGTTCCTGTACCGGATGCTGCCGGTGCTCACTCGTCGCCGTCGCAGCCAGCTGTTCGCCCGGTATCTGCGCGCGATCTCACCGCTGTACGTGACACCGGTGTGATGGCAGGGCCGCTGCCTCTCGGCGACCCCGCCCCCGCGGACGGTGCGCTGCCGGACGAGGTGATCCCCGATCCCTCCCAGCCCTTCTCTGCCTATCTGCACATCCCGTTCTGTCGGGTGCGCTGCGGATACTGCGACTTCAACACCTACACCGCCGGCGAGCTGCGAGGGCTGAGGCAGCAGGACTACGCGGCCACGCTTCTCGGCGAGATCGCGCTCGCCCGGCGGGTCCTGGGCGACGCCTGCGGCCTCCGGCCGATGTCGACCGTGTTCTTCGGCGGGGGAACACCCACTCTGCTGCCCGCGGGGGATCTCGCCCGGATGCTGGACGCCGCCACCGACGCCTTCGGCCTGGAGCCCGGCGCCGAGGTGACAGTGGAGGCCAACCCCGACACGGTCACCCCGTCGGTCGTGAAGACGCTCGCGGATGCGGGCGTCACGCGTCTGTCGATCGGCATGCAGTCGGCGGTGCCGCGGGTGCTGGCGGCCCTCGATCGCACGCACGACCCGGAGAACGTGCGCACCGCCGTGGAGGCGGCGCGCGAGGCGGGCCTGGATGTCAGCGTCGATCTCATCTACGGTGCACCAGGGGAGACGCTGGCCGACTGGGAGGCGTCGCTGGAGGAGGCGATCTCGCTGGCGTCCGATCACATCTCGGCCTATGCCCTCATCGTCGAGGACGGCACGAAACTCGCCCGGCAGATCAGGCGCGGCGAGGTCCC
>CAYOTY010000237.1:0-2019 GCA_964406995.1 uncultured Microbacterium sp.
GAAGTGCCCCGCCCCATCAACTGGCGCACCCTTCCCCCGGAAGACCTCGAGCATGAGCTGCTCGAGCTCAACGGCTGGGTCGATTGGCTGCGGCACACCTACGGACTGCCCGCGCAGATCATCCCCCCGATGTGGCACCGCCACCCCGAGCTGCTGTGGGAGCTGTCCGCGCTGCGGCAGCATTGGCTGTTCTGCTTCGATCCGCAGGCCAAGGGCAACCAGGCCCTCGCCTTTCACCACGACTTCGCCCTCGCCCGCGAGCGGCTGCGCGACTGGGTCACGATCTCCGGCAGCCGTCTCGACCGCGACCGCGCCACCCGCATCACCCCGTGGCCCGGCGGCGAGGAAGAAGGCTGGGCCGAGCCGGACACCAGCGAACGACCCGTCACCGCCCGCACCGAGGACTTCCTCGCCTTCGTGGAGGAGCAGATCCACGCCAGACGCCGGGAGCAGGACGCCACGATCCGGGAGATCGTGCACACCGGGTGGAGCAACCAGCCATGAGCGAGGACACCGACGCGGTGCTCGCCTCGCCACTGATGGACAGCCGGGAGGTCGCCGCGTACCTGAAGGTCTCCGAGTCGACCCTGTCCCGGTGGCGCGCGGAGAAGAAGGGCCCGCCGTTCCTGCGCCTGGGCAGTATCGCCCGGTACCGGCTCGACCGTATCGACGCCTGGCTGGAGTCCCTGACCTCCGATGAGCACCGCTGAGAGCGGACCGGCTCCGGTCCCGCCGATCGGGGTGAGAATCACCACCGATCTCGAACGCCGATCCTCCGGGATCCGTGCCCGAGCGAGGTGGATCGACCCTCACACCCGGAAGCGCGTCACCCGCGCGCTCGTCGTCCCCGACGAAGACGCCGCCGAAGAGTTCTTCACCGGACGGCGCGCCTCCGCGAGGCTCGGGATCGACACCCGCATCCCCCTCGCCGACTACGTCGAGATGATCGGCGACCGGTGGGCACGCGGCCTGGACCCCACCTCAACCCTCGACGGCTACAAGGTCGGGCTCCGTCTGCGGGTGCTCCCCGCACTCGGGCACCTGCCGCTCTCCGACATCAGCGCGGGGATGATCGACCGCACCATCGACCAGTGGGAACTGCACCACTCCGCGTCCACCTTGAAGAACACCATCGCACCGCTCGTGCGCGTGTTCGACGAAGCCGTCCGGGACGAGCTCATCGCCACCAACCCCGCCCGCCAACGCTCCCGCCGCAGCTTCGGGAAATCCGCGCTCACCCTGGTCGAGAAGGACGCCTCGCCCAGGGCACACGCTCTTCCGAACCTTCAGGCGCTGAACCAGCTCGCTGAACGGTGCGGGAGCGTGCACCAGTCCTATTCCGATTTCGTCATGCTCTGCGCGCTTCTCGCCTCCCGCGGCTCGGAGGTCGCAGGACTCCAAGTCGGGGACATCGACCACGACACGCGGATCGTCACGATCCGCAGGCAGACCTTCCCCGGCGCGGGAGGGCTCGTCACGAAACAGACCAAAGGGCGCGACGTCCGCCGCGTCCCGATCCTGGAACCCCTAGTCCCGGTCCTCGAACGCCTCACCACGGGCCGGGAACCCGATGAGCGGCTCCTGACCGGACCACGCGGCGGAGTGCTCACCACCGCGACCGTCCGCGACGCCACGAAATGGGACGACGTGGTCGCCGAGCTCGGACTGCCGAACCTCACCCGGCACGGCCTCCGCCACACCGGGGCGACCTGGCTCGCCGACGCCGGAATCCCGTTGCATGTGCTGCAAGGGATCCTCGGGCACAAGTCGCTGGAGACCACCCGTGGGTACCTCCACCCCGATCACCGGCACCTCGCCGACGCCGCGACGCAGGCCAACTCGTTCCTCAACGCACAAGCCGAAAGCCACGCGCAGATTGCACCGTCAGCGTCGTACCAGAGGCCCTCGCCGCGCCGGTAAGAGCGGCGACACCGGCCTACAGGTCCCGGCCAGGTCCCGGCTCTTGGTAACGGCCACCTCCAGTTCGCGCCGCGTGCTCCCCGGCGCAGGAGCGGAGTC
>CAYOTY010000238.1:0-2008 GCA_964406995.1 uncultured Microbacterium sp.
CTCCGAACCCGCCCCCGAACCCGACGCGGAGGACTCGGCCATGCGCTCTTCGATGATCTCGTTACACAGCTCGACGCACTCGTCGCAGATGTACACGCCGGGGCCGGCGATGAGCTGAAGCACCTGCTTCTGGCTCTTTCCGCAGAAAGAGCACTTGAACAGGTCAGCGCTTTCACCGATTCTGGCCATGCGTGCCCTCCTTCAGGACCGGCTGAGATCGTTCTTCGAGCCTACTGGCTGCATCCGACACTGCCGCGTATTGGCGCGGCATCCGCGAGGAACGCGTCGGGAGACGCGGATGCCCCGGCCTGCAGGAGGTCGGGGCATCCACAGCTTCTCGGCGCGCGTCAGGACGCGCGCTTGCGGGTCGTGAGCACCTGGTCGACGATGCCGTACTCCAGCGCCTCCTGCGCGGAGAGGATCTTGTCGCGATCGATGTCGCGGTTGACCTGCTCGGCGGGCTTTCCGGTGTGCTTGGCCATGGTCTCTTCCAGCCATGTGCGCATGCGCATGATCTCAGCGGCCTGGATCTCGATGTCGGAGGCCTGACCGTGCCCGGCCTCTCCCATCGCCGGCTGGTGCATCAGGATGCGGGCGTTCGGCAGCGCCAGGCGCTTTCCGGGGGCGCCTGCGGCCAGCAGCACGGATGCGGCCGAGGCCGCCTGACCGAGCACGACCGTCTGGATGTGCGGCGAGACGTACTGCATGGTGTCGTAGATCGCGGTCATCGCGGTGAAGGAACCGCCGGGCGAGTTGATGTACATCGTGATGTCGCGCTCGGCATCCTGGCTCTCCAGAACCAGGAGCTGGGCCATCACGTCGTCGGCCGAGGCGTCGTCGACCTGCACGCCCAGGAAGATCACGCGGTCTTCGAAGAGCTTGTTGTAGGGATCCTGGCGCTTGAAGCCGTAAGCGGTGCGCTCCTCGAACTGCGGGAGGATGTAGCGGCTCTCGGGCAGGTTGCCGGCAGCACGGAAAGTCGGGGTGTGCATGAGTGTCCTTTCGATGCCGTTACTTCGACTCGGGCGCGGTGCCGCCGCCGCCGCTGACGTCGGTCGCGTGCTCGCGGATGTGGTCGACGAAGCCGTACTCCAGCGCCTCCTCCGCCGAGAACCAGCGGTCGCGGTCGCCGTCGGCGTTGATCTGCTCGACCGACTTGCCGGTCTGGGCGGCGGTGATCTCGGCGAGGCGCTTCTTCATATCGAGGATGAGCTGCGCCTGCGTCTGGATGTCGCTCGCGGTGCCGCCGAAGCCGCCGTGCGGCTGGTGCAGCAGAACGCGGGCGTTCGGGGTGATGTAGCGCTTGCCCTTCGTGCCGCTGGTCAGCAGCAGCTGCCCCATGGACGCGGCCATCCCGATGCCGACGGTGACGATGTCGTTCGGCACGAACTGCATCGTGTCGTAGATCGCCATGCCCGCCGTGATCGACCCGCCGGGCGAGTTGATGTAGAGGTAGATGTCCTTCTCCGAGTCCTCTGCGGCGAGAAGAAGGATCTTCGCGCAGATCTCGTTGGCGTTCTCATCGCGCACCTCTGAGCCGAGCCAGATGATGCGGTCCTTCAGCAACCTGTCGAAGACGCTCGTCGCAACGAGGGGTTCTGCAGCCATGTGAGCTCCTGTTTCCGTGGTCGGTGATTCGAATCTACCGGCGCGCTGACACGCCATCGCCCATGTTCGCCGTCGGCATAGCGGGCGGACGAGAACGGGGGCGGATGCCGCAGCATCCGCCCCCGTCGGGTCACGTTCAGTCGTCCTTCTTGGCCGGCTTCTTGGCAGCGGGCTTCTTGGCCGGAGCCTTCTTCTTCACGGCCGGAGCCTCCTCGACGGGGGTCTCGGCCTCGTCCGCCGCCTCGTCCTCTTCATCGGTGACGCCGATGAAGCCCGAGAGATCGACGGGCTTGCCGTCGGTGTCGACGACCTTCACCTTGCCGAGTGCGACGGCGAGGGCCTTGTTCCGGGCGACCTCTCCGACGAGCGCGGGCAGCTGGTTCGAGGACTGCAGCGCCTC
>CAYOTY010000239.1:0-1989 GCA_964406995.1 uncultured Microbacterium sp.
CGAGCGGGAGACCTCGTAGGTGAAGTCGACGTGCCCCGGAGTGTCGATCATGTTGAGGGCGAAGGTCTCCTCCGCCGACGACCACGGCATGCGCACGGCCTGGCTCTTGATGGTGATGCCGCGCTCGCGCTCGATGTCCATACGGTCGAGGTACTGCGCCCGCATCTCCCGGTCGGCGACCACGCCGGTGATCTGCAGCATCCGGTCGGCCAGGGTCGACTTGCCGTGATCGATGTGCGCGATGATGCAGAAGTTCCGGATCTGCGATGCCGGCGTCGAGGCAGGCGGAAGCGGGGCGAGGGCACGAGGAGACATATTCACGCAATTCTACGGGCAAAGCGGGCGGGCGCTTAGCCTGGGGGTGTGGTGGTCACCTGCGTCCTCGTGCACGGCATCCGCACCTCGCGGACGATGTGGCGCGCGCAGTGGGAGTACCTCGACCAGATCGGCGTTCCCTCTGTCGCCGTGGACCTTCCGGGACACGGCGCGCGGCGCGACGAGGAGTTCACGCTGACCGGCGCGCTCACGACGATCGATGAGGCGGTGAGGGATGCGGCATCCGCAGGGCCGGTGCTTCTCGTAGGGCATTCGATGGGCGGGCTCCTCGCGACCGCGTACGCGGGCTCCCGCGCGCATCCGCCGGTGGCCGGGTTCATCGGCGCCTCCTGCACGGCTCTCCCCCGCGGACGGGCATTGGCCGCCTACCGCCTTCTCGCCCGTGGCTTCACCGCCCTTCCCGACAACGGCGAATGGATCTCCTCACGTGTGCTGGCCGCGACCCTGCCGCCCGAGACACGCGACGACTTCGCGGCAGGCGGTTATGCCTACCACTCCCAGGATGTCGCGCTGGCGAGCCTGGCGGAGCTCGACCTCCTCCGTTCGGTGGCCCGGCTGCGCATGCCGACCTGGTGGATCAACGGAGCCCTGGACCAGCTGCGCGTCAACGAAGCCCTCTTCACCCGCCTGAGCCCGCACTCAGAGCTCATCGTCGTGCCGCGCACCACTCACCTCCTGCCCGCGATGAGGCCGCAGGTCTTCAATGCGCTGCTTCGCCTCACCATCGAGACCCTGCGACATGATGCCCTGACCGGTCACGCCACTCAGCCAAAGCTGGTAGAGTGATCTCTTGGCTTGCGTGTGGGTTCATCCCTCACGACCGCCGGACGGAGCCCTCTTCCTCCCGATGGCAATCATCCATCACATCCCTGAACGAAAGTTTCCACACGTGGCAAACATCAAGTCGCAGATCAAGCGCAACAAGACCAATGAGAAGGCTCGCGAGCGCAACAAGGCCGTCAAGAGCGAGCTGAAGACCGTCGTCCGCCAGACCCGCGAGGCGATCTCCGCCGGCGACAAGGCCGCTGCCGAGGCCGCGCTGAAGAAGGCCGGCATCAAGCTCGACAAGGCCGCCAGCAAGGGCGTCGTGCACAAGAACAACGCTGCCAACCGCAAGTCGGCTCTGGCGAAGAAGGTCGCCGCTCTCTGAGCGCACCGTTCTCGACGGCCCGTCTCCTCCGGGAGGCGGGCCGTTTGCTTTCCTATGCGGAAGGTCGCGGCCCGGCGGGTTACGCCGAGTGAGCACGAGTCCGTCCAGTGAGCAAAGGAACGGCGCCTTTTCGATGCTCGATCGATGACCATATACTCACTCGGCGTATGGAAGCGGGCGAGCCGGGAGGTCAGGCCAGCGGCTCGCCGAAGGGTCTGCGGGTGGCGATGATCGTCACCATGCGCTCCAGTGCGAAGATCGGGTCACGCGAGGCGCCCTTCACCTCCGCGTCCGCGCGAGCGGTCGCCTGGATCGCGAGCCCCAGCGAGCGCTCGTTCCAGCCCGCGAGATCGCGCTTGGCGCGGTCGACCTGCCAGTCCTTCATGCCGAGGCGAGCGGCCAGCTCTCGGCTGGGTTCCCGCGAGCCGGCGACACGAGCCATGGTGCGCAGCTTCATCGCGAAGGCGGCGACCATCGGCACGGGGTCGGCGCCGGAGGCCAGC
>CAYOTY010000240.1:0-475 GCA_964406995.1 uncultured Microbacterium sp.
CGTCGCCGGTGATCCTGGCATCCGTCGCACCGTATTCGCGCAGCCCGGTGTTGGCGACCTCGCCGCCGAGCGCCTGGGCCATCACCTGGAAGCCGTAGCAGATGCCGAGGGTCGGGATGCTGAGATCGAAGATCTCGGTGTCCAGGCGCGGGGCGCCCTCTTCATAGACCGAGGAGGGACCGCCGGAGAGGATGAGGGCGACCGGATTCTTCGCCTGCACCTCCGCCGCGGTGATCGTGTGCGGGACGAGCTCGCTGTAGACGCCGGCCTCGCGCACGCGCCGGGCGATCAGCTGCGCGTACTGCGCGCCAAAGTCGACGACGAGGACCGGACGCTGCGCGGTGTCGGCGCTCATGCGGTGACCTCCGCGCCGTTCCCTGACCCTTCGGCGGGCTCAGGAACCGGCGGAGGGACCGGAGCCGCCTCGCGCTCGGCGAGATAGGCCTTCACGTCACGGGCCACGCGCACCTCCATG
>CAYOTY010000240.1:485-1987 GCA_964406995.1 uncultured Microbacterium sp.
AGCAGGATGAATCGTCCGAACCGCCAGCGCATCAGGCTCCACACCCGGAAGCACGCGAACAGGTAGACGACGTAGAACCAGCCATGCGAGATGAGGATCAGCAGCGAGATGTTCACGCCGTCTCCGCCGGATTCCATCTCGCACCCCATGCCGCCCGGGACGAACAGCGAGTACCACTCGCAGCCGGGGCCGGCGAAGACCGGCGCGAACCAGAGGAGGCCGCCCGATCCTCCCGCGAAGAGCTCGACGTGGATGGGCGAGTACTTCAGCACCATCTCCAGCACGAGCAGGATCAGCATGACGCCGGTGACGATCGAGGCGATCTGGTAGAACTTCAGCGCCCCGCGGATCGCCGGGAAGCTGGCGACTTTGGGTTCGGGCATACCTCTATCCTATCCGCGTGCCTGAAGCCCTCCGCGCGCGAGAAGCCCTCTCCCGCGCGGACCGCGAGACTGCTTCTGACGGACGAGACAGCGGGTAATAGCCGTATTCTCGTCCGTCAGAAGCATTCTCGCGGTTCAGAGGAGGGCTCAGGCGGCCCGGGCCTCCTCGAACTCCTCGACCTCGCGCTCCCAGGCGTCGCGCGCCAGGCGATACCAGATGTAGAACGCGAAGCCCGCGAAGATGGCCCACTCGATCGCATAGAAGACGTTGAGCCAGTTGACCGGCGAACCCTCCGCCGGCGGCGGCGAGACGATGTCGATGAGACCTTCGGGCGCCGTGGTCGAGGCGAGATAGGGCCGGTAGACATGGAGCTGCTCGATGTCGTGCCAGCGGCTCAGCAGCATCGCCGGCGACATCCGGTTCATGCGCTGGACATCGTCGGGCGGGGGCAGCTGGGCACCCTCGTCGGAGATCAGACGCCCGGTGATCTCGGGGGCCGCCGGCGGATCGGCGTTCAGGGCGGATGCCACGGCGTCCGCCGCCTGCCGATCCGGCGTCCAGCCCAGGGCCACCGCGATCGAGGTGCGCTCGGCCACGCGCAGCTGCCCGGTCACCCAGTAGCCCTCCTCGCCCTCGTTGAAACGGGAGGAGACGATGAGGAAGTCGCCGGGAACCCAGTCACCGCCGGTGATCACACGCTGCCCGACGAGAGGCTCGGGCAGGTACTCGCCGGGCTCCACGACTTCCGCCAGAGGTCGCACCTCCTCGGTGATGCCGGGCGGCGGCGGATCGGTGTCGATGGCGTTGCCCAGCTGCCACTGGCCGAGCCAGGCGAACACGGCGGCGACCACGAGCGCCAGGCCCAGCAGCCCGATCCACCGAGGGCGCCGCATCACCTCGCCCAGCGTGGACGGGAACGCCTCGGCGGGCTCGGCAACCGGCGGGACAGACACTGTGGATGCGGCGCCGATCAGATCTGCTCGTAAGGTGCGAGCACGACCTCGACCCGCTGGAACTCCTTCAGATCGGAGTACCCGGTCGTGGCCATCGACTTCTTCAGCGCGCCGATGAGGTTCGCCGTGCCGTCGGCGACGGGCGCCGGACCGTACAGGATCTCC
>CAYOTY010000241.1:0-1933 GCA_964406995.1 uncultured Microbacterium sp.
TCGACGTCATTCGCGTTGAGGTCGGCCATCTTGGTCTCGGCGATCTGGCGGACCTGGTCCTTGGTGATCTTGCCGACCTTGACCGTGTGCGGCGTCGCCGAGCCCTTGGGCAGCCCAGCGGCCTTCTTGATGAGCTCCGCCGCCGGCGGGGTCTTCAGGATGAACGTGAAGCTGCGGTCTTCGTAGACCGTGATCTCCACGGGGATGACGTTGCCGCGCTGCGACTCGGTCGCGGCGTTGTACGCCTTGCAGAACTCCATGATGTTGACGCCGTGCTGACCGAGCGCGGGGCCGATCGGCGGCGCCGGGTTGGCGGCACCGGCGTTGATCTGGAGCTTGATCAGGCCGGTCACCTTCTTCTTCGGTGCCATTTCTCTCTCCTTGTCGTGCGCCCTCCGGACGCGCTTCCACACCGCAGGCGATTCCCTGAGCGTGGTGGGGGTTGCCGATCCTCGCGGGATCAACCTCACTATCTTAGCCGATGCCGCACATCATCGCTTCCACCCGCATAACGTCGCAGATCCGCACTTCTTCGCAGGCATTCCGTGAATCTCTGCGATTCTGTGCAGATCTGCGAGATCGTGCAGATCAGGAACGCTTGTGAATGCGGTGGCGGATGCTGCCCACGCCCTCGATCGTCACGACCACTTCGTCACCGGGCTGAAGGAAGTCCCCCTGCGGCGCCCCGACCCCGGCGGGGGTTCCCGTGAGGATGAGGTCTCCGGGTTCGAGGGTGGCGATGCGACTGGCGGCCGCGACGATCTGCGGGATCTTCACGACCATGTCGGCAGTCGTGTCGTCCTGCTTCATCTGGCCGTTGACGGCGAGCCGGATCCGCAGCGCCTGCGGGTCGTCTACCTGCCAGACGGGAACGATCCCGGGCCCGATGGGGCAGAAGCCGTCCAGGCTCTTCATCGACGTCCAGTCCCAGGCGAAGGGCGGCGCGACCGCATCCGGCCGGGCGAATCGCCCGCGCGCCGACAGGTCGTCGGCGACGAGGTATCCGGCGATGACCGACATCGCGTCCTCGGAGGCGACATTCGCGCAGCGGCGCCCGATCACGACGGCGAGTTCGCCCTCCCAGTCGATCCGGGAACCGGCGACGTCGTCGACGTAGATGTCCGCATCGGGGCCTACCACTGTCGTCGTCGGCGCCTTGAGGAAGAAGAACGGAGGCTGTTCGGGGTCGGGCCGCTGCGTGCCCATCTCCGCGGCATGCGCGAAGTAGTTGGCCCCGGTGCAGAAGATCTTGGACGGGAAAGTGAGGGGTGCGATCAGCCGGGCGTCCTGAGCGATGGGCAGCGTGTCGAGATCGAGAGCCCGCAGCCGAGCGGATGCCTCCTCCCACTCCTGCAGGAGATCGAGCGTGCTCCGCCATGGGAGGGCAGTCGTCGCATCTCTTACGAGGCCGCCCGCAAGGATGCCCACCCGCACAGTTTCAGTATCCATCGAGGTCGCGAACTGCACAAGTGCATACTGTTTGTTCATACTGACACCTTTCGGATACGTAATCCTGAGGTGCAGGCTACCGCATCGGTCCGGCTCGCGCCCAGAGAAAGCAGAACGTCCCGCCGACCGGAGCCTGCGGGACGTTCTGGACGAGGGCGAGGACTTCGCGCGGAGCAATCTCAGCGCGCGAAGGAGACCCGCCTCGTCAGAGTTTGGTGACCTGGTCGAACGACAGCTCGACGGGGGTCTCGCGCTCGAAGAGGGAGACGAGCACGGTGAGCTTGCCGCTCTCGGGCTTGATCTCGCTGATCGAGCCGGGAAGACCCGCGAACGAACCCTCCTTGATGGTGATCGTCTCACCGATCTCGAAGTCGACCTCGGCCGGGATCGGTCGCGCGACGGCGGTGCCGCCCTTGACCGCGGTAGGCTTGGAGGTCGGGACGTCCTTGACCTCGACGAGCGACTTCAGCATGTTGAAGGCCTC
>CAYOTY010000242.1:0-1928 GCA_964406995.1 uncultured Microbacterium sp.
CCCAGCACATGTACCGCGAGTTCGCGGAGGTGCTCGAAGAGCTGGCCGATCACACCGTGATGCTGGACGTGTACGGGGCGCGGGAGGATCCGGTGCCGGGAGTGACGGGGGAGCTCGTCAGCGGCGCCTTCGCCGACCCCTCGAAGGTGCACTACGTGCCGGACTGGCAGGAGGCCGCGGACTACACGGCGAGCATCGCCCGCGAGGGCGACTTCCTGATCACCCTCGGCTGCGGGAACGTGTACCTGATCATCCCGCAGGTCCTCGACGCCCTCAGGGCGACTGCGGGGGAGTAGGCGATGCGTCGACCCGCGCCTCTTCCCGGTCCTCCGGCGCCGCCGCAGTCGGTGCCCTCGACAGCGACGCGGGCACCGTCCGGACGAAGGGCGAAGGACGCAGCGCCGGTCCCGGCCGATCCGGCGCTCTCCCCTTCGGCATGGTCGGCATCGCCGGACCCCGCCGAGCCCGCCTCGGACGAGGCAGGCTTCGACGCCACGGGTCCCGACGGGGCCGGTCCCGATGACGACGGCCGCGACAGCGCTGCGGAGGATGCGCCGGTCACCTCCCGCGATGTCTGGCGGGCCGCACGGGCGCGACGCAAGGCGCTGCGGGCGGAGATCCGGCGATTCACGAAGGGCGCGCGTCGGCGCCGGCTGGTGTGGCTGGGGGGTCTCGGTGCCGTCCTCGTCCTCATCGCGGGGTGCGTCGCGGCCGCGTACAGTCCGCTGTTCGCGCTGGAGCGGATCACGGTCGTGGGGACGCAGGCGCTCGATGCGGCCACGGTCGAGTCGGCGCTGGCGGGCCAGATCGGCACTCCGCTGGCGCTGATCGACGAGGGCGAGATCAAGAAGGCGCTCACGGGGTTTCCCCTCATCGAGACCTATGCGCTCGAGGCGCGACCGCCGCACGAGCTGACCGTGCGCATCGTGGAGCGGACGCCGGTGGGCGTGATCGAGTCGGCGGCCGGGTACACGCTCGTCGACCAGGCAGGGGTGGCGCTGGCGACGACCGCGGCGCGGCCCGAGGGTCAGCCGGTGCTGGAGATCCAGGGAGGGGCGGGCACGGCGGCCTTCTCCGCAGCGGGGATCATCGTGCGCTCAGTGCCGGCGGGCATCCGCGATCAGCTTGTGCGCGTCTCGGCCTCGTCCGCCGACGACGTGACCCTGCGCCTCGCCTCGGGAACGACGGTGGTGTGGGGGAGCACCGAGCGCTCACCCGAGAAGGCGATCGTCCTCGAGCGCACGATGGAGGCGCATCCGGGCGCCGCACATTACGACGTGTCCTCCCCGGATGCCGTCGTCGTGGGTTGAGCGGGCGCCTTCCGTTCGATGGGTCAGGCCGTGTCCTCGACGGACGCCGCCGCGAGGGGCTGAGCGGGGAACTTCTTCTCGACGGTTGCCGGACACGCGCGTGTCGCTGCGAGGCGAGGGGGTTCGGCGCGCTTACCGTCGAGAGCAGGAAAACAATACCGGGAAATTCTTTATACCTCAAGTAGAGGGTTAAGGTTTCACCCGGTGCAGGCTCGAACAACGGAGGCCGGCATGAGCCACAACCAGAACTACCTCGCCGTGATTAAGGTCGTCGGCGTCGGTGGTGGCGGCGTCAACGCCGTGAACCGCATGATCGAGCTCGGCCTGCGCGGCGTCGAGTTCATCGCGATCAACACCGACGCGCAGGCGCTGCTGATGAGCGACGCCGACATCAAGCTCGACGTGGGCCGTGAGCTCACCCGCGGCCTCGGAGCCGGTGCCGACCCCGAGGTGGGTCGTCGTGCTGCCGAAGATCACGCCGAAGAGATCGAGCAGGCCCTCACCGGCGCCGACATGGTCTTCGTCACCGCAGGAGAGGGCGGCGGCACCGGGACCGGCGGCGCCCCCGTCGTCGCACGCATCGCCCGCTCGCTCGGCGCGCTCACGGTCGGCGTCGTC
>CAYOTY010000243.1:0-1897 GCA_964406995.1 uncultured Microbacterium sp.
CCGAGACATGGATCGCATGGGGGTTAGCTCCCCGTGCACGGTCGGTCAGCTGCTGCTGGGTGATGACCAGGTCCTCGCTGCCGTCGAGGTTCGCGATCGCCTTGTTGACGACCGTGACGTCCTCAACGCCAGCCTTCTTGATCTTGTTGCGCAGCACGCTGGCGCCCATGGCCGACGAGCCCATGCCCGCGTCGCACGCGAACACGATGCTCTTGACCGTCTTCGTCGCGGTGACGCCGGCGACGGCATCCGCGGCGAGATCCGCTGCCAGTGGCACTTGGTCACCCTCGAGTGCCTCGTTGGCGACCGCGCCGGCGCGCAGGCCGGACAGTGCGCCGGAGGACTTGCCCTTGTTCGCCTCGGTCTTGGCGATCGCCGCCTCGAAGCTCGCGGTGCCCAGCTCGTCCGCAGCGAGGTCGCGCTTGCGCGTGGCCAGCAGGATCGCCGCCGTGACGGCGAAGGTGACTGCCGCTGAGAACACGACCGACAGGATCACACCGAGGTGGCTGCCCGGTGCGGTCTGGATGAGCACCGCGAAGATCGAGCCCGGCGAAGCAGGAGCCACCAGACCGGACTGGAAGATGACGTTGGTGAG
Organism: uncultured Microbacterium sp.; assembly: GCA_964406995.1. Lineage (GTDB taxonomy): Bacteria > Actinomycetota > Actinomycetes > Actinomycetales > Microbacteriaceae > Microbacterium. The sequence goes on from CAYOTY010000243.1 coordinate 596, forward strand.
CACCCCCGTCATCCCACCGGCGATCATCGCGATGATCAGGAACGGCTTGGCCAGGACGTACGGGAAGTACACCTCGTGGATGCCTCCGAGGAACTGGATGATGAACGCGCCGGGCGCTGTGGCCCGCGCGGCGCCGACACCGAACACCGAGATCGCCAGCAGCAGGCCGGCACCGGGGCCGGGGTTGGCCTCGACCAGGAACAGCAGGCTGCGGCCGATCTCGTCCACCTGCTGGATTCCCAGTGGGGTGAACACGCCGTGGTTGATGGCGTTGTTGAGGAACAGCACCTTCGCCGGCTCGACGATGATGCTGGCCAGAGGGATGAGCCCGTTCTCGACGAGCCAGCCCACCGCGCCACCCAAGACGTCGGTGACCCACTTGACGACCGGTGCCAGCCAGAAGAACGCCGCGAGAGCGGTGAAGAACGCGACGAACCCGGCCGCGAAGTTGTCGACGAGCATCTCGAAGCCGGCCTTGATCTTGCCCTGCCACGGCTTCTCGACGTACTTGAGGATCAGCGCCGAAAGCGGGCCGGCGATCATCGCGCCGAGGAACATGATCGTGCCGGACGCGCCGGCGATGACGCCGAACGCCGCGACGGCCCCGACGACACCGCCGCGCACACCGTAGACCATGCGGCCGCCGGTGTAGGCGATGAGCGTGGGCAGCAGATAGGTGATGATCGGTCCCACCAGCCCCGGGTACACCGTCCCGTCAGGAGCAGTGCCGCCACCGAGGATGTAGTTCTCCGACCACTGCCAGGCCTCGACAGGCCCATTGACACCCACCCAGCCGGTATCGATGAACAGGGCGGTGATGAGGCCCCAGGCGATGAACGCCGCGATGTTGGGCATGATCATGCCCGAGAGGAACGTGCCGAAGCGCTGTACTCCCACTCGCGCTCGGTTGGCCCCCGTGGTGGGGGTAGACGCCGTTGTCATTTGGTGGTTCTCCTTCTTCGGGTTGACCGCGCTAGGTCCAGCTAGGCGGCGGGGGATCCGGCAGCGGCCTGGGCCGCGGCTCGGGCGGATGCCGCATCACTGGCGGCGAGGGCGGCCGCGGCGATGCGCTCGGCATCCTCGCGGGTGTGCTGCAGAAGCATGGCGCGCACGTCGGCCAGGGCCGTCGGCGCCATGGAGAGGGTGCTGGCGCCGAGACCGACGAGCACGACGGCCAGCAGCGGGTCGGCCGCAGCCTCGCCGCAGATGCCGACGGGCTTGCCGTTGGCCCGGCCGCCGTCGCCGGTGGCCTTGATCAGCTGCAGCGCGGCGGGATGCCACGGGTCCTGGAACCCGGACACC
>CAYOTY010000244.1:0-1812 GCA_964406995.1 uncultured Microbacterium sp.
TCGTCGCGCCCGACTCGACGACGAAGATCACCCTCACGATCCACAATCCCCACCCCGACCCGGTGGCCGGCACGGCGTCCTTCTGGACGCCCGACGGCTGGGAGCGGCCCGAGGCCCGACGACTGACCATCCCCGCGGCATCCTCGATCGAGCAGATCTGGAGCGTGCGCGTCCCCGTCGTGTTCGATGTCGCCGCACGCTCGTGGCGGCAGGCGAAGGACATCGTCGACAACGCCGTGACCGCAATGGCCTGGGCGGGAGCGTCCGCGCAACGGGGCGGGGAGGGCATCGTGTCGTGGGCGCACGGCCAGGACGCCTACCCGGCACGGGATCTGCCCGCGTCGCTGCATCAGACCTTCCTCGCCGACCTGACTACGGTGGAGGTGCTCCGTGCGCTCGTCGACGAGGAGGCAAAGCTGCCCTCTCCATCGCGGGTGCTGACCGAAGCAGAACTGCGCCAGCTCGAGGTCACCCTCGCAGCCGCCGATCGATACGTGGAGATCCCCAACCCCGACTTCCCCGAATCGGAGCCGCTGTTCGCAGGCCACGCGAGCGAAGCCGCCGGCGAGGTACCCGAAGGACTCTACGACGCAACGGATATCGCCGGACGACCGGTGCAGCTGCTGGTCGGCCCCTCACGGCTCAGCGCCAACGGCGTGGCCGCCGCGACTGTACCGCGGGGGAACATCGACTCCCGTGCGCTGGGAGACATCGACCAGATCCTGCGACGCTTCGACCGCACCCAGCAGCCGGCGGCTGCCCTCGAACAGATCTCCGCGATCGTCCGCCGGACGGGAGGCGACGGGCTGGACTCACGGACCCTGCTCGCCACTCGCGCCGCCGCGACCCGGCACCGCCCGGTCGCCGTCGGGGTGATCACCTGGTCGGACGACCCCGAGGTGGAGCCCACCATCCATATCGGACCGCACAGCACCGCGCTGGCGCGGCAGCTCGCCGAGGAGGTCTATCAGGAGCTCGCCGACTCCGAGGCGTTCGCCGGAGGTGAGGAGTTCCTCCGCGCCCACGCTCCCCTCTCCGAGTGGCGGACCCCGGCAGATGTGGACCGGTGGCTGGAGGCGCTGCGTGAAGCGACCCCGTACCCGCAAGTCACCCTCACGCAGCTTCCCCTGGCTGAGGTGCCGCCGGTCGGTCAGCAGGCCACCCGCCAGATCGCGTCCGCGCTGATCCGCCGCGAATCCGGGCTGCACCAGGGCACCGCCCCGACCGGTCACGGACCGTCGCAGGGCCCGGGCGTGACGCGGTGACGTACCTGCCTGATGCGCCGGCGGCGATCCCGGCCCACGGAAGGAGGAGCGCATGCCCGAGGAGATGGACCCGCATACGATCCCGGTGGTGTTCCAAGTCACCGGGACAGGACGCGAGCAGGCCGCGCACATGCTGCACACCCTGCTGACCAACTGGGGTGAGGGCATCAACGATGTGCCGGTGCTCGACGAACGCGGCGCCGTGACGCACCCCGTGGAGTCGTGGTGGTTCCCGGAAGCGTCGCTGAAGCACATCGACATGAACACCCGCGAGGCGCAGCACCTGCGTGAACCGCACGCCTTCATCGACGAGTACCAAGGCACGCCGGTGATGGATCTGCTCGCAGAGACGTTCCCCGAGGCGCCCGACCCGAACGAGTACCGGACGCCGGACGGCGAGCTGGACGAGGACGCCTACGGCATCGCGTTCGACCAGTTCACCGAGCAGGCGATGGATCTGGCGATCAACCTCACCCGCATCGGCGAGCTCACCTCCCGCCTCCTCCGTGCCGAGCAGATCCGCAATGGACTGGCCGATCTGCTCGAG
>CAYOTY010000245.1:0-1801 GCA_964406995.1 uncultured Microbacterium sp.
GGCGAGGATGACGCCGATGCCCTGCGTGCCCTCCAGCAGCTTGATGACCACCGGTGCTCCCCCGACGCGCTCGATGGCGGGGCGCACGTCGGCGCGGTTGCGCACGAAGGCCGTCGGCGGCATCGAGATGTTGTGCCGGGAGAGGATCTGGTTCGCGCGCAGCTTGTCGCGAGCATTGCTGATGCCATTGGAGGTGTTGGGGGTGTAGACGTCCATCTGCTCGAACTGCCGCACCACGGCCGTGCCGAAATAGGTGATGGAGCTGCCGATGCGCGGCAGGATCGCGTCGTAGTCGCTCAGCGGCTTGCCCCGGTAGTGCAGGTCGGGCTCGTCCGCGGTGAGGTCGATCGCGAAGCGCAGCGTGTTGAGCACCTTCACGTGGTGCCCTCGCTGCAGGGCCGCTGCACGCAGCCTCTGAGTGGAGTACGAGTGCGGCGCACGGGAGAGAACAGCGAGTTTCACGGCGTTCCTGCAAGGATGAAGAGGTGAACGAGGCTCTCCATTCAAACACGCTCATCGGGTGGCGGGAATGGGCACGCCTGCCGGATGCCGGGATCGAGTGGATCAAGGCCAAGATCGACACCGGTGCGCGCAGTTCCTCGCTGCATGCGTTCGAGATCGCCGAGTTCGAACGCGACGGTCGCGCCTGGGTGCGCTTCCTCGTGCGCCCCTGGCAGGACAGCCGGGAGGACATCACGCAGGTCGAGGCTCCGGTGCACGATCGCCGGCTCGTGCGCAGCTCCTCCGGTCACGTCCAGCAGAGGGTCGTGATCCTGATGACCGTGGTGCTGGCCGGCCGCGAGGTGGCAGCCGAGGTCACTCTGACGAATCGAGACGAGATGGGATTCCGAATGCTGATCGGTCGCGAGACGCTCCGCCAGGGATTCTTCATCGACCCGGCGAAGTCGTTCCTCGGCGGGCGGGCGCCGAAGCAGACCCGCCGCCGCAACCGCGGCAGGGAGTGAGGCGCGCAGGGTGCCGGAGGAGGCTAGGCGCGCACCAGCACGGTGTCGGCCGCCTTGTCGTGGAGGCCGCGGTGGTCGGCGTCCCACACGACCGCCGGCAGCACGATGACCAGCAGAGCCGTGCGGACGATCGGACGCCACAGCCCCACCCAGCCGCCGCCGGGACGCATCAGCCGCATGCCCAGGATCCGGTGCCCGGGACTGCCCCCGAGAGTCGGGATGAAGACGATCTGGAGACCGGCGAAGATCATCATCGGAGCGAAGTGCAGGACCCCCGCCTCCGCGGGCAGCGCCCAGGGGTCGTAGCGGAAGAACGCCACGGCCAGAAGCGTGGCCGCCGTATAGTCGAGGATCAGGGCGAAGACACGTCGACCGAGGTGGGCGATGCTTCCGGCACCGGACTCGGGAAGGCCGAGCCGCGCGCCCGGGTAATCGTTCTCCGTCACCGTCATGTCTCCAGCCTAACGATCGGCGTGTAACATGCCGGAAACATTGCGGTCACGACCGGGAAACCGCCTCCCCATAGCCTGCAGGTGGCTTAACGCCGTATTCCGCCCGATTCAGGAGTCCACACATGTTCAGTGATTCATCCGAGGTCATCAGCTACATCAAGGAGAACGACGTCAAGTTCCTTGACATCCGGTTCACCGACCTCCCCGGCGTGCAGCAGCACTTCAACATCCCGGCCGCCACGGTCGACGAAGCGTTCTTCACCGACGGCCAGCTGTTCGACGGCTCCTCCATCCGCGGCTTCGCGAACATCCACGAGTCGGACATGCAGCTGATCCCGGATGTCTCCACGGCCTACCTCGACCCGTTCCGCGAGGCGAAGACGC
>CAYOTY010000246.1:0-1798 GCA_964406995.1 uncultured Microbacterium sp.
CGGCCCGCGCCAGGCGCCGTAGCCGGTGTGGTTGGAGAAGTTCACCGTGTAGACCGGGATCACCTCGACCCCCATGCGCTGCAGCGGGAAGACGGCGGCGGAGTTGCCGACGTGACCATAGGCGACGGCGGACTGGATCGAGAGCACTGTCATCCCTCGATCCTCTCATTCCGCCGATGCCGACCGCGCACGCGCTGGTCACGCTACGGCGTCGGCGAGATCCTCGATCAGGGCCGCGATCTCCTCCTCGGCGAGGTCGTGGACCGTCAGACGCAGGTGGCGTGAGGATTCCGCGGGCTCGATGGCGAACTCGTCACCGGTGCGCGCCAGCCAGCCGCGGCGCATGAGGCGCTCGGTGGCGAGGCGGGCGGGAACGGGCAGGCGGACCCAGAGGTTGAGACCGTCGCCCGCGGTCGCGGCGAGTCCGCGCTCGGCGAGCCGTGTGGCGAAGGCGTCGTTGCGGGCGGCATAGTGGGCTCCGGCATCGGCGATCTGCTGCCGTGCATCGGAGTCGGAGAGCAGCGTGACCGCGAGGCGCTGCAGCAGATGACTGACCCACGTCGTCCCGGGGCTCAGCCGCATCGCGAGCCTTTCGGCGGTCGTACGGTCGGTCCCGGCGATCGCCAGGCACATGTCCGGACCGAGGAACTTCGAGACCGAGCGCACGAGCGCGAACCGCTGGTGCGCGGCGCTGATGAGCGATTCGTAGGGATGCTGGGCCAGCAGCGAGTAGTGGTCGTCCTCGATGATGAGCACGTAGGGGTGGTCGGCCAGAAGCGCACGAAGCGTGGCAGCACGGCGGGGGGAGAGGTTCGCCCCGGTGGGATTCTGTGCGCGGGGCGTGCAGACCAGGGCGCGGATGCCGGCATCCAGCGCCGCCTGCAGGCCCTCCACCGTCATCCCCTCCTCATCCACCGGCACGCGCACGGCGCGGTAGCCGCCGAGGCGCACGGTGTGGATGCTGGCGAGGAAGCACGGGTCCTCGAGCGCGACGGCGTCGTCGCGCATGAGCGCCTGGGCGAGGAGCCTCTCGACGGCATCCACGGCGCCGCTGGTGACCGTGATGGCGAAGTCCGCTCGGTTCAGGTCGTTCGCGCACCAGTCGCGTGCCCAGCCCTCCAGGTCCCGATCGATCACCGGCTCTCCGTAGAGCACCGGTCGCCCGGCGAGGGAGGCCAGCGCCGGGCCCGGGTCGGGGATACGGGTCGGGTCGGGGTTGCCCGTGCCGATGTCGCGCAACACAGTGCCGGGGGAGTAGCCCTCCTGCGGGCCGCGCCCGGAGTCGGTGATCGTGGTGCCCGCCCGCCCCCGGCTGACGACGATGCCGGCGGCCTGCAGCTGCTGATAGGCGGCCGAGGCCGTGTTCCGGTTGACGCCCAGAGCGGCGGCGAGATCCCGCACCGAGGGGAGCAGCTCGCCCGGCGCGAGCATGCCGCGCTCACGGAGGGCGCGCACGCTGTCGGCGATCTCGCTCGCCGTGGATCCGGTGATCTGGGTGGTCATGGTGCCTCTGAGTCTATCTTTGTCCTGCAACAGTGGTAAGTTTTGGCATAGGTCAAAACTTCCGATCCTGAGAGGTCCCCGATGCCCGCTGCAGAAACCACCACCGGAACCGCCCGCGTCAAGCGCGGCCTCGCCGAGATGCTCAAGGGCGGCGTCATCATGGACGTCGTCACACCCGAGCAGGCGAAGATCGCCGAAGACGCCGGAGCCGTCGCCGTCATGGCCCTCGAGCGCGTGCCCGCCGACATCCGCGCCCAGGGCGGCGTCTCGCGCATGAGCGACCCGGACATGATCG
>CAYOTY010000247.1:0-1758 GCA_964406995.1 uncultured Microbacterium sp.
CAAGAACAAGATGGCCCCGCCGTTCAAGCAGGCCGAGTTCGACATCCTCTACGGCACGGGCATCTCGCGTGAAGGCTCGCTCATCGACTTCGGCGTCGAGCACGGCATCGTGAAGAAGTCGGGCTCCTGGTACACCTATGACGGTGACCAGCTCGGCCAGGGCAAGGAGAACGCGCGCAACTTCCTCATCAAGAACGATGACGTCGCGCTGGCCATCGAGACCCAGATCAAGCAGAAGCTCGGCATCGGCGGCGCGGTCGCCGTAGGCGAGGCTGATGCCGTAGACGAGCTCGCCGAGCGGCGTCCGGCCTGAGCCGTCGTCGAGGATGATTCGTTTGCGCACCGTTCCTGAGCAAGCCTCTGCTCAGGAACGGTGCGTCGAAATCGGAGAAGGCTGATGCCATACGGAGACCAGGGCGGCGCAGACAGGGAGTCTGTCGGGGTCGCCCCTGTGATCCCGCTGTTCGGCCGCACGACCGACGAGAGATCGCTTCGCGAGGAGTCGCCCAGCGAACGCCACCCCGCACACGGTCGCCTCCGGCGCGCCGAAGGCTCGGAGGCGACCGGCGCAGAGGCAGAGACGAGACGCCCTGTGCTGCGCGCAGTGGAACCGGTCGGAGCGGGGGTCGCTGAGTTCCGGGTGGAGGATCCCGTCCGGCCGATCGAGCCCGAACCTGACCCCGAACCCGAACCCGAGCCCGCAGAGCGTCGTGAGGCTGCTGAGCGCGTTCTGCTGCGCAAGCTCCGGGCGAAGGCGTTGTCGGTCTCCGAGGCGCGCCTCCTGCTGCGCGGTGAAGGTCTTGCCGAAGCCGACGCCGATGAGATCATCGACGACTGCCTGCGGCGCGGGTATCTCGACGATCGCGTGCTGGCAGAACTGCTGGTGCGCGCCGGCGTCGAGCGACGCAACCAGGGGAGGGCGGCGCTCGCGCGTAGTCTCGCCCAGCGCGGCCTCGATCGCCACCTCATCGACGAGGCCCTCGCCGAGCTTCCCGATGACGACGCGGAACGAGCCTTGGAATATGCCCGCGGCAAGGCGCGCTCACTCACGAGGCTCGACGCCGACACCGCACTGAGGCGCCTGGTCGGTCAGCTCGCCCGACGCGGCTTCGGCGGTTCCGTCGCGATGGGGGCAGCCAAACAAGCACTGCACGAGGCCTCGGGGCGAGGCGCCACCGGCGTGCGCTTCCGCGACGCGGACTGACCGGCGGGCTCGTCTCGGTGTCGGGTACGGCAGACGCTCGTAGAATGGCTTCATCATGACTACTCCGCTGAGCGAACCGACTCTCATCGCACCGTCGCCTGCCGCCGTCGACGCCGATGGGCACATGCCCACCTACGAAGTGCGCACCTTCGGCTGCCAGATGAACGTGCACGACTCCGAACGGCTCTCGGGCTCGCTGGAGAGCGCCGGCTATGTTCCCGCGGCATCCGGCGAAGAAGCCGATGTCGTCATCATCAACACCTGCGCCGTCCGAGACAATGCCGCGGGGAAGCTCTACGGCACCCTGGGGCACCTGAAGTCGCGCAAGGACAAGCACGAGGGCATGCAGATCGCCGTCGGCGGGTGCCTCGCGCAGATGGACAAGCAGACCGTCCTCGACAAGGCGCCCTGGGTCGATGTCGTCTTCGGCACGCACAACATGGGCTCGCTCCATGGTCTCCTCGAGCGCGCCCGTCATAACGGCGAGGCGGAGCTGGAGATCCTCGAGTCCCTCGAGATCTTCCCCTCCACCCTTCCCACCAAGCGCGATTCCG
>CAYOTY010000248.1:0-1685 GCA_964406995.1 uncultured Microbacterium sp.
CGGCCCGAACTTCGTTCCCGACGTGCTCGACCGCGAGGTGCTCGACGAGGTGATCACCGCCGAGTTCGAGGACTCGCTGCGGGTGGCGCGAGAGCTCGCCGCCAAGGAAGGGCTCCTCGTCGGCATGTCCACCGGTGCCGCGGTGGGCGCCGCCCTCCAGGTCGCCGCACGCCCGGAGAACGCGGGCAAGACGATCGTCGTGATCTCCCCCGACACCGGCGAGCGCTATCTGACGACCGCGCTGTTCGAAGACCTCCGAGAGAACTGACTCCCATGGGCGTCTTCAGCCGTATCCGAGAGGATGTGGCCGCTGCGCGCACGCACGACCCCGCCGCGCGCAGCGGGCTGGAGATCGCCCTGCTCTATCCGGGTCTGCACGCGATCTGGGCGCACCGGATCAACCACCGCCTGTGGCGCTGGAGGCTGCGCTTCCTCGCCCGCGCCGGCTCGCAGATCGCCCGCTGGCTGACCGGCATCGAGATCCATCCCGGCGCGCAGATCGGTCGCCGCTTCTTCATCGATCACGGAATGGGCGTGGTCATCGGCGAGACCGCCGAGGTCGGCGACGACGTCATGCTCTATCACGGCGTCACCCTCGGGGGCCGGGTGCGCGCGGGCGGCAAGCGGCATCCGACCCTTCAGGACGGCGTCCTCGTCGGCGCTGGGGCGAAGATCCTGGGGCCGATCACGATCGGCGCGGGCTCGGTCGTCGGCGCCAACGCCGTGGTCACGAAGGACTCGCCGCCCGATGCGGTGCTCGTGGGCGTGCCGGCGCGTCCGCGCAGCAAGCACGTGGCGCCGCCTGCCGCGTCGGGAGCCGGCTCACCCGAGTACTCCATCTAGGCACGACCCGGGCAGATGCCGCGCAGCGACACGAGTCGAGGCGTTCGGCCGCTCAGTCCTCCTTGCGACGCTCCTCGACCTTCTTCTTGAGGAACAGCGCCGGCAGGAGCCAGGTGGCGAGAGCGGTGAAGATCCAGATGATCACGGGGGCGGCCAGCCACGCCCACAGGGTGTTGATCTCCAGCCCTGCGCGCGGCAGGATCCAGACGATCAGCAATGCCGCGAACGTCGAGACGATGCCGATGCCGCCCAGGAGGAACGGCGCGTTGCGCTTGGCGACCCGAGCGATCCACGGCGCCAGCACGCTCTGCAGGATCGCGAAGATCACGATCGCGAGCACGAAGCCCCACCAGTCGCTCCAGGTGATGTCGAAGGCGTCTCCGAGTATCAGATCGGCGGCGATGAGGCCCACGGCGGCCGAGGCGAGGAAGACGAGTGCACGGATGAGGAACGTGATCATGGCGCTGAATGTACCACTCCCGGCGGGTTGATCGGGACAGATTTCACTCGCCGAGGGTGGCGAGTCTCTCCTCCTCGTCGGCGGAGATGCACGACTCGACGATCGGCTCCAGCGCGCCGTCCATCACCTGATCGAGGTTGTAGGCCTTGTAACCGGTGCGGTGATCGGCGATGCGGTTCTCGGGGAAGTTGTAAGTGCGAATGCGCTCGGAGCGATCCATGGTGCGAATCTGGCTCGAGCGGTGCGCCGAAGCCTCGGCCGCGACTTCCTCCGCCTGCTTGGCGAGCAGGCGGGCGCGCAGCACGCGCATCGCCGCCTCTCGGTTCTGCAGCTGCGACTTCTCGTTCTGCATCGCCACCACGATGCCCGTGGGCAGGTGAGT
>CAYOTY010000249.1:0-1683 GCA_964406995.1 uncultured Microbacterium sp.
CGAGTACGTCGAGAACTGGTACCAGGAGCAGACCGATCAGACAGAGGACGCCGAGATCGGCGAATGGGTCGTCCAGCGCCGCTGCCCGCATCTGCGCGCCGACCTGACCCGCACCGGCAAGATCGACGAGGACGGCATCCTCACCTGCAGCATGCACGACTGGAAGTGGGATCTGAAGACCGGCAGATGCCTGTCCACCAGCGGCCACCCGATCCGCGCCTCGAAGGCCGACGATGATGCTGTGCACCACGACGTGACCATCCCTGCTTGATCCGCGACTATCCGGGAACGGGGACTCAGATTCGATCTTCGTCAGACGCTCGTCTGGCCACCGTTCGAGCGGCACGATGGAGATCGTGAACCTCTCTCTGCTGAAAATCGAACCGGAGCCGAGCTCGGCACTTGTGATGCAGTCGGGCAGCGTAGCGGAATGGGCGACCGCGTTCGTCGCCTTCATCGCTCTCGTGCTTAGCGCACTGGCTTTCATAACGTCGCGTATGGCCACTCGCCGATCGAGCTTCATGGCGCTTGAGGAACGCCTGATCGCCGCGGACGCGGCCCAGGGACGGCGTGAGATCTACAGGATCAAGTCTGTACGTCACGCCAGGCGGCTTCATCGTCGTCATAGCGTCAGATGGGACAGGGCGAATCACGCTGTCGTTCTGCTGAACAAGCTCGCCCAGTACACGCAGTCCGGTCTTGTCGATCGAGGCCTGGCGCTCAACCTGTGGGGCGATGTCGTCGCCGAGGCATGGCCGAATCTGGAACACATCGTGCGCTATCGACGGAGTCTGGGACGGCGTGACAAGTGGTCATCTCTCGTATGGTTCGCTAAGAAGGCAGGAGCTGACGTGCCTGCCGATCTCGACGATTGATCGCTGTCACATGTCGTATGCGCACAGGCCGCAGCGACAGTCCTCGTCAGCGGGTAGACTGACCACCGAGCAACCTTTAACCCCGTCCTGTGAGGCGGAGAAGGGAGCGGCGAATGAGCGCGCGCACCGTGCTGCAGGAAGCCGATATCTCGCGAGCCCTGACTCGCATCGCCCATGAGATCCTCGAGTCCAACCGAGGGGCAGACGATCTGGTGCTGCTGGGCATTCCCACCCGCGGCGTCACCCTCGCCGCCCGCCTCGCCGGGAACGTCAGCGCGATCTCGGGAACGGCGACTCCGGTCGGCTCCCTGGACGTGACGCTGTACCGCGACGATCTGGCGAAGAATCCCACGCGTTCCCCGCAGCCCACCGACATCCCGGCCGGGGGCATCGACGGGAAGACGGTCGTGCTCGTCGACGACGTGCTCTTCTCCGGGCGCAGCATCCGGGCCGCCCTCGATGCGATCCAGGCGATCGGCCGCCCCTCCGCGGTGCGTCTGGCGATCCTGATCGACCGCGGGCACCGCGAGCTGCCGATCCGCCCGGACTTCGTCGGCAAGAACATCCCCTCCTCGCGCGAGGAGCGGGTCAACGTGCGCCTGCGCGAGACCGATGGCGCCGATGAGGTGACGATCGAATCATGAGGCACCTTCTCGACACCCGCACGCTCGACCGCGAGACGGCGCTGCGCATCCTCGACGTCGCCGAGGACATGGCCGAGACCCAGTCCCGCGAGGTGAAGAAGCTCCCGACACTGCGCGGCAAGACCGTCGTCAACCTCTTCTTCGAGGACTCCACCCGCACCCGC
>CAYOTY010000250.1:0-1341 GCA_964406995.1 uncultured Microbacterium sp.
GATGAAGGCGTCGGTGGCCTTCATCCTCGAGTTCCAGGCGGGCGACGGGCACTCCCTCGGCGCCGTCGGGCACGAGGAGCACGGTGCGGCCGAGGTCGAAGACATCAACCAGGAGAAGATCGTCAAGGGCCGTCGCGGCTGATCGCGGCGGAGGCTGAACAATGGGCGCACAACTCAGGGTCTACAAGCAGAAGATCAGTTCTGCTCAGACGACCAAGAAGATCACGAAGGCGATGGAGCTCATCGCGGCTTCGCGCATTCAGAAGGCGCTGGCGCGCGTCAAGGCGTCGACGCCCTTCGCGCGTGCCGTGACCCGGGCCGTGTCGGCGGTGGCGACGCACTCGAACGTCGACCACCCGCTCACCCGCGAGCCGGAGGTGGTCCGTCGCTCCGCGATCGTGATCCTCTCCTCCGACCGCGGTCTTGCCGGCGCCTTCAACTCCCAGGTGCTGCGTGAGGGCCTGGAGCTGGCAGAGCTCCTGCGCTCGCAGGGCAAGGAGCCGGTGTACTACCTGGTCGGACGCAAGGCGGTCGGGTACTTCCAGTTCCGCGGCATCGCGGCGGCGGCGGAGTGGACCGGCGACACTGACACCCCGCACTTCCACACGGCGGAGGAGATCTCGGCGACCCTGCTGGATGCCTTCTCCCGCGGCGGGGAAGAGGGCGGCGTGGACGAGATCCATCTCGTCTACAACCGCTTCGTCAGCATGATGACCCAGACCCCCGAGTCTGTGCGCCTGCTGCCGCTGGAGATCGCCGAGTCCGACGAGTCGGAAGCCGGCAGCGCCGTCTACCCGCTGTACGAGTTCGAGCCGGATGCCGCGACCGTGCTGGATGCGATCCTGCCGGTGTACATCCAGAGCCGCATCTTCAACGCGCTGCTGCAGTCGTCGGCCTCCAAGCAGGCGGCGACGCAGAAGGCGATGAAGTCGGCCAGCGACAACGCCGACAAGCTCATCACCGACTACACGCGCCTGCGCAACAACGCGCGCCAGGCCGAGATCACTCAGCAGATCGCGGAGATCGTCGGCGGCGCCGACGCCCTCGCATCGAGCAAATAGACCATCAAGAAAGAGACGAAGACATGACACCCACCGCCACGGCTGAAAAGGCCGAGACCGCGGTCGTCGGGCGCGTCGCACGCGTCACGGGACCGGTCGTCGACATCGAGTTCCCGCACGACTCGATCCCCGAGATCTACAACGCCCTGAAGACGACGATCACGATCGGCGAGGAATCCACCGAGATCACCCTCGAGGTCGCTCAGCACCTCGGCGACGATCTCGTCCGCGCGATCTCGCTGAAGCCCACCGACGGCATGGTCCGCGGCCAGGAGGTGCG
>CAYOTY010000250.1:1351-1674 GCA_964406995.1 uncultured Microbacterium sp.
CGCTCCACCGCAAGGCGCCCAACTTCGACCAGCTCGAGTCCAAGACCCAGCTGTTCGAGACCGGCATCAAGTCGATCGACCTCCTCACCCCCTACGTGCAGGGTGGAAAGATCGGCCTCTTCGGCGGTGCCGGTGTCGGCAAGACCGTCCTCATCCAGGAGATGATCCAGCGTGTGGCCCAGGACCACGGTGGCGTCTCGGTGTTCGCCGGCGTCGGCGAGCGCACGCGTGAGGGCAACGACCTCATCCACGAGATGGAGGAGGCGGGCGTCTTCGACAAGACGGCGCTCGTCTTCGGGCAGATGGACGAGCCGCCGGGGACG
>CAYOTY010000251.1:0-1648 GCA_964406995.1 uncultured Microbacterium sp.
CTCGCTGGTCATGACGTCGCGCACGAGCGTGGTCTTGCGCTGGAAGCCCGAGACGAAGCGCATGTCGCGGTTGGTGATGATGCCGACGAGCGCGCCCGCCTCATCGACGACCGGCAGACCGGAGATGCGGTACTTCGCGCACAGCGTGTCGACCTCTTCGACGGTCGCGTCGGGGGTCGTGGTGATCGGGTCGGTGATCATACCCGACTCCGAGCGCTTGACCCGGTCGACCTGCGCGGCCTGCTCGGCGATGGAGAGATTGCGATGCAGGATGCCGATGCCGCCTTCCCGCGCCATGGCGATCGCCATGCGGGCCTCGGTGACGGTGTCCATCGCGCTGGAGAGCAGCGGGGTCGCGACGGTGATGCGGCGGGTGACCCGCGAGGAGGTGTCGGCCTCGCTCGGGATGACGTCGGTGTGCCCGGGAAGCAGCAGCACATCGTCGTATGTCAGACCGACGAAACCGAAGGGATCGGACTGCGACATCGATGTACTCCTCTCACGCCTTTCGGCGCGGCAGATCAAGGAAAGCTGGGCTTTCGATTCTAAACGCTCCCGGTTGCGATTTTGTTTCCAATCACGCCCGACACTAGGCGGATGCCGCACCGAAGGTTTACGCTCAGGTACGTCGTTCATCACCGCCGCTGCGACCCGAGCTTCGGCACCGAGATGACCCTGGAGGTCCCGTGAGAGTTGCGACCGTCGAAAAACGGCGCTCTGTCCCCTGGTTGATCACCCTGTTCGGCACGCTCATGGCAGCAGCGATCCTGCTGTTCTCGGCGCCGGCAGCGTGGGCCGAGACAGACGATGCCGATGCACCCGTCACCACCGAGATCGAGTTGGAGACGGATGAGGATGCAGGAGAGGACGCGACCGAGCAGGAGGTGACCGACTTCTTCTTCGGCGGCGTCATCCGCAACGGCAGCGAACCGGTCCCCGGCGTCACCATGTCGATCGAGGGCAACGGTTTCAGCGCCGAGACCGTCACCGACGAGGAGGGCCGCTGGCGCCTCTACGTGCCGGAGAAGGAGGTGTACACGCTCACCGTCGATGAGGACACCCTTCCCGAGGGAGTGATCGTGGACCCCGAGCAGCTTCCCTCGGGCCTGCAGCCCGTCGAGGGCACGAGCGGATCGTTCGAGGTCGAGTTCGGCCTCACCAACACCAAGATCGTGAACCTGTTCCTCGGCGTCGGCGAGCGCGTGACGACGAGCTTCCTCGACCAGGTGATCGAGCGGGTCATGAATGGCCTGAACTTCGGCCTGCTGCTGGCGCTGGCCGCGATCGGACTCTCGCTGATCTACGGCACGACGGGCCTGACGAACTTCTCGCACGCCGAGATGGTCACCTTCGGAGCGATCGTCGCCTGGCTCTTCGGCGTGGTCTACGCCTGGCCGATGTGGGTGGTGCTCCCGGTCGTGCTGATCATCGGCGCCCTCGCCGGGTGGGGGGTGAACACCGCGCTGTGGAAACCCCTGGGCCGGCGCAACATCGGCATCGTGCAGCTCATGATCGTCTCGATCGGACTCTCGTTCGCCGTCCGCTACATCTACCTCTTCTTCATGGGCGGCACGACCTATCAGCTTCCCGGGGCCGGTTCGCCCAAGATCCAGCTGTGGGGGCCGATCAAGCTCTCGGTGATCGACAT
>CAYOTY010000252.1:0-1635 GCA_964406995.1 uncultured Microbacterium sp.
GCTTGGCGAGGGTGTACTTGAAGAGGTTGTAGGTGCCGCCGTAGATCGAGCTGGAGGAGACGAAGTGGTCTCCGGCCTGGGCGATGTTCAGGATCGCGAAGGTCGATGCGGCCTGACCGCTGGAGAGGACGAGGGCGGCGGTGCCCCCTTCGAGCGCGGCGAGGCGCTGCTCGAGTACATCCTGCGTCGGGTTCTGGATACGGGTGTAGATGTTACCGAACTCCGCCAGCGCGAACAGGTTCGCGGCGTGGTCGGCGTTGTCGAACACGTAGGAGGTGGTCTGGTAGATCGGGGTCGCACGAGCCTTGGTGACCGGGTCGGGGGCGGCGCCCGAGTGGATCTGCTTGGTCTCGAAACGCCAGGTCTCGGGTGCGGACATTGGTTCCCCCTTTGGAGTGGTTCGGGTGCGGTCGTGACGGCCTCTGCCGTGGTTCCGAGAGTACGGATGCCTCGCCCTGTCAACAAGCGCCGGGAAATGTTACGTAACAAACTCCGGGCGGTTCGGCGAGCATCGCCGAGAGGCGTCGGTGTCGTACGGTGGAAGGCATGGCGAACAGAACTGCGGTGGTGACCGGGGCAAGCTCAGGAATCGGAGAGGCGACCGTGCGGGCGCTTCGCGCCGGCGGCTGGAACGTCGTCGGCGTCGCGCGGCGGGCCGAGCGCCTCGAGGCGCTGGCGGCCGAGACCGGCGCGAGCGCGGTGGCATGCGACCTGACGGCACCGGATGCGGCATCCGCCCTGGTCCGGGAGATCGAGGAGCACGGACCGGTCCACGCCCTCGTGCAGATCGCCGGCGGGGCACGCGGGACCGACAGCGTCGAGGGCGGCCGGACCGAGGACTGGCAGTGGATGTACGACATCAATGTGCTCGCGACCCAGCGCCTGGTCTCGGCGTTCCTCCCGGCGCTGCGCCGCGCGGCGGCCGCGGACGGGCACGCCGACACCCTCTTCGTCACCTCGACCGCATCCGAGGTCGCCTATCCGGGCGGTGGCGGCTACAACGCGGCCAAGGCCGCCGAGCGTATGCTGGTGCGCGTGCTCCGGCAGGAGCTCAACGGCGAACCGATCCGTGTCGTGGAGATCGCGCCCGGCATGGTCTACACCGAGGAGTTCACCCTCAACCGCCTCGGCGGAGACCAGACGGCCGCCGAGGCCGTGTACGCCGGTGTCGAGGCGCCGCTGGTGGCCGCCGACGTCGCCGATGTCATCGCCTACGCGCTCGGCACGCCCGGGCACGTCAACCTCGACCTCGTCACGATGCGCCCGGTGGCCCAGTCCGCCCAGCACCTGCTCGCACGCGGGCCGCTGCAGGTGCGTTCCGACGACGACTGAGCCATGGCACGCACACTCGCGCAGCTCGCCGACGACGGCCTGATCGATCGCGGCTGGGCCGAGGCGCTCGCGCCCGTCGCCGACACCATCGCGGCCCTCGGAGACCGGCTGCGCGCCGAGCAGGCCGACGGCCGCGGCTACCTCCCCTCCGGCAGGAACGTGCTGCGTGCCTTCGCGCAGCCGCTCGACGACGTGCGCGTGCTGATCGTGGGGCAGGATCCCTACCCGACCCCGGGGCATCCCATCGGGCTCTCCTTCGCCAGGCTCCGCGGCAGCGGACGCACGCCGCGATCGACGGCGAAG
>CAYOTY010000253.1:0-1612 GCA_964406995.1 uncultured Microbacterium sp.
GCCGCCCTTGACCGTGTCGAAGGTGTGCCACTCCCAGGAGTCCTCCTCGACGTTGGCGAGGGCCGCCGCCATGCCTCCCTGCGCGGCGCCGGTGTGCGATCGCGTCGGGTAGAGCTTGGAGATCACCGCGGTTCGGGCGCCCGGTCCGGCCTCGATGGCTGCACGCATGCCCGCGCCGCCGGCGCCGACGATGACGATGTCGAACTCGTGGTAGTGCACGCCGTCACGAACGACGGAGCCCTGGTTCTCGGTAGTCACTGAAATGCCTTCTCGTTCTTTCGTCACGCCGCTGCCTGGCAGAACTCGTACATCACGCTGTCGACGTTCTCGAACTCGCCGAGCACGCCGACACAGGGGTCGAAGGTGAAGACGACCAGGGTCCCGAGGAGGATGAGGAGAGCGGCGGCGAGGCCGATCGCCCACACGAGCGCCTTGCGCGCCCGCTCATGGGTGACGTAGTCGTTGACGATCGTGCGCATGCCGTTGGCGCCGTGGATGAGCGCGAGCCACAGCATCAGCACGTCCCACCACTGCCAGAAGGGGCTCGCGAACTTGCCGGCGACGAAGGCGAAGTCCAGTGCGTGGATGCCGTCGCCGATCATCAGATTGACGAAGAGGTGTCCGAAGATGAGGACGACCAGGAGCACGCCCGAGACGCGCATGAACACCCAGCCCCACTTCTCGAGGTTGATCCTGCGGGCGCGACGCGCGGGCGCCGTGGCGGTCTGTGCGGACATCAGTGACCTCCTCCGCCACCCGAGAAGACGTTCATGAGATGGCGCGGGGTGAAGCCGGCCATGACGACGGCCCAGACGCCCAGCACGCCCCAGAAGAGCTGGCGGTGGTAGCGCGCGCCCTTCGACCAGAAGTCGACGAGGATGATGCGCAGACCGTTGAAGGCGTGGAAGGCGATGCCGCCGACGAGCACGACCTCGCCCAGCCCCATGATCTCGTTCTGGTAGGTGCCCAGCACCGCGTTGTAGGCCGCGGGAGAGACGCGGATCAGCGCGGTGTCGAGCACATGGACCAGAAGGAAGAAGAAGATCGCGACTCCGGTGATGCGGTGAAGCACCCACGACCACATGCCTTCGCGTCCTCGGTAAAGGGTTCCGCGCGGGGCCTTGGAAGTGGTTTCCGAAATCGACGGTGTCAAGCGAGTGCTTGCGGACACGGTCGTCCTCCCTGATCGATGCGAGGTCGGCTGCGCGCACACTGGCGCGCCCGATCCCTCATATCCTATTCCTGTCGGGCGCCTGTGAGCGACGAAGGCATGCCTAACACGAGCATTCCGCCCGTCCACCGCGCACCGGACGACGACTGCCGCCCGGAGCGGCGAGGTCTATAGGGTGGTGGGGTGATCGAAGACTTCTACGCCGTGATCCCCGCCGGCGGCATCGGCAGCAGGCTCTGGCCGCTGTCGCGAGCGGATGCGCCGAAGTTCCTGCACGACCTGACGGGCTCCGGCAACTCCCTCCTCCGCGACACCTGGGATCGCCTCGAACCCCTCACCGGCCCCGACCGCATCGCCGTGGTGACCGGTCGCGCCCATCGCGCCGCCGTGGAGGGGGAGCTTCCCGGCATCCCGGACCACAACGTCTTCCTCGAGTCCGAG
>CAYOTY010000254.1:0-1581 GCA_964406995.1 uncultured Microbacterium sp.
GGCTCGAAAGCATGGAGGTTCAGCGGCTTGCCGGTACGCAGCGAGAACGCCGAGCCGTGCGCCCAGCACTCCAGCGTGTCGTCTTCCACGAAGCCCTCGGACAGCGATACGTCGCCGTGGGTGCAGGTGTCTCCGATGGCGTGGATCTCGCCCTCGCCGTCCAGCACGATCGCGATCGGCACGCCGTCGAGCTCCACCTTCAGCGGGGTGTCCTGCACGAGATCGTCCACGGAGCAGGCGCGCTGAGCGCTCACGCGCTCACCTCCGCGAGCTCCTTCTCGATCGCGGCGAGAAGCTCCTTCTCCAGCGAATCGATGCCCAGACGGGCCACGATGTCGGTGAGGAAGCCGAGCACCACCATGCGCCGCGCCTCCTCTTCGTCGATGCCGCGCGACTGCAGGTAGAACAGCTGCTCGTCATCGAAGCGGCCCGTGGCGCTCGCGTGCCCGGCGCCTTCGATCTCGCCGGTCTCGATCTCCAGGTTGGGGATGGAGTCCGCACGCGCTCCCGGTGTGAGGATGAGGTTGCGATTGGCCTCGTAGGAGTCGGTGCCGACCGCCTCACGGCCGATGAGGACATCGCCGATCCAGACGCTGCGCGCCGTCTCCCCCTGGAGGGCGCTCTTGTAGAGCACGTCGCCGGTGGTGTGCGGGCCTTTGTGATGCAGGTACACCTGGCTCTCCAGGTGCTGACCGGCATCCGAGTACGACAGTCCGTACAGGCGGCCCTCGGAGCCCGCCCCGGCCAGCTCGACGCTCGGGTTCACCCGGACGACTCCGCCGCCGAAGCTCACGATGAAGTGCTCCAGCGAGGCGTCGCGGTCCACGCGGGCCTGGTGCGCCGCGGCGTGGATGGCCGAATCGTCCCACTCCTGCACAGTGATCACACGAAGCTTCGCGCCATCGCGCGCGAGGATCTCGACGTTCTGCGCATACTGCGCGCTGCCGCGGTGGACGAGCACGACCGTCGCCGAGCTGTGCTCCTGCGCCTCGATGACGATATGGGCGTCGGCGCGACGGTCGGCGCCGAGGCCGGTGATCTCCACCATGATCGGCTCGGAGACCTCTTCTTCGCGGGGCACCCGGATGTGCAGGGCCTGCGCGCCGCCCTGCCAGGCGACGGCAGAGGCGATGTCCTCGGGAACGAAGAACTCCCCGCGGGGAGCCTCGTCCGCCTCCAGGGGGATCGAGACGTACCGCTCGCCCGAGGAGAAGGAATAGTCCACGCCATCGTTCGAGGCCGCCGGGGTGAACAGCGGCACCAGGCGCTGCACCGGGGCATGCTTCCAGTTCACCTCGCGACCGCTGGGCGCACCGAAATCGGCGGGATCGAAGGAGCGCGGACGCTCCGAACGTGTCTGCACCGGGACGAACCCGGTCAGCTGCGCCGCCGGGTCAACATGCGCGTGCGAATCCTGCGCCACCACGGGCGCCGTCTGCTGGGCCGCCATCTAGCCGACCGATCCTTCCATGCCCATCTCGATGAGCTTGTTCAGCTCCATCGCATACTCCATCGGCAGCTCGCGCGCGATCGGCTCGATGAAGCCGCGCACGATCATCGCCATCGCCTCGTCCTCGGGCA
>CAYOTY010000255.1:0-1568 GCA_964406995.1 uncultured Microbacterium sp.
ATCACGAGCAGCACACACAGGCCCCGGCCGACGTGACCGAAGGCGACCGAGAGCGCGTAGATGATGCTGACGTAGGCCAGCGCGATGAGGACACCCGTCCCGACGAACGCGACGGCGCTCACGGTCTGCACGCCGATGACGAGGTTCCCGACGCACACGATCAGCGCCTGGCAGGCGGCCAGGAGTCCGAACAGCAGGAAGCGGCCGAAGTAGGCCTGCCGCACCGTGACGCCCGTGAGTCCCTCGGTGTCGACCTCGATCTTGAAGATGACCATGAGCACGAAGGCCCCGATCCACAGCGAGAGGTTCGTGAAGAGCGCCGCCATGGCCGAGCCGTACGAGGCGACCGGGAACACGACCTGCTCGTCGACTTCGACCGGGGACGAGATGAACGAAGCGATCTGCTCGGAGTTCAGTCCCGTCAGCGTGCTGAGCGCGCTCCACTCCGACGCTGCGCTCAGGGCCAACACGTCGGCGCGCGCAGTCCGCACGCCCGCCGCGATGCTCGCGAGATCGGCATCGAAACGATCGAGTGCCTCGGACGTCGAGACCAGTTGCGTGTCGATTCCGGCAAGGAGATCGTCCGCCTGCGCGAGTACCGTCTGCTGCGCCCCGAGGGCCGACGAGAACGCTCCGGCGCTCGCGGACAGCTGCGACATCGCGGCGTTCACGGAAGGCACCGCCTCGGTAATGACGGTGCGCATGTCGGTGGCCGCGCCTCGCGTGTCCTGCATCGCCTGGTTCACCGCATCCGCGGCCGCCTGCACCGATGTCACGGTGGCCGCGGTGTCGGTGTTCAGGGTCTTCAGGTCGGCGAGCAGGGTCCGATGGGCCGCGTTGCGCTCCTGCAGCGCGGTGACGGCGTCGGACAGGCGCTGGCGGACGGCCGGGTCGAGCGTGCTGTCCTCGAGCAGGGCCTGCAACTGGGCGATCGACTGCTGGTTCGCCTCGAGCACCGCCGTGACCTCGGAGATCGACGAGTCGATCCGCACGTGCGCCTGGTCGAGTTCCTGGGTCAGCCGGGTGATCGAGACGTGCGCCGACGCCGAGGCATCGGCCAGCGATGTCGTTCCCTTGACGTAGGCGAGCGTCGCGGCATCGGTGAACGAGATGATCTGCTGCTGTGTCTCGTCGATGATCGACTGGGCTTCGGCGATCGACACCTGCACGTCCCGCAGGGTGCGATCGACGTCGCCGAGAGTGTCCCGCGCGGACGAGACCGTGGTGCGCGACGATGCGAGGCCGTCCTGCAGATCGGCGATGTTCTCGCGGGTCGATTCCAGCGTCCGCGTCGTCCGGTCGAACGCGTTCAACGCCCCGTCACGGGTGCGCAGCAGCCGCAGCTCGACCGAATCTCCGGCATCCTTGACCGCATCGGTCGCGGCTTGCGCCACCTGTTCCGTGAACGCGCTGGTGATCTGCCGGTCGAGTTCAGACGCACCGACGTCGGTGATCTTCGGCGCGATCGCGCTCGCCTTCTCGTTGACGAAGTACTGCAGCGCCGGCTGGGTGAAGTCCCCGGTGGTCATGCTGAGCAGGTCCTGGCTGAAGTCCTCGGGGATGACGAT